>CAYSBK010000007.1:0-35454 GCA_964429265.1 uncultured Pirellulales bacterium | reverse complement strand
ATTGTCCGACGAGAACATCGCCTACATCGCTCTCGGCCCGAGCGGTTACTATCCGATTGCTGCGACCAGCAATATCTACGACAGCGAGCCTCAGGGCCAAAAGGCGGTCAACTTCAGGGACTTTGCAGAGCTGATGACCATGTGGCTGGAGGAAGTGCTCTGGCCGTAGGCCGGTGGGTGGTTGCGTTGATACCAATCGGGGCCTGGGGGTTTCCCAGGCCCCGATTTTCTTTGCGAGGAGCCGGGGGCTGCCGAGGGGGCTACTTGGGGCGGAATATCCTGAGCGTATCTTCTATAACCGGCAGCGGTCTTGTGATAATGGTGGGATCGTGAATGTCTCCGGTTACTTCGATGCGTCCAGCCACTGAGCCGATATTCTCGGTGAGCGATTCCAGCACAGTGGGTTCAGCCGCAGCGAGCCTGCGTCCACGGGCGTAAAGCAGAAGATTCAACTGCCATTTGGGAAGGTGCATCCGGCCCGAGCCGGTTAGTGCAAGAGCCGGCCCCGCAAGGTCGATCTTCTCTATGAAAAGGTTGTCGTTCTTGATGTATGAATCGAGAACCATCCGGTCGAATGCATAATCACCCGGCTTCTTGAAGCGCAGCACGTTCAGCAGCTTCACAAGTGGCGGAAGCGCCCCTGCCTGCATATTCCGAACGGTTAACCTGCATCGCCCGATTCTGGAGGATTCCCGGCGAGGTTGAACCGATGAGGCCGGGGCGTTGTCGAAGCGGGGGTTGATTGTGCCGACCACAGACAAAGAACCGCTCATATCACCCTTTGTTTGGGGTCCGGCGTTGGTGTCGGCATCAGCAAGGAACCCGCCCAGGTCGGCATTTTCAAACGCTGCTTCCAACAGGTATTCCAGGGGCGTGGCCGGGGCCGGGTGCTTTATCTCGAATCTGCCCAGCAGCCTTGCACCGTAAAAATCCGCAGTCAGTTCCCTTGCGAGCCAGCGGCGGCGGTCTTTTTCGTAATGAAGCTCCGTGCGCAGCGCCCGAATGACCTTTTTTCTGATCGTGGCGGTTCCATCGGGGATGATGACATGGCAACTTTCCAGCGTGTTTGGGAGCCGATAGCTTCCGCGGATATCCAGCGGCGCCGATAGTCGGCTTTCCTTGAGCAGCATGTCCAGGGGACAGTTCTCCAGGCGGAGGCGGCCTTTGAAATCCACCTGATTAGAATCGGCATCGGGCAGTGTTATTTCACCGCTTGCAGCGAGTGAGGCATCGGCGATTGTCGCATCGGCACGTGCGGGCTTCGCCTGAATGTCATTAAGCTCTATCTTGTGCTCGGTGATGATGATTTGCCCGGTAACATCTTCGAGCCTGTCGATCAGGCCGCCGAAGTCGGCGGGCAACGTGACGCTGTTGCCGAGGCATCTGACCACAATGCTGGAAACGGGGCAATTGTGTCCGTTGTTGCACAAATCCGCAGTAAGATCGATATTTCCTTCCGGTCTGAGCCTGGAAAGCACCTTCTGTGCCGATCGAGGTAATAGTGAAGTCAGCCGGTCATCCAAAGGCAACTGACGCACCGCCAACCGGAGGTTGTATCGCGGTGGTTCTGTGCCGGCGGCCAGCGATATCCTGCCCTGCAGTGAAACACTGCTGTGGTAATAGCGGCCCCGGAGTTGCTCGATGCCGATGAACCGCGGCGTGAGGACCACGCGTGCGGTCGCGTTCGAGACGGCAAGGGTGGGCGCCGGTCCCGTCGGTGCGGCATCGAGGCCGTTTTCCCGTGGGAGGCGGACCTTGAGGGAAGCCTGCCTGAGAGAGACGATGGCCACGAAGTCCGGGCCTGCCGAGCCGTCGGGTGACGCCTGGACGGTTATGTGGGCGTCCGCAAGACCTCTCACGTCGTATTTATCAAGAAACCGCCTCTGTTCCTCGGCAAGGGCTTGAGCCAGAACAGCATCGACCGGAACGTTCTTGGCATCTATAACGAACGAGTAAGAACGCCGGTCGGTGTCCACAGCAGACGTTTTTCCGTTGATGGTTATTGTACGATCGTTAAAGTCGGCCACGACGTTGCGGACGTAGAAACATCGTTCGTCGAAAAGAATCTCGCCCCGGAGATTATGAAGCGGATAGGCAAAGCCTCGGTACACCGCGTGCACCGAATTGAGCCGGATGCTCAGCGTTTCTTTCTTTGTTTGCATGGGGGTCTTGCTGAGGCGGTAGTCCACACCCACGGAGCCTTTGGGTGAGAAGGTCGACCACAACTTCTTATAGTTTTCGTTCACCGCCGCGTACAGGTCGTTGTCGAGTGCAATGTTTTCGCCCGTCAGGTGTATGTCGTAGGCAGGGGACGAGCTGAGGTTACTGACATTACCCGCAATAGTCACGGTGGCGCTGCCGTGGGTGGCGGTGAGTCGTTTCAGTTCGACGGTATCGGGCGTGAAGCGGACTTCTCCGGTTAAGTGTTCGAGTCGGTATGGAAATTTGCGGTCGCAAATCGAGACGTTCCGGCAGTGGACGGTTCCATCGAAGGTGCTATCGGAGAGGTGATAAAGATTGCCGGCTGCGTTGAGCTTGAGGTCGACCTTGCCGGCGGGACGGTATCGGGCGAAGAATCTCTGCAGGGCCGCAAACGCGCCGGTCTTTTTGAGAAGGACGTCGCTGTCGAGGGTTACCGCCAGGCCGCTGGGCTTACGGGTACTTAGCAGGTCTTTGATTGAGAGTTTCAACGAATAGTCGCCTTTGCTGTCGTACAGCAGTTGTGCGGCCAGGGTTCCGACGGTCCAGACGCGCTGCAGGGCCGCCACATCGGTGGAGCAAATGCTGCCTGTGACGACGACCTTGCCGGGCTTGAAGTGCCCTTCGAGCCGGCTGGGACCGTAACCCCGTCGCGTGGCGGTAGTGATCCGGAAGTCATAACCTTCGCCGGGGCTGTCTGAAGATTTGAGAAGAGCTGCGAGGGGAATTGACGCGATGGTGTGGGTCTTGCCGGCGCGGACGTTCCCGTAGGACAGTGTGCCGTTTTCAAGGCGAATTGTCGGCGGGGGCGCATTGGCGGCACTTCGCGGAAGGGCGATCTTCAGATTTGCAAGATTCCACCTGCCGCGGCCGGGGTCGTAGAGCGCATTGAACCTGAAATTACGGACTTTCAAGTCGCACAATTTCGGGTGGAGGCGCAGCATGCTTGCGATGTTGAATCGCCCCCTGACCTGGTGCGCGGTGAGCACCGGCTCGGGCCAGAGACTTGCAGGGGGAACGCTGACAGTGACATTTTGCAGGCTAACCGTGCCGTTGAGGCCGATGCGGACCGATTCGGCGGTCACCATCGCGCCGGTTAGCTCGACAATCTGGGCGATTGCTATTCTGCGCAGCGCATAATCGCCGCCGGCTAGTATTGCGGCTATACCTATACAGCCGATGCCCAGGACCCGCAAGAGGCGATGCAACCTCCGGTGCAGTCGGCCGGCCGGCTTTTGAGAGCTGGCGTTTTCGCGATTAACCACCACCGCATTATACCACGACTATGGTATGAACTCAAAAAGCGCGGGCCGTGCGTTTGTTGGTGCCGGGGCGCGGTCACCGCCTGTTTACGGCCTTGTCGGCGATGTCACGCCGGAAGTACGCGCCTTCGAACCTGATTCTTTCGACGGCCTGGTAAGCGCGCCTCTTGGCGTCGACGATGTCCTCTCCCAACGCCGTAACACCCAACACCCGTCCCCCGCTGGTGACAACCCGGCCGTTGACAGCCGAGGTGCCCGCGTGGAAGACGATAACGCCGTCGAGCTTCTGGGCTTCTTCCAGGCCGGTTATCACCTTGCCCTTTTCATACGTGCCGGGATAACCTGCACTGGCCATAACCACGCAGACCGCCGGTCGGCTGTCCCAGTCGAGGCTGACCTCGTCGAGTCTACCTCGGCAGACCGCAAGACAAACCTCCAGCAGGTCGCTTTTCAGCCGTGCAAGGATGGGTTGGGTTTCGGGGTCGCCGAAGCGCACGTTGAACTCGAGCACCCGTGGACCGGCCGGCGTTATCATCAATCCGGCATATAGAACCCCTTTGTAGGGGGTGCCGTTCCTGTTCATCCCATCGACCACCGGCACGAGAATCTCCCTGGTAATGCGGTCCATCATCGCATCGGTCACCACGGGGGCGGGGCTGTAGGCACCCATACCGCCGGTGTTGGGTCCGGTGTCGCCGTCGCCTATCGGCTTATGGTCCTGTGAAGATTCCATTACATAGATGTTACGGCCGTCGACGAAGGCGAGTATCGAAGCCTCTTCCCCGAGTAGCTTTTCTTCGACCACGACTTTGTTTCCCGCTTCGCCAAAGGTTTTCTCGCACATAATTTTTTCGGCCGCCAGGATTGCATCGGCGGGGTCGTCACAGACGAACACACCCTTACCCGCGGCCAGGCCGGCGGCCTTGACCACAACCGGTTCGTCTCTGCTTGCGATGTAGGCCTTGGCATCATCGAACCTGTCAAATATCCTTGCCTCTGCGGTCGAGATGGCGCAGGACCGCATAAGCTGCTTGGCAAACGCCTTGTCGGCCTCAAGCATTGCAGCGGCTTTGGATGGACCGAAGGCCATTATTTGCGCCGCTTCAAGCGCATCAACCAGACCGGCCGCAAGAGGCGCCTCGGGCCCGACGACCACCAGGTCCACCTTTTCGTCCACGGCCAGAGCGGTCAATTTTTCGACGTCGTCGGCAGCGACGGGAACATTCCGGCCGCAGGCAGCGGTACCGGCGTTGCCCGGGGCGATGTAAAGCTTGGAGAGGTGTTTCGATTGTGCAAGTTTCCACGCCAGAGCGTGCTCGCGTCCGCCACCGCCGACTAACAGTACCTTCATTTGCCGACCTGAGAAAAATACTCTTTGAATCGTTGCAAAACAACCTGCCGCAGGTATTGTAATTTGCAGAGCGGGTGATGTAAACCGTGTTTGGGAAGACGTCACCGGCTGGCTGGCAACTGCGGAGCTGGGCGTGAATTTGCCCCAAAGCGCTGTTGATTAGTCTTGCCGGCGGTGCTACCCTAAGACAATTAATACGAAGGGTCGTTTTTACGGAGTGGTCTGTTGCAACTGTCGTGGTTGATGAGATTGCGGATTGCAGCGGCCTGCGGCGTGGGGGTCGCGCTGGTAGCCGCAGCGGCCTGGCCGCTGGTGGCACCGGGCTGCAGTCTTGAGGTGCTTTCGCTGGCGGGGGGAATGGTAAAGCCGGTGGCGGTGATGGCATTGGCCGGGCTGGCGTTCGCAGCAGGGTTGATTGCCTATTTTGTAAGCTGGCCCTATGGGCTGGACGTAGGCGTTCTTGCCGTGCCGGTGGGGTTGGCCGTCTGGGCCCTGCTGACCGGCAGTCTGGCGTCACTGGTGGGTTCCAATGCCGGCCTGGAACAGCGTATGGCGCTTTTTGCGGGCCTTAAATGGGAGGGATTCGCCTGGCTTGGAGTTGTTCTGGCCGGCTTTGCAGGGGTGCGAGTCGGTGCAGTTATTGCAGCCCCGAAACCCACGCAGCGTAGCCGCTGGGCCGAGACCGGTTCGGGCGGCTACCTCACTGCGGCGGCTGCGGTAGCGGGGTCGGTGGTGGTTGCGTGGCTGGTTATCGGTCTTACGGCCTGTGACGTAAGTTTTTATGACCGACAGATGGGCGCGGTTTTTGGTCAGCCGGCGGCAGCTCAGATTGGCTTTTCGGTGCTTGTGGCGTTTGCGGCTGCCGGTTTCGTCTGCAAAAGCGTGCTGGGGGCCGGGCCTGCGTGGCCGACGGTGGCGGGTCCTGTCGTAACTGCTTTGGCAGCAATGAGTTACGTCAAGCCCGACCGTATTGCGCGGCTGGCTTCGTACTGGCCGGCCGTGTTCTACCCTAACAGGGTTGCTTCGATTCTGCCGATACAAATGGTCAGTTTCGCCGCGATAGGGGCGATTTGCGGGTATTGGCTGGCGGTCAGGTACAGGCACTGGCGAAAAGGGGGCTAGCCCCCCGAATGGGCGGATAAACAACGGCGGCGGATAAGCGGGTATTCTTCCGCAGGGGGGGTGTTTGTAAGCGTTTACAAGACAAGGACTTGCGTAGGGGCGGGTTCTGGCGGCCGGCTGGATCGGCACATTGTGCAAAAATTGCTGTTTTGACGTGCGGTTCTGGCCGAAAATATAGCTATGGCTGTGCGGTTGCGCCGGGGTTGCCCGCCGCAGCACGGGGCTAAGTCCTATTCGGGCGGGCGGACAGGCAAAAACAGGCTTCGCCGGCAGCGAACAGCCGGGGCGGCTTCCGCGTAGTAGAGATAAAGCCAGCCGACAAAAGGAGTTGAAAATGTTGGTTTTGAGCAGACAGAAAGATGAATCGATTATGATCGGGGACGATGTCGAGATCACCATCGTGGATGTGCGGGGCGACAAGGTTCGCCTGGGGATAACCGCCCCCCGTGAAATAGCGGTTCATCGCCGCGAGATATACGACGCCATCCAGCGGGAAAAGGCCGCCAAGAAGGCTCAAGAGCAGGCCAAGCAGTAACCCGCTGACAGACCGGCTTGGAGGTCTTTTGAGCCGGATACTCCATTATTTTCTCACCCCCCGGCAGATGAAAAACCGCAGGTCGTTGGTGTGCGCCAACAGAGTTTGCCGCCGAATGACCATCTCTCAAAAAGCGTCCCGAATGGTACCCGGCACGCGCAATGAACACCTTGCCGCAGGTGCCGGCGGTGACAGCTTACATACGTTTGTAGCGCGGTCCGCCGCCGCCTTCGGGAACGGTCCAGCGAATGTTGTCGAAGGGACATTTTCTCTGGCAGGTTTTACAGTGCAGGCAGTTGGATGCGTTGGCCGGCTCGACCTGACCGTGAATCGTCTCGTAGACGCCGGCCGGGCAGAACGTTATGCAGGGACTGTTGAAAAGTGCCGCGCATCTTGAGCGGCAAATCTCCTTGTCGAGTATCCGCAGGTGCGAAGGCTGGTCCTCGCGGTGCTCGGTGGCGGCCATTGCGGTGAAGGTGTCCTTG
Source organism: uncultured Pirellulales bacterium (assembly GCA_964429265.1). Taxonomy (GTDB): domain Bacteria; phylum Planctomycetota; class Phycisphaerae; order Sedimentisphaerales; family Anaerobacaceae; genus CAYSBK01. The sequence goes on along the minus strand of CAYSBK010000007.1, from coordinate 28,500 downwards.
TCGAATTGCCTGTCGGGCTTGAGCCTGTAGCGGGCGGTGGTCATCGCTTTGTAGTCTTCTTCGACATCGAATCTCGGCAACAAGCCGCCGAAAACTGAAAGCGGCATTCCCTGCAGCGGTCCGAATTGCGCGACCGCCTGGCGGAAGTTCCTGGCTGATTTCATTTCCTTTTCGATAGTTGAGTCAGCCACAAGCTCGGTGTATTTTGCAGCCGCATCGTCAGGACGCTCAATGCTTTGGGCGATTGCCTCGCCTGCGCAAACGCCCGAATCAATGGCGTTGTGGAGGCCCTTGATCTTGAGCATATTCACGAACCCGGCGCTGTCGCCGACGATCAAGACATTGGCCTTTCCAATAGTGCGCGTTTGCGGGTGCCTCGGTATGGAGTAATAGCCGCCCTCAGGTATCATCTTGGCGCCGGCCTCGACGACCGTGCCGCCGTCGACGAAGCGCCTGATGAAGCGGTGTTCCTTGAATCTCTCCAGTGCGTCCTGGGGGTTGAAATCGTGGTATTTCCAGTCGGCCCCGACGATCATCCCCACGGCGATGTGCTCATCTTCCACCGGGTACATTATCCCGCCGCCGAACATACCCGGCCCAAGCACCGGCGTCCAGAGGGGATAGCCCATCGCGTGCACAACGCGGTCCGACCCAAATTCGGCGTACTGCTCGGCGGTGACCCTGAGGATCTGCTTGACGCCGACCGAGTACAGTTGCGGGCACTGCCTCTGCAATCCTGCTTTTTCGACGAACTTTTCCGTTAACAGCCCGTCGCAGCCTTCGGCCAGAACGACGAACCTCGCTTTTATGAGTTCGCCTGGGACAAAGTTCGGCTGCTGGTTGCCCTGTCGGTCTCTGCCCTGGTCCACGAGTTTGACACCTGTGGCTCGCTGCGTCGCGTCGTCGATAACGATATCCTCGGCCGCAAAGCCGGTGAGTACCTCTGCACCGAGTCCGGCGGCAATGTCCGCCAACCACTTCGTCAGCTTGCTTATCGACACTATGTAGTCGCCGATGTGAGTCATCTGCCCAAAAGACAGATGCAGCGCCCCGGCAAGCTTTATCATAAAGGAGATATTGAATGCCAGTTTTTTTCCGAGCAGGAACATAACGTTGTCACGCCGGACCTTATTGGCCAGAATCGCCCGTGCCTGGTCGGTATCCTGCCAGTCGGGCACCGCCGAATCGAGCACGTTGTGCAGCGCCTGCGGCTCGAGTACGGCGCCGGAAAGATTGTGCTGGCCCGCTGCGGCAGCTTTGTCAATGACGCAGACATTGAGCTGCGGGCGCAGCGTCTTCAACCTGATGGCCGCGGCAAGGCCGGCCGGTCCCGCGCCGACGATGAGCACGTCCGTGTAGTTGTAGTTATTATTGTCTTGTTGTGTCACTCTTGCAGCTCGCCTTGTAGTGCCTCGACAAGTTCGGGCACGATCTGCTCGACGCTGCCGAGCAGATAATAATCGCTGTGTTTAAAGATGGGCGCCTGTGGGTCACTGTTTATTGCCATTATCGTTTCGGAGTTGGCCACGCCTATCATATGTTGAATGGCCCCTGAGATACCCAGCGCCAGGTAGAGTTTCGGCCCGATGGAGGTGCCGGTTTGCCCGACCTGGTGGGCCCTGTCGATAAAGCCCTGTTCCACGGCCGCTCGCGAGGCGCCTCTTTCGACCCTCGTGCCGAGCGCCGCAGCCACGGCCTGACACAGTGAACCGACCAGCTTTTCGTAGTTGTCGCGGCTTTGCATACCTTTTCCGCCGCTTATCACCACGTCCGCGGATAAGTCAACGCCGCCGGTGCTGCGCTCGGTCTTGACAAACTCAAGGCTCAAATCGCGGCTGCTCAGGGCCACCTTGTGGTGAATTATCTTACCCTTGCGCGAGTAATCGGGCGGCAATCTCTTCATAACTCCCGGCCTGGCCGTGGCCATCTGTGATTTCGAGTTCTTGGTGCAGATGGTCGCCATAACATTGCCGCCGAGTGCCGGGCGGGTCTGCAAGAGAATCCCTATCAAGCCCCGGCGTGAACTATCCCTTATATCCAGGGAGGTGCAGTCAGCGGTCAGGCCGCACTCGAGCCTGTAGGAAACCATCGGTGCCAACATTCTGCCCCACGGGGTCGCCGCGAACAGTACTATCTGCGGCCAATACCGTCCGATTGCATCGGCAACGGCCTTGCGGTGGGCCGACGGGTCGGGCAGCTCCAGCAGTTCGTGGTCAATCAAATAGACATTGTCTGCACCGGCGGCGATAAGCTCCTTGGTCAGCGGCTCAAGCCGGGTACCAGCGATGCATACGCCGACGGTGGTTTCAAGGGCCTCGGCAAGGGCCTTGGCCTTGCCAATAAGCTCAAACGTGGCCGGGTGAACCACACCGTCGTTGTGCTCACCCACGACCCAAACCTCGCCCTTGTAGCTCGGCTCGGACAATCGAAGGCCTTTGAGCATATCGTCCAAGGCCCTGCCGTGGAAACGTTTGCCGGCTGCGGCAAGAATGGCTGAGCGAGCATTGTCATCTATTTTGGCGACGTCAGTGATTCCCTGCTCTTTGAGCTTGTCAGTGAGGATTTTGTAATCCTGCTGCTCCTTCTGCGTGGCCTCAAAACTCCTGTCCAGCATACTCTCCCGCCTGGCCGGCAGCACGTATCGCCTCTCGGCTTGGGCGTCCTTGCGGTTGTCAGAGGCACCGGCACTTTTGTAACTGGCAATCAGCAAACGAGCGAACGATTGAACATCCTTGACTTGCTGACACTTCCTGGTGGTTTTGCCGGGAGGAAAAACCCTTATGACGCTGGTCTTCGAACCGGCCACACCTATGTGAGTTGCCCCCAGGTCAGCGGCACTCCAGCGGGTTACCGGCAGTTTTTGTGCCCTTCGAGTGGCGGCGAAGGTGGCAAAAAGCGGATAGTCGTGCTTTGCGACGGTGATGACTACGGGCGTTCGTATGGGGACGACCACCTGGCTGCCGCCACTGATTATCCTGGTGAACTGGAACCGGCCGTTGCTATACTCGGCGCCGGTAACGTAGGCTACACACGGCAGTTGTAGTTCCTCGGCAAGTTGAGCGGGGACCTGGGCGGTGTCGCCATCAACGGACTGCATACCGCAAATTACGTAATAATCGGTGTCGCCCGAAAACATCTCCTTAACGATTTTCCTGACGGCAAACGCAAGGGGGTTGGCAGTAGCAACCGTGTCGGCGCCGCCGAGGGCCCTGTCGGTAAGCAGCACGGCCGCATCGGCGCATCGGCTGAGGCAGTACCGCAGAACCTCCTCAGCCATAGGAGGTCCCATCGTCAGGCAAACTATTCTGGCGTTCCGGTCGCCGCTTTCCTTGCGCATCTGGTTCGCCAAGGCCAGGGCGTGGGTGTCCAGCTCGTTGATAACGCTGGGCAGGCGCGTGCGGATCAGCGTGCCCGTTTCGGGATTGAACGCGTTGTCGCTTATCTGCGTAACGTCGGGAACTTGTTTTACCAGCACTATGTAGTTGCTCATACAGGCCCTATCATCACATAATCCGTACCACGAAGGCGGGCTGTTGCGGCATCAACGGCCTTCGTGGATGCCGAAAACGAGGACCTTAACCTACTTCGACGCTGCCGTCAATGCCGAGTTTGGCGTTGTTTTGCCGACCCGGCCCGCGGCCTGCTGCGAAAAATTGCAGCCCGGCCTTGTGTCGACCGGCAAAATAATGTCTAATTCTGCTCTATGCCGAGGCGACGTTCGCCCGGAAAAGCTTCAAAATGATTGTGTCGGGGTGAAAAGGTATGGCAGACTTGAAGGCATTGGCAGAGGCGGTCATCAGCGGCGATCAGGCCAAAGCAGTGGAGCTGACCAAGGCCGCGGTCGAAGACGGTACGGCGGTCAAGAGCATTCTGGACCAAGGATTGATAGGGGCGATGGACGAAGTTGCCGCCCGCTGGAAGAGGAACGAGATCTACATACCCGAGGTTCTCATCGCGGCCAGGGCGATGAAATCGGCGATGGAGGTCCTCGAGCCCGAGCTGGTGAAGGCCGGGGTCAAGTCGGCCGGGACCTTTCTTATCGGGACGGTCCAGGGCGATTTGCACGATATCGGCAAGAACCTCGTGGCGATGCTGCTAAAGGGGGCCGGTTTCGACGTGATGGATGCGGGTATCGACGTGCCGCCGGAGAAGTTTGTCGAGCAGGCGAAGTCCTCGGGCGCACAGATTGTGGGTATGAGCGCTCTGTTGACGACGACGATGCCCGCGATGGAGAAGACGCTTAAGGTGATGAAGGATGCGGGCGTTACGGCGAAGATTATGGTCGGCGGCGCACCGGTAACACAGGACTACGCCGACAAGATCGGTGCCGATGGCTATGCCCCCGATGCAGCCACGGCGGTCGACGTGGCAAAGACATTGCTCGCGGCCGGTTAGGCGTTGATGCCGTTGCGGGCGTGCCGCAACGGTCATCACGAAATAGGTGATGTCAGTGACGACCCCCATCGGCGAGGTGGTCTGATGTTCGGCCAGCAACCGAGATATGTTTCGGTGCAATTGGCCCCGGCATACGAATCCGACGAATGAAGGGTGGCCAATGGTTTGTTCAAGTTGCAACCGACGGGATTTTCTCAAGGGGCTGGGGGTTACCGTTGCATCGGGCGGGCTTTTGGGCTGCCTGCGGGGTTTGCAGGGCGGCTCGGCCCAGGTACCGGCCCGCAAACCCAACATTATCCTGATTCTTGCCGACGACCTCGGGTACGGTGACATCGGCTGCTACGGCAACAAGACCATTCAGACGCCAAATCTTGATGCTTTGGCGAAGGCGGGGCTGAGGTTCACCGATTTTCACTCGAATGGACCAATGTGCAGCCCGACGCGGGCGGCGCTGCTGACGGGGCGATACCAGCAGCGAGCCGGAATTGAAAGCGTTCTGTCGTGCAAGAGCAACTACGATACCGGTATGTCGCCCGACGAGATAACCTTCGCGGAGGTGCTTAAGAAGGCCGGTTATGCCACGGCCTGTTTCGGCAAGTGGCACCTGGGATACAAGCCGCCGTTCGGGCCCAATATACAGGGTTTTGACGAGTACCGCGGTTTTGTGGCCGGTGGGTCGGATTACTTTTCACACATCGACCGTTCAGGCCGGCCCGACTGGTGGAAGAACACCGAACTGGTGCCGGAGCCGGGCTACTCGACCAAACTGTTGACCCGCCATACCATAGATTTCATCCGCAGGAACCGCCATAGGCCGTTCTGCGTTTACATCCCGTACCAGGCGGTGCATTTTCCATTCCAGGGGCCTAACGACCAGGCCGAACGAGTCGTCGGCGGCAACTACTGGTCGAAGGCGAAGTACGGCCGGAGATACCTGCCCGTCGAAGAACGCAAGGCTGCTTACAAGGAGATGGTCGAGGCGCTGGATGCGGGCGTCGGCAGGATAGCGGCGGCCGTCAGAAAACTGGGCCTGGAAAAAGATACGCTGATTTTCTTCACCTCGGACAACGGCGCATATAGTTGGGTCGGCAGTAATCTTCCGTGCAGAGGTCAAAAGTCTGAACTCTGGGAAGGTGGGCATCGTGTCCCTGCAATTGCTTACTGGCCCGGCAAAATAAAGCCAGGCAGCGTCACCGATGAAACCGCAATGACGATGGACCTGTTTCCCACGATGGTTGAAATGGCCGGCGCCAAGCTTCCGGCTGGACTTGACCTGGACGGCGTGAGTCTGCTGGGCTTGCTTACGCAGGGAGAGAAACTACCCAGGCGAACACTTTTCTGGAGATTCCGCAGCCAGTATGCGGTCCGCAGGGGCAGGTGGAAACTGCTTGTCCGCGGCGATAAGCGGTATCTTTTCGACCTTGAGAATGACATCGGCGAAAGCAATAACCTTATCCGGCAGAAGGCCGCTCTGGCCGAGGCGCTTCGGGGTGAATACGTCGCCTGGGAAAAGGACGTAACGCACAACGTCAGATGGATTCGCAAATAAGCCAACGCCCTGCTGTACGAGCAAAAGGCCCTGGGTGCAACCGCAGGGACTTTTTGAAGTTGTCGGCTCTTGGGGCCGTGACTGCGGCGATGCCGGCTTGTTTTGGCGGGAGATACTCGCCGAGCGATGGTGGTACTGGCGCCAGGCCCAATATCATATTCATAATGAGCGACGACCATTCCGCCGGCGCGCTGAGCTGCTACGGCAGCAGGATAAACCAGACACCCCATCTGGATCGGCTGGCGCAAGAGGGTATGCGCTTTACAAACTGCTTTTGTACAAACTCTCTTTGCGCTCCAAGCAGGACCGTGATTCTGACCGGCACGTACAGCCACGTCAACGGTGTCATCGATAACCGCGCAAGGTTTGACCCCGGCCGGCAGACTTTTCCTGCCTTGCTTCGGCAGGCCGGTTATGAAACGGCCGTCATCGGCAAATGGCACCTCAAGAGCGAACCGGCGGGCTTTGACTACTGGAACGTGCTGCCGGGCCAGGGACGCTATCACAACCCGACGTTTGTGGAAATGGGGCACAGAAAAAAGCACGAAGGTTACGTCACCGACATAATCACCGACCTTTGCATCGAATGGCTCAAGAACCGCAGGGTCGGCAAACCGTTCCTGCTGATGTGCCATCACAAGGCACCGCACCGCAACTGGCAGCCGGACCGCAAGCACGCCCATCTGTACGTCGGCAAGGATATCCCCACGCCGATGACCTTCAACGACAACTATAAAACCCGAAGCGACGCCGCCCGTCAGCAGCGTATGACCATCGCCGAGGATCTGAAGGTCCCCGGCGATACGAAAGTCGAGCCTCCGCCGCAGCTTAAAGGCCCGGCCCTGACAAACTGGAAATACCAGCGATACATAAAGGACTACCTTCGGTGCGTGGCGTCGGTCGATGACAATGTCGGCCGACTGCTGGATTACCTTGAAGCATCCGGCCTTGGTCGAAATACGCTTGTAGTTTACACCTCCGACCAGGGTTTCTTTCTCGGTGACCACGGCTGGTTTGACAAGCGGTTTATGTACGAGCAGTCGCTGCGGATGCCGCTTCTGGTGCGATGGCCCAAACGCATTACAGGGGGGGCCGTAAACGACGATATCGTGCTGAACCTGGACTTTGCCGAGACCTTTCTTGATGTCGCCGGCGTGCCGGTGCCTGGTTGGATGCAGGGCAGGTCGCTTAAACCTCTGCTGCTGGGAAATACGCCGGCCGACTGGCGAACGGCGATGTACTACCATTACTACGAGTACCCCGGCGCCCATTCGGTCAAGCGACACTACGGAATCAGAACGGAACGCTACAAGCTCATCCATTTTTACTACGACATCGACGCCTGGGAACTCTACGACCTGCAAAACGATCCCAACGAGCTTAATAATCTTTACGGGCGGCCGGAATACGAAGCACTGGCGGAAAAACTGAAGGCCCAATTGCGACGTCTGCAAGGGAAATACGGCGATTCGGACGAGCTTGCGCTGAAATTGGTTAGCCAGGCACTTGAAAAGCGCTAGGTGCCTGCGGTATGCTTAGGGGAGTTGCTACGCTGCAACAGATTTCAAAAGGCAGTGTGAAACAGTTTCCAGAAATAACCGAATTCGGGGAAATTAGAAATGAGATCTCATGATTACAATCGCAGGGAGTTTCTGAAGCTTTCAGGCCTTGGTGCGGCCGCAGTTGCGGTGCCCGGCTGTTTGAGTGTGGGGTCTTCGCCGAGGTCGGCTGCGGCTGTCGGCCGGCCGAATGTGCTCATATTGATGACCGACCAGCAGCGATTTGATTCACTTGGGTGCTATGGGTGCAAGATTATAGAAACGCCAAACCTGGACAGAATAGCGGCTGAGGGGGCGCTTTTCGAATACTGCTACAGCCCCTGCCCCATCTGCACGCCCTCCAGGGCCAGTATGTGGACGGGCAGGTATCTGCCGGGCCACGGTGTCTACAAGCTCCACGATATTCTTCCTGACGACCAGGTCCTGTTTTCCAAGCGTCTTCAAAAACTCGGCTATGAGACCTCGCTTGTCGGCAAGCTTCACGTTTCCGGCATCTGGCATGAGGCCGAGGCCAGGCATCCCAATGACGGCTTCGAGCACTATCACTGGTGCGAGGACCCCGGCTTGAACCTGGACAGCAAGTATAACGCTTATGCGAGATGGGTCAGAAAAAAGGACCCTGTGTTTTTCAAGAAGCTGCAGAAGGAAGGCAAGAGCTTGCACCACTTCCCCGCCGAGCTGCATCTTACGCGATGGGCTGCCGATACTACGATCGACCTTATAGAACATAGAGACAGAAAACGTCCGTTTTTCATAATGATGAGCCTTTTCGACCCGCACGACCCATATTTCGACCATCCCATAGAATCGCGGCAGTGGGTAAACGATGCAAAGATCCCGCAGCCGCAACCGTTGGAGGATGATCCCAACCTTCCCGATGGTGTCAGGCGTGCGCTGGACAAGGCCGCACAGATAAAGGCTACCAGCAAAACCTTCAGCGCCGACATCCACGAGCAGAGAAAAGGTTATTACGCCTCGATCGCGTTTCTCGATCGGCAGATAGGCAGGATACTTGACTGTCTCGACAGGCATAAGCTGGCGGATAACACGCTGGTGATTTTCGTCAGTGACCACGGGGATATGGTGTGGGACCGGGGCCTTTTCACCAAGGGGGCGTTTTTCTATGAACCGTCGGTGCATGTGCCGCTGCTGATGCGTTTTCCCGGCCGGATTAACCCGGGCACGCGCGTCGCACATCCTGTTCAGCAGCTTGACATAGCCGCCACCGTACTTTCCGCAGCCGGCGTGGATGCGGAAACGCTTTCGCGAACGATGCCGGACTCGATGGACCTGACGGCGTTGATAAAACACGATAAGCAATACGCTAATTACCGGGATTACGCGGTCTGTATGTACAGAAATAGTGGCTACGGTCCCAGCCATAAGTATTTTGATCCGCCCATCCAAGCTACGATGTTCCGCACCGAAAGGTACAAGCTGAACGTTTACCACGACATCACAAACACGGGCAAATGCCAGGGCCAGTTGTTTGATATGCAGAACGACCCGCAGGAGAGGAATAACCTGTGGGCCGACGCACGCTATGCGCAGGTTAAGTCGGACTTGATGAACCGGCTGGTGGACTGGATGGGCAGTCAGGACCAGCGTTATCTCGGCTCACGAGGAGGAGAAAAGTTTTTCACGCTTAGAAAAGGTTACTATGGCAGCGAAAGCAAATAATCCGCCACGTAAGACCGCGTGTTGTGTCGGCGTGGCAAGTGAAGAACTTCTGGTGGGTGGGTTGCGCGCGTGACAGAGTACACACGACGTGATTTTCTGAAACTGCTCGGCGCCGGTGCGGTTGCGGCCACGACGGGTTCGTGCACAGCCGGCGTGAAGCCTTTCACCGCCCAAAGTCGGGCGGAAAAACCAAACATCATATTCATAATGACCGATGACCAGGGGCCATGGGCATTTGGAGCGGCCCCGAACCCACAGGCCTATACGCCCAACATAGACCGGCTGTGCCGGCAGGGTGTGCGGCTGCTCAATTACTTTGTCACCACGCCGGTCTGCAGTCCTTCGAGGGCGAGTCTTCTGACCAGCCGGTATAGCAGTGAAGTCGGGATACCCGATTATCTGAGCAACCGTAACAGCGAGTTGGGTCTTGATGTGAGGCTGGCCACGTGGCCGCGCCTGCTCGACGAGGCAGGTTACGCAACCGCGCTTATCGGCAAGTGGCATCTCGGCAAGAAGGACCGCTATTATCCAACGCACTACGGTTACGATGAGTTTGCCGGCTTTCGTGCGGGCGGCGCAATATCCAAGGACCCAATGGTCGAAATAAACGGGAAGGTTCAAAAAGTCAGCGGCTACACTCCTGATATTTTGACGGACCTGGCGATCGATTTTGTCCGGCGCAACAGCAAAGGGCCGTTTCTCTTGTCGCTGCACTTCTGGGCCCCGCACGCCAACACCGCCAATTTTACCGCCGACGGCGACCGTACATGGCTGCCGCTGTCCGACGCCGACTGGGGCCGCTTCAGGAACAGCGACCCGGTGCTGCCACAGCCTGATTACCCGCGGCTGGACATCCCGCGGGCAAAGCGGATGATGCGCGAGTACCTCGCAAGCGTCGCCAGCGCCGACCGGAACCTGGGGCGATTACTGGATACGCTCGACGAATTGAACATCAGCCGAAATACCATCGTTATTTTCACCTCCGACAACGGTTACAATCTTGCACACAACGGCATCTGGCACAAGGGCAACGGCCGATACCTGCTTACCGACAATCGTGGGCCTCGTCCGAATCTTTACGACAATTCGCTGAAGGTCCCGGCGGTAATACGCTGGCCCGGTGTCATCAAGGCCGGTACCACCGTCTCGGAAACAGTAACGAACCTGGACTGGTTCCCTACGATCCTCGCGATGGCCGGCGTTCCGGCGGCCGGTTCGGTGACCGTTCACGGCCGAAACTTTCTGCCTCTGCTGACAAAAGACGCAGCGGTCAAGTGGGACAACGACCTTTTCGCCCAGTACACGATGTGGCCGTGGCACCAGACGGGCGCGGTCCTTCGCTGCTATCGCACGCCTTACTGGAAGCTGGTTCGCGATTTCAAGCACGAGGGCGGAGATGAGCTTTATAACCTCGCTGACGACCCGGAAGAAACCCGGAACCTCATAGGCTCATCCGATCCAAAGATTCAGCAAATCCGCGATGTGCTCAATGCCAGGCTGATGAAGAAGATGAAAGAAATCAACGACCCGGCGCTGGGGTTGTTGAACGGTGAAACTTGATACAGTACAATGGTACAAGAAATGATTTAGGGGACGGACTATGTCCACAAGAAGATACCTGTCACTGCGTTTGCCCTTGGTGAGCCTGCTGGTGGTTGCGTTTGCCTGGAATGCCGCTTTGGCGATGAGTACCGAGCAGGCGAACGAAATGAAGACGGGCCCGACGGTCTGGCCGCCGCAGATTCCCTCGGACTGCCCTTTTGAAAAATCCGATGACTTCAGCGGCATCATCTTCACCGGCAAGCACAAGGCCTACACAAGTGCCGACACATGGTATCCTTCCTGGGCGGCCGACGGCAACCTCTATTCGGGCTTCACCGATGGAACGGTCGAGGGCCACAAGTGCGGCTCCGGGGGCGGTGCCAAGGCACGAACCGGAAACGCCAAAATCATCGGCGACGACCCTATGAACCTGAAAGTCGAGTTCGTAAGCATCGTCAAGGCCAGCGCCCTGCCGTACGGTGGGCGCTATCCCTCTGCGTACCTGGTATACAACGGCGTGTGGTACCACGGCACGTACTGCCTGGCCGTCCGCGACAAAGGCCTTAACTGGGACGTGCTGGGGCCTTTCGTCGGGTTTCGCACATCGACCGATTTCGGAAAGACCTGGCGGAAGTGCCCGCACACACCCGAAAAGCCCCTCTTTCCTGAGCCGGCCGAATTCAAAGGCCCCGTCCGCATAGGCTCGCCGCACTTTGTTGACTTCGGGAAAAATATGGAGCACTCGCCCGACGGCAAGGCCTACCTTGTGGCGCACGGTGCACTGGTGCCGGACCCGAAACCCCGCAAGGTCGCCAACGCAAGCTGGATTACCGGCGACGCGGTTTATCTGTTGAGGGTCACACCCAGCATAGAGAATATCAACGATGCCTCGAAGTACGAGTTTTTTGCCGGTCTCGACAGCCGTGGCCGGGCCCGATGGACGCACGACTTTGAAAAGATGAAGCCGCTTGCCGAGTGGAACAACAATATGGGCTGCGTTACGATGACCTACAACGCGCCGCTGAAGAAGTTCTTTATGTGCGTCACCGACGGCGGCACGACGATGGACCGCTACAACACGTACATCCTCGAATCGGACAGCATCACCGGTCCGTGGAAAATCGTAACCTATATGAAGCGCTTCGGCACGTATGCATACTTCGTCAATATACCGAGCAAATTCATTGAGCCGGACGGCCGGGGCGCATGGTTGTGTTACTCGACGAACTGGAGCGGTGATTGGCGAAGGGACCCATCGATGTACAGTCCCGGCGGCGGCGCGTACGCGATGTCCTTACAGCAGTTCAAATTGATGCCCGGCGACACCGTGTGGAAGCCGTCTGGTTGCGATGACTGACCCTTGCCGCCGCAGTTGTAGATACTGATGGACCGCCGAAGTTTTCTGAAAAATGCCGGTCTTGCCTTTGCCGGTCTGCTGACCGACGGATGCACTAACGCTTTTTATCGGGCAAGCCGAAAGCATCGGCCCAACATCCTCTGGATAATTGCGGAGGATATGTCGCCGCACTTTGGCTGCTACGGCGAAACGACCATCAGCACGCCGAACATCGACCGTCTTGCCGGCCAGGGTGCCAGGTTCACGAACGCCTACGTAACTGCACCGGTGTGCTCGCCGAGCCGATCGGCTATGATTACCGGAATGTACCAGACCACCATCGGGGCCCACCATCATCGAAGCTCCTGGAAAGGTTCCGAGATCAACCTGCCGGCGGATATCAAGCTGCTGCCGGAGTACTTTCGTAGGCAAGGTTATTACGTTGTCAACGGCGGCCCCAAGACGACCGTTTACCACAGCGATACCAAGCGCCCCGACAAGCTCGGCAAGACCGACTATAACTTCGTCTGGGATGGGGCGATTTACGACGGCGCCGACTGGAAAGACAGGGCGCCAGGCCAGCCTTTCTTTGCGCAAATACAGCTTCGCGGCGGCAAGTACCGCAGTGTGGAAGTACCAAATCCCGTCGACCCGGCGAAGGTGAAGCTGCCGCCGTATTACCCGGACCATCCGGTGCTTCGCCGGGATTGGGCGCGTTATCTCAACAGCGTGATATACCTCGATATGCAGATCGGCAAGATACTGAAACGGCTCGATGAAGAAGGCATTGCCGACGATACCGCCGTATTTTTCTGGACCGACCACGGAATCAGTCACGCCCGGGGTAAGCAGTTCCTCTACGACGAGGGCATCCGCGTGCCGTTGATAATACGGTGGCCGGGCGCAGTGCCCGCCGGCAAAGTTCGGCGCGATATGGTCAGCCACATCGACATCGCTGCCACCTCACTTTATTTTGCCGACATACCGATACCGAAGCATATGCAGGGCCGGCCGCTTTTCGGACCGGCTCACAGACCGAGACGGTACGTTTTTGCAGCGCGCGACCGATGCGACGAAACGCTCGATTGCATCCGCGCGGTCCGCGACGGTCGCTACAAGTATATCCGCAACTTTTACCCCGACCGGTGTCACCTGCAACCCAACAGATACAAGGACAACAAGGAAATAATAAAGACCATCCGTCGGCTTTATGCAGAGGGCAAACTTGATGAGGTCCAGCGGCGTCTGCTTGCACCGACGCGGCCGCGAGAGGAGCTTTATGACACGTTGAACGACCCTTACGAAATTGACAACCTGGCCGGTTCCGGACGGCATCGGGAAGTACTCCAGCGGATGCGCCGCCGATTGCTGCAATGGATGAAGCAAACAAAGGACCTGGGCCTGGTGCCCGAACCGATCCTCGGCGAATTGTCGCGGAGCTGCGGCACGGCCTATGACGTTCTTCGTCAGCACCAGAACCGCAACCTGCTGGAGCAGATACTGGAGGTCATTGAGCTTGGTGAACAGGGCGGCGAAAGCTCTGTTCGATTGCTGGTCGAAAAGCTGCGTCAGGGCCGGCCTTCGGTGCGCTGGTGGGCCGCCAGAAAACTGGGCAACAAAGGCCGCAGTGCGTCGTCGGCGAAGGAGACGCTTATCGCTTCGCTGCGGGACGATTCAGCGGCCGTGCGCGTTGAATCAGCGCGTGCACTTTGTAAAATGGGTTTCTCAAATCAGGGTTTGCCGGTGCTTGTGTCGGAACTGGAGAATCAGGACCAGATTGTTCGTCATTATGCGGCCCTGGCGTTGGAAGATATCGGGCAAATGGCAAAGCCGGCGCTTGAAGCCCTGGAGGCCGCAAGAAGCGACAAGTACGAATACGTCAGGCGCATTGCGGATCGGCTGGTAAATGTCCTCCGCGGCTGAGCCTTTCTGTAATCGATGCGTGGGGAAAGCAGATGAATATGGATAAGCAAAGCAGAAGAGATTTTCTGAAGAGTGTTTTTAGTGCGGCGGCTTGTGGGGCCGCGGGCGGGTTTATGGGCGGCTGTTCGAGCTTGAAGCAACCCCGCAGGTCTGCTGTGAGCCGACCGAACATTATCTTTATCCTCGCCGACGATCTGGGCTACGGCGACCTCGGCTGTTACGGACAGAAGAAAATTGAAACCCCCAACATCGACCGGATGGCTACCGAAGGGATGCTGTTCACGCAGCATTATGCCGGCAGCACGGTATGTGCGCCGTCGCGGTGCTCGCTGCTGACCGGTCTTCACACGGGTCACTGCACCGTTCGCAGCAACTCGCGGATACTGATGAAGAATTCGGACGTCACTGTGGCGGAGGTGCTCAGGCAGGCAGGTTATACCACCGGCTGCATCGGCAAATGGGGCGTGGGCCACCCGCCGCCGCCGGGCGACCCGGCACGGAACGGTTTCGATTATTTCTTCGGCTATCTTAGTATGGTACATGCGCACAACTATTACCCCGAGTTTCTGTGGAGAAATTCCGACAAGGTGGCGTTGCCGGGAAACCAGCTTGCACCGGCTGCCGAGAACGGCGAACGGGGCTGGTCCTTCAGACAGAAGACATATTCGCACGACCTTTTCACGAAGGACGCCCTGGCGTTCATCGAGCGAAACCGCCACGGGCCGTTCTTCCTTTACCTTGCTTACACGATACCACATGCCAACAACGAGGGTGGACGCCGCACCGGCAACGGTATGGAAGTGCCCGACTACGGCCCCTACCGCGACAAGGACTGGCCCGAGCCTGAAAAGGGCAAGGCGGCGATGATAAGTCGAATGGACCGCGACATCGGCACAGTCCTTGCGAGGCTTAAAGCTCTCGGCATCGAGCGAAATACCGTCGTATTCTTCTCGAGCGACAACGGCCCGCACGTCGAGGGCGGCATCGATGTGGATTTCTTCGACAGCAATGGCCCGCTGCGAGGTGTTAAGCGGGACCTGTATGAGGGCGGCATCAGGGTACCGCTTATTGTTCGCTGGCCCGGCAGGATTCGGCCGGGCACAACCAGCGACCACGTTTGTGCGTTCTGGGATTTTTTGCCGACGGCGGCCGAGCTGGCAGGCGTCAAACCGCCCAGGAACATCGACGGCATTTCTTTTGTACCGACGTTGTTCGGCGCACCGGCAAAACAAAACGGACACGAGTACCTTTACTGGGAGTTCCACGAACGCGGCGGCAAGCAGGCCGTTCGATCCGGCAACTGGAAAGCCGTTCGCCTGAACTGGCACAAGCAGTCCAACGGCCCTATTGAGCTTTACGACCTCCGACGCGACATCGGCGAAAAGTTCAACGTCGCCGACAAATACCCGGACGTGGTGGCAAAAATGCGACGCTATCTTGAGTCAGCCCGAACGCCTTCGGCGAAATGGTCCTGACCATAGTCGAGTTTTGGATGGAGCAAGGTCGTCTTGCAAGACGTGATTTTCTAAGAGTCGCCGGACTCGGCGCTGCGGCCCTTATAACGGGCTGCGGACCGACTGTGCCGGTCTTGTCGAAGAGATTGCGAGGCAGCAGGCCTAATATTATTTTCATTATGGCCGACGACCTGGGCTATGGCGACCTCGGCTGCTACGGGCAGAAATACATCCGAACGTCCTGTATCGACCGGATGGCTGCAGAGGGTATTCGGTTCACACAGTGTTACGCAGGCAGTTGCGTCTGCGCGCCGTCACGGAGCGTGCTTATGACGGGCCAGCACACCGGCCACACCAGAATCCGCGAGAACAAGTGCGCCAGCGGCGGCGTCCGGGATGAAGTCACCGGCGGAGGTTGCCGGGCGTTTCTGCTGGAGGAAGATGTCACCGTCGCAGAAGTGCTCAAAGAAGCAGGCTATGCCACGGCTATCACGGGCAAGTGGGGGCTGGGCGACCCTGATACGCCCGGCATACCGACCCGGCAGGGATTCGACCAGTGGCTGGGCTACCTGAATCAGAACCACGCCGTCTATTATTACACCGATTATCTCTGGCGGAACGAGCAAAAGCTGATGCTCGAGGAAAACAAGGACGGCAAACGCAGCCTGTACACACACGACTTGTTCACCGAGTTTGCCCTCGATTTTATCCGCCGGCACAAAGACAAACCTTTCTTCCTTTACGTGGCATACACGATCCCACATTTCAATCTCGAAGTGCCCGACACCGAACCCTATACGGACAAGCCCTGGCCCGAAAAGGCGAAGATATTCGCCGCGATGATCACGCGGATGGACAAAGACGTCGGCCGCATCCTCTCGCTGCTCGAACAACTCGGCATCGACGAAAACACTATCGTCTTTTTCACTTCGGACAACGGCGGGGCTGGCGGTGGCGGAGCTATGTTTAACAGTAACGGACCTCTCAGGGGTGGCAAGGGCGGCTTTAAGGAAGGCGGCATCCGTGTGCCGATGGTCGTTCGCTGGCCGGGAAAGATTCCGGCCGGTAAGGTCAGCGATGCCTGCTGGTACTTCGCAGACGTTCTGCCCACCCTTGCCGAACTTGCAGCAGTAGCGGCACCGAAAAACATCGACGGCATAAGCGTGCTAAGTGCGCTTCTCGGTGGCAAGCAGCCGGAGCTCAATAACAGGTTTATGTATTGGGAGTCGCCGCCTCCACATTTGAGGCAGGTGGTCCGCTGGCGCAATTTCAAGGCCCTGCGGAGAAAACCGGACGGCCTGCTCAAACTATACGACCTGACAAAAGACCCGATGGAAACCGAAGACGTTGCACACCGGCACCCGGAGGCTGCAGCGGTGATCGAGCGGTACCTGAAGACCGCGCGCACACCGTCGGCCTACTGGCCGGACAGACAATGAGGAAGGCAGGGAAATGCTTTTTTTCACAAGACGTCAATTTCTCAGGGCTGCGGCAGCCGCGTCAGCGGGCACCGTGCTCGGCCGGGCCGCACGGGCAATGTCGCGGCGCACAGGCGACAGGCCACCCAACTTTTTGTTTATCTTCATCGACGATATGGGCTGGGCCGACGTCGGCTACAACGGCAACCGCTTTGTCGAAACGCCCAACATAGACAAACTCGCGGCAAAAGGTGTCGTTTTCACCAGCGCTTATTCCAATGGTCCCAACTGCGCACCCAGCAGGGCGTGCTTGATGTCGGGCCAGTACACTCCTCGCCACGGCATATATACCGTCGGCAGTTCTGCCAGGGGCAAATCACGCGACCGCAAGCTCATCCCCGTGGCCAACGAGACCGTACTGGCTGCAGGGAAAATCACCGTGGCCGAAGCCCTTGAAAGCGCCGGCTACGTGTGCGGCCATTTTGGAAAATGGCATCTCGGCAAGAGAAGCGGCCCCGGTTCACAGGGTTTCGATGACGTGCTTGTTACCAACAGACCCTCCCGTAGCTCCACCCGCGACGCCCATCACGTCAGGCAAATCACTGATAGGGCGATCAACTTTATGCAAACCCACAGGGATTCCCCATTTTTCTGTTACGTTTCGCACAATACCATTCATACGCCGCTCAAGGAGGATCCCTCCCTGGTCGCCAAGTACCGCGCCAAGGCCGGCTCAAAACCGGCTCCTAACGATTGCACGCAAGCCGCTATGATAGAGACGCTCGACAAGAACGTCGGTCGACTTCTTAGAGCCGTTGACGAACTCGGCATCGCCGACAGGACCGTTGTTTTCTTTTTCTCTGACAACGGCGGGGTTTTCGGGTTCAGCAATATGGGCCCGCTGCGGGGCGGCAAGGGGATGTTGTACGAGGGCGGCATCCGCGTGCCGCTGACAGTCTACTGGCCGGGCGTCACAAGGCCCGGTACGCGGTGTGATGAGCCTGTGATGGGCATCGATTTTTATCCGACGATGCTGGATATGGCAGGTGTTTCTCCGCCGGCCGGATACATCCTCGATGGCCTAAGCATGGTGCCGCTGCTTCGGGGCGCTTCGAAACTTGACCGAAAAGCCATTTTCTGGCACTTTCCGGCCTACCTGGAGGGCAACTACGGATGGAAGAAGACGTGGCGGACCACCCCCGCCGGTGCCGTGCGCGCACGAAGATGGAAACTGATAGAGTTCTTTGAGGACGGTCGGCTTGAGTTGTACGACCTTGAAAACGACCCCGGCGAAACACGAAACCTCGCCCGGCAACTGCCGGCAAAAACCAAGGAACTGCACCAAATGCTCAGGGACTGGAGAAGAGCGCTGAATGCTCCCGTCCCTTCGAAATACAACCCCGAATACAAGCCTCGCGAAAAGAACTCGAAAGGAGAAAAAAGTGGACAGACGTAACTTTCTGAAACTCGCAGGGGCCGGTGCCGCGTCCATTGTGGTCTCAGGCTGCTCGCTGTCGGCCTCGCGGTCGAGCCGAAGGACGGTGATGACGAAACCGAACATTGTTTTCATCCTGGCCGACGACCTCGGCTGGCATCAACTCGGTTGTTACGGAAGTGACTTTTATGAGACGCCGAATCTTGACCGTCTGGCCGGCCAGGGCATCAGGTTCACGGACGCTTACGCCGCTGCCCCGGTTTGTTCTCCGACCCGTGCCAGTATTATGACAGGAAAATATCCCGCAAGGCTGCACCTGACCGACTTCATCAAGGGCGCCAGCCCGAAAGACAGAAAATTGCTTACGCCGGAATGGACGCCGTACCTTCCGCTTGAGCAGGTGACGATTGCCGAGGTCCTCAAGTCGGCGGGCTACGTAACGGGGCATTTCGGAAAATGGCACCTCAACAAGGACAAGAATTACAAGCCCGGCAGGCCCGGGGATCCCGGCTCGCAGGGATTCGACGAGGTGCTTACCACCCATAAGCCCAGCAAGAGCCCCAAGGGCATCTATGAACAAGACTGGCATCACGTCCGGCAGATAACCGAGGCGGCCACGGCCTTTATCGAAAGGCACAGGGACAGGCCGTTTTTCTGTTACGTTCCTCATAACAGTATCCACCGACCCGAGATAGAAAAAGATGAGTTGGTTCAAAAATACAGGAACAAACCCGGAGCCGACAACGACGTGAAATACGGCCATAACAACCCGGTGCAGGCCGCGATGCTCGAAACCCTCGATAAGAGCGTCGGCACAATCCTCAAAAAGCTCGACGAGCTTGGACTGGCCGACAACACGCTGGTCATATTCTTTTCGGACAACGGCCACCTCGGTCCTAAGGATTCCAGGCCTCTGCGAGGCAGCAAGGGCGACCTTTACGAAGGGGGAATTCGCGTGCCACTGATTATCCGATGGCCCGGCGTGGTCAAACCGGGCCGGGTCTGCCGCCAGCCCGTCATCAGCAATGACTTTTTTGCAACGCTGTGCGAAGCTGCGGGCCGAAGCGGTGCTGCCTCGGCCACCGACGGGGTCAGCCTTGTGCCGTTGCTTGAAGGAACGGGTTCGCTGAGGCGCGATGCTTTGTACTGGCACTACCCGCACTATCATCACCAGAGTCTCGGCCCGTGTGGCGCCATCCGACGGGGCAAATACAAGCTCATCGAATGGTTCGAAAAGAGCATCGACGACCGGGAAGATGCCCTGGAGCTGTACGACCTGGAAAAGGACATAGGTGAACGGGACAACCTCGCCGGACGAATGCCACAGCTCACCCAGCAGTTGTACAGCAGGCTTCGGCAGTGGAGAAAATCGGTCGGGGCACAGGAAATGAAACGAAATCCGGGTTACGCCTCCCAGACGTGATGATGCTCCCCGGCCGGCAGCGGAACAAGTGTCGCTTTATGAAAACAACAGCTTGTACGAGACGCGACTTTCTCAAGACCATCGGCGGCGGTGCTGCTGCGGTTGTCGCTGGATGTGGGGGGCTGTTCGGGCACGGCGGCTCCGGTGAATCCCGTCACCGGCCCAACATTATCTTGCTAATGGCGGACGACCTGGGCTACGGAGATGTCGGGTTCAATGGAAACAGGATAATAAAAACGCCCAACCTTGACGAAATGGCGCAAGACAGCGTGCGCTTCACCAGGTTTTACGCGGGCTGTCCGGTATGTTCGCCGACGCGCGCGACGTGTTTGACGGGCCGGCACCATTTTCGCTACGGCATTTTCTCTGCGAGTATCGGCTATCTGCCCGCCGAGGAAATCACAATTGCCAGGATTTGCAGGTCTATGGGCTACGCAACCGGGTTCTTTGGAAAGTGGCATCTGGCGCCTTTAAGCAGGACGGGGCCGACGTTACCCGAGTATTACGAGAACAGGGACAGGAAATATGCTCCTCCGTGGGAACGAGATTACGACGACGCCTTTGCAACGACCTGTAACGTGCCGACTTACAACCCCGGCGACACCGCCGGATACAAACAGGTTTTCAGCTTGCCTTTCTGGCATAACGGCAAGATTGTCACGGACAACCTCAAAGGCCCTGCCAGCCGGGTAGTTATGGATAGAGCAATTGCATTCATCCGGAAAGCCGTCAGCCGCGAGCAGCCCTTCTTTGCGACAATCTGGTTCCACGAGCCGCACGAACCCGTCGTGGCCGGGCCGGAATATCGCAAGATGTACACGCAGTACGACCTTGGTCAACAGCACTACTTTGGCTGTATCACCGCAATGGATGAGCAGATAGGGCGATTGCGAAACGAACTGCGCAGGCTGGGAGTTGCCGGCGATACGATGGTCTGGTTCTGCAGCGACAACGGCCCGGAAGGAATGACTGAAAAAGGTGAACCTTCCTGGTGCAAGTACTCCCGCGGGGTAACCGGCGGTTTGCGAGGCCGAAAAAGAAGCCTGTTTGAGGGCGGTATTCGTGTGCCCGCACTTTTGGAATGGCCGGGTTACGCCGAACCAGGCCGCATCGTCAACACACCCTGCAGTACCCTTGATTACCTGCCGACGATACGAGAACTGCTGGGATACAAAATGCCGGACGACCGCCCGATAGACGGCGTCAGCCTCCTGCCGCTGATAGAAGGCCGAACCACTGACCGGTCCAAACCGATTCCATTCTGGTTCGTTAAGCCCAGTAAAAAGGCGATGCACGGCTCACCCACCATCGCCCTTATCGACAACAATTTCAAACTGCTGACGAATCTTTCCCCCGATGGCCGCGAGGATATGCTGTTTGACCTGGAAAAAGACCCCGGCGAGACAAACAACGTTATCGATGCCTTTCCTGGTAAAGCGGCTGCAATGAGGGCGTACTTGCGCGAATGGACGGCATCGTGCAGGAAAAGTCATTCCGGTGCCGATTACCCCACCCCATTTACACCTGTGAACGCGTTCCCCGAGATAACCGGCCGCCGGCGAAGCTCGTAAGCAGGCCCGCCAGAGGCGGAATTCTGTTGCAAAAACGCCCGTCGTCTTAAACAATAATTCCCTTTGGTAAACCGCCAGCAGCCTGAACCGGTACGTGGTATGATTTTTACGCTGCACAGATACGTATTTCGCGAGCTTCTGAAGGTCTTTATTGTGACGGTAGTGGCGCTGACCGTGATGCTCAGCGTGGGTATCATTCTGCGTCCCGTGCAGAAATACGGCGTCGGGCCGGCCCAGGTGTTCAGTATTATGGGCTACTTTCTGCCGGTTACGCTGACGTTTGTGCTGCCGGTTGCGGCATTGTTCGCCGGTTCGTTGGTGTACGGCCGTTTGGCTGCTGACAATGAACTGGATGCCTGTCGCGCCAGCGGAATCAGTTTGCTGTCGTTGCTGCAGCCCGGCCTGATGCTCGCACTGATAGTGGCGATTGCAAATCTGCTGCTGAGCTTTCACGTGATGCCGGTTTTCGTGCACCGCGCCGAGAAATCCATAAAGGCCGATGCCAAGCAGATACTGTTCCGCAACATCCAGCGACGAGGCTACTTCAGACTGCCTCCCGACGAACAGTACCTTATATACGCCGACCGGGCGGACCCTCAGCACAATACTCTGGCCGGGGTGGTGGTGGTGAAGATGGAACCGACGGGGATAAGAAGGGTCATCACCGCTCGCACCGCCACCATACTGTTCCAACCCCACCGGCGGTTCAACGAGGTTACGGTGATCGCGCGCAACGCCTGCCAGATGGACGCTCAGAGCAGCTATATGCTCGGCTCTTCGTCCTTCACAACCGAGTTTGGCTCGCTGCTGGCCGACGACATCAAGTTCAAGAAGCTGCGGGAAATGAAAAGAATTCGTGACGTCGATCCGATGCTTTTCGACCCCATAGCGAAGCTGGCGAACTCGCTCTACAGGCGATTGATTGCCGAGCTTCTCGCTGCCGATATCAGGGCAAAGGCGACAAGGGCCGCAAGCGCGCTTTATGAGCTTCACAGCGGCCGCAGAATAATCAATTTTTCAGCCGCCGACTGTGAGGTATCAGATGAAGGCAAGGTGGAATTGTCCGGGGAGGTCCTGGTGCGGCAGTATGATGCAGTCAGCAGGAAACTGCTGCGAACGATGCGATGCCGGCGGGCGTTGCTGGGTATCGAGGGCGACCACCTCACCCCGACGCTGGTGATGGACCTTTACAGCCCGAGCTGGGAGAATGCCGCCGGCGAGACACAATCGGCGTGGGGATGGGTGAGAACTCGCGGCCTGGTGTTGCCTGATAAATTGGAGCGTATAATGGACAACTTCAGGACGGGAACGACGCTCAACGTCGCGCGCCTGGCCGAGTGTACCAGCATCGTCAAGAACGTCGAACGTGCCGAACTTGACAGGCTCTGCGGCCAACTCAAATGGAAAATAGCAGATACCCTGGCGGAGATAGAGGCCGAAATGCACTCGCGGTTGGCGTTCGGGGTGGGCTGTGTGCCAATGATAATGATCGGAATCGCGCTGGGGATAATCCTGAAAGGCGGACATTTGCTTACGGCCTTCGGTGCAAGCTGCATCCCGGCAGCCGTGCTGATGGTTGCCGTTCTGATGGGCAAAAACATCGCCAAAAACCCCGGTGCGCCCGGTGCAGCCGGCATCGCCGCTATGTGGGTCGGGTTTGGGCTGTTGGTGTTACTGGCTTTGACTGCCTGCCGGAGAGTTCTTAAAAATTAGGTCCGAAGCTCATCACACACTATGAAAACGCTGGACAGATATATCGCCCGAAGCTTTCTCACCGGCTACCTCATTGCATTCGGTGTGCTGATGGGCCTTCGTATCATCATCGACCTGTTTGTGAATCTTGACGAGTTCACTGAGAACGCGGGGGTCGGCACGCTGGGCGTCATAAGCAACGTCGTCACCTTCTACGGGCTGAATTGTACGCTTTACTTTCGCGACTTCGCCGGGATGATTACGGTACTGGCGGCGGTGTTCTCTCTGGGCAAAATGGTACGCTCCAACGAGTTTGTGGCGATGATGGCTTCGGGGGTCAGTCTCAAGCGAGTCATAGCCCCCGCAATCGTGCTGGCAATAGCGCTGACGTCGCTTCTGGTGATAGACCAGGAGCTGGTAGTGCCGCGGCTCAGTGATAAGCTTGTGCGGCGCCACGATGAGGCAGGCGGCGCGCGTGCAGTGCCCGTCCGCGGCATTACAGATTCGGCCGGGTCACTCATATTCGCCCAGAAATTTGACCCCCGCTCACAGACGCTTTACCACCCGACAATTCTTACCAGGCAATGGCTTGATGACCTGGCCATCTGGGATACCACCGGGTTCATCTCAGCCGAAACCGCGACCTACAACAGCCGCACACAAGCCTGGGACCTTGCCGGCGGCACAATCGTCAAGAAACAGGGCGACGCACCGCCGGCCCCTATCAAAACCTACAGGACCGACCTGCGTCCCAGCGACCTCCTCATCCGGCGAAAGACCGAGTATATGACCCTTCTGAGCTGGTCGCAACTGGCCGAGCTTCAGGCGCAGGGCGAAAAAATCAGGGACCTGCCCCAGCTTTACAGCCAGAAGCATTTCCGAGTTACCGAGCCGATAATGAACATCGTGATGCTGCTTGTGTGCCTGCCCGTGCTGGTGTGCCGGGACCCCAAGGCAATGAAATCTGCGGTGGCAACGAGCTTTGTCCTGACGGGGATGTGCATGGTTGTGATTTTCGTCGCAAAGATGCTTGCCACGGAGGCTGTATGGGGCAGGGTGGAGTTGTGGGCCTGGCTGCCGATCTTTGTCTTCCTGCCGACGGCACTTTTTGAACTTGATTCGATGAAGACCTGAACCACCGCAGCCGACACGCCAGCCTTACTTTTCGCCGAGCCAGTTTCGCCCGATTGTTATATCAACTTTCAGCGGGACGTTCAGCCGGATTGCCCCGGTCATCAGTTCGGCTATCCAGCGGCCGTGTTGCTCGGCCCGGTCGGCGGGCACTTCGAAAACCAACTCATCGTGGACCTGAAGCACCATTTTAACCGGCAGTTTTTCCCGCTCGATTCGCTGGTGGATGCGGATCATTGCCACTTTTATCAAGTCGGCCGCCGAGCCTTGAATAACCGTATTGACCGCCAGCCGCTCGGCCTGTGACCGCTTGCTTGCGCTTCTGCTGTTGAGATTCGCAATCCTGCGTCGCCGGCCCAGGATGGTCTCGGCATAGCCCGTCCGCCTGGCTGAATCGATACACTTGGCCATGAACGAACGGATCGAGGCGTATCTCGCGAAGTAATCGTCGATGAACTTCTTCGCCTGTGCCTGGGAAAGCCCCGTCGTCCGCGACAGACCATAAGCTCCCTGGCCGTAGATGATGCCGAAGTTTACCGCCTTGCAGTTCGAGCGCATCTCGTCGGTGACCTGCTCTATCGGAACATCGTAAATCTGCGAGGCCACGAAACGGTGGATGTCCCGGTCCTCGGCAAAAGCCCTTGTCAGCTCGGCATCTCCGGAAAAGTGCGCCAGCAGCCGCAGCTCTATCTGCGAGTAGTCGGCGCTGAGGATACGGTCTGTATGTTTCTGCGGGATGAATGCAGCACGCACCTTTTTGCCTAATTCTGTGCGGACGGGTATGTTCTGCAGATTCGGGTCGCTGGAGCTGAGCCTGCCGGTGGCGGTGACGGTCTGGTTGAAGGAAGTGTGCACCCGGCCGGTACGTGGGTTTATCAGTGCGGGCAACTTGTCGAGATACGTATTCTTCAATTTGCTGAGCGTGCGGTACCTCAGGATAAGCTCGACGATCTCGTGGCGTCCGGTGAGTTGTTCCAGCACGCCGGCGTCCGTGCTGCGGCCGGACTTGCCGAGCCGCACCGGCTCCAACCCCAGCCTGTCGAACAGTATCTCCGCCAATTGCTTCGGCGAATCGATGTTGAACGGCCCACCGGCATGCTCGTAAATCCGCTCGGAGATGGTCCTTAACTGCTGGTCAATTTCAGCCGCCATCGCCGTCAGCAGGTCCTTGTCCACCGACACGCCGTTGTACTCCATCTGGGCAAGTACCGTTACAAGCGGCATTTCGACCTGCTCGAAAAGCTTCTTGATCGGCGGCTGCCCTTCAAGCCTCGCGCTGAGATACTGGTAAAGCTGGAAGGTGATGTCTGCATCTTCGGCGGCATATTCGCAGGCGGCGGCCGTGTCAACCATATCAAAGCTTAATTGCCCCCTGCCTTTGCCGATAACCGCGCTGATGGGTAGGCATTCGTAATTCAGGTAATCCAGAGCCATATTGTCGAGACCGTGGCTGCTTCTTGCGGGGTCCAGACAATACGACGCAACCATTGTATCGAAGCAAACACCAGAAAGCGGCATCCCGGCGTTTGCCAGTACCAGGATGTCGTACTTTATGTTTTGCCCGATCTTCTTGATGCCGGCGTCCGACAGCAGGGGTGCCAATTTCCTGCGGACGGCTGCGACGTCGAGATATTTGCAGCCCAGCGGAGCCCTGAGCGGCAGGTAAAACGCCCGGTGTGGTTGCCAGCAGAAGCTGATGCCGACCAGCTCGGCCCGCATAGGGAATATCGAGGTGGTCTCGGTGTCGATGGCGAAAAGCTGCTGGCGGCTCAGCTCCGAAAAGAACTGCTCAAATTTGTCGGGCGTATCTACAAGCTGATAATTATGTTCGACGGTGCGGACCGAGCCGGGACCGTCGCCGCTCTCCGGGCGGATTCCGGAAACAACCTGCGGGCGTGTGGCCGGGAGGTTCAACTGGCTCAATAACCGGTTGAATCCCAACTCCGTAAAGATTTCAGCCAGTTTTGCGCGGTCGAACTCCTTCAGCGCCAGCGTCTCGTAGTCGATATTCAGCGGTATGTTCCGGTTGATCGTAACCAGTTTCTTGCTCAGCGCAAGTCTGTCTTTGAATTTACGAAGATTGTCTCCCCGCTTTCCCTTTATATCGTCGGCGTGTTTGCAGAGGTTCTCTATGGAACCGTACCGCCGTATCCATTCCAGGGCGGTTTTGGGCCCCACGTCCGGTATCCCCGGGATATTGTCCGCCGTGTCGCCCTGCAGCGCCAGGCAGTCGATAAACTGCTGCGGCGACACCCCCATCTGCTCGGTCATCGTCCGAAGGTCCGTTTCGAGGTCCTTCTTCATATCCAGCACGCTGATGTTCTCATCCACCAATTGGAGCACGTCCTTATCGCCCGAGCAAATCAGCACGCGATGGCCGTCCGCCGCCGCCCGTGTGGCCACCGTGCCGATGACGTCATCGGCCTCATAGCCTTCGACCCGCAGCACCGGTATCCTCATCGCCTCGAGGATTTGTTCTATTCGTTTGATCTGCACCGGCATCTCATCGGGCATCGGCGGACGCTGGGCCTTGTACTCGGGATAAATGTCGCTGCGGAAAGTCGGCGCACGGCTGTCCATCGCCACCGCCAGCATATCCGGCTTTCGCCGGTTAATCAGGCCCAGCACCGCTGTTGTGAATATGTACGTGGCCTTTGTCGGCTCACCTGCGGCACTGGTCAGACGCTGCCGCATCGGCGCGAAATAGGCCGCGTAAATGTGAGCGTGACCGTCGATTATATAAAGTGTTTTCGCCACGGCCTGCTTTTCTTCCAGGCATCGGGATGCCGCGTACCGCCGGTCACTCCAGCACTATTTTGAACACGTAAACATAGTCGCAGGGCCTTTTCTTCGGCGGCGTCACCACGAGCCGGCCCGGCTTCTGTGACCACTGCAGTTGTTCTTGCGAACCCAGCATTTCAACGCTTCTGATTTTCGGTTGCGACTCGGCGTCCAGGTGCGGCATCCTTATCACGACCGGTTGCCGCGGCCAGTCCAGGCAGGCAGCGTAAACCGCGTTGTCCTTTGTGGTAAACCGAATCTCCACTCCGCCGGCATCCCCGGCCGGTTGCCGGTAAGTCTTCCATTTCCTGCAGCCGTAGATTGCCTCGCCGTTGACCTTCAGCCAGTTGCCGATCTGCCGAAGCCTTTCCACGCTCGGCTGCGGTATCAGCCCTTCGGCGGTCGGCCCGACGTTCAGCAGGTAGTTGCCGCCCTTGCTGACGATATCGACAAGGTTCGCTATGAGCTGGCCGGTGGTTTTCCAGTTGTGATCGTTGACCTTGTAGCCCCAGGTGTCGTTCATCGTCATACACGTTTCAAAGTCCCTCGCCGAGCCTTCCTTGGGGATGCGCTGCTCCGGTGTGCCGTAATCGGCGACCTGGGGCTTGCTTTTTCCGGTGGCGCGGTTGTTGATGATAATACCAGGACTAATAGACCATAAATAATCCACAATCTCCCTGCCGTCCTCGTCCTGCCACCAGTCCATCCAGCCGCCGTCGAACCACAGTACCGCCGGGTCGTACCGGCGCACCAGCTCCGTCAGTTGAGCCTTGAGGTAGTTCTTGTATTCCTGTTTTCGCCCGGCCCTGATGGCATTCCGGCTGTACTTGCGGCGTCCCGGCTTGTCACTTGGCATCTGGGCCGGGTGCTGCCAGTCCAGGATGGAATAGTACGTGCAGAACTTGATTCCCGCCTTCCTGCACTCGGCGCTGAGCGCCTTGAGCACGTCTTTGCCGTAAGGCGTGGCATCGACAATATCATATTCCGTAACCCGCGAGTCGAACATACAAAACCCGTCGTGGTGCTTCGATGTTATGACTATGTATTTCATACCGGCGTCTCTGGCGATACGAACCCACTCGGCCGCATCAAACTTCGTGGGGTTGAACTGCCCTGCCAGCTTTCGGTATTCCTCCACGGGAATCTCGGCGTGCGCCATAATCCACTCACCGATACCGTCATACTGCTTGCCTTCCCAGACACCAGCCGGAATGGCATAGAGGCCCCAGTGAATAAACATTCCGAATTTTGCATCCCGCCACCACGCCATTCGCTGGTCGCGATTGTGCTGAGATTGCTCGATATGCAGCCACCTCCGGCCGGCCTGTTGTTCGGCCGAGTCGGCGCCGACACCCAGGCAGCCGCAAAGAACACAAAGCGCTACGGCCATTTTGCTGATTGTCGCTACCTTAATCATCATCGTCGTCCTTAACCAGACGCACGCCGGTATCCGCTTTTGAAGCGATAAGCCATCGTGTCTTTGCGAATACCATACTCGATTTTGGTTGTGCTTGCAACGCTCCTATTGACACGTAACTGTCCCAAAGATTGTGGGAGTATTTTTGGGTGTCGGGCATACCTGTGGCTGATTAAACCATTTTCCGCAGGTCG
>CAYSBK010000006.1:0-37585 GCA_964429265.1 uncultured Pirellulales bacterium | reverse complement strand
AGCGACGGGTGGCCGACGAGATATTTGCGGAACTCGAAGCCAAGGCCCGAGAATCGGCGGCTGCCGACGGCAGCTCCGAGCAACAGGCCGCACTGGACGAGATATTCGCCCAGTTGAAGGCACGGACTAAAGCGCAATCCGGCAAGATAGCCGGCGACGCAGCGGCACACGTGACCACGCCGCCGGCGCCAGCGCCGGCGCCAGCCAAGTCCGAGCGTATAACCAGGCGCGAGACCAGTAACCTGCGGGACCTCGGCCGAAAGCTCGACAAGACGGGCGGATCTCGCGATGCTACGGCCCTGCGGGAAAAGCAGCGGGAACTGCGCAGACGCAGGGCGGAGGCTTGGCGCAAGAGGATCGAGGCGATGCGGGCTGCGAAGAAACGCGCTACACAAAGCAAGTCCAGCAAGTAGTTCAACAGCCGGCTGAGTTGTCGTTGCGGGCCAGGCTGATACTGCGGAAAAGGCCCTTTTTTCACGTCCGAACCGGAACTTTTCACCGTCTCGTTTGTCTGAAGTATTAGTCGGCCACAGGCGAAGTCGGTCCACGTTGGGCCCGCCCGACCGGCCGCAGGCATCCTGCCTTCGGGGGGTACTCCCGGGCAGCGACTAAGGAGGATGGTAGGTTGGCAAGTCACAAGAGGGTGTCCGATAACAGCAAAGGGCGGTTGCCGCAAAACCGGCCCGGACGGTCCGGCCTTGCAGGCTCAACCGACAGGAGAGCAGTTATGACCAACGAATCAGCACTGAGCATTCCGCACGGCGTCGAGATATCTCATCTGCGATCGGCGATACTGGTCGTTTTCATGGTGGTGTTGCTGGCGGGCGGCTGGCCTCGAGCGACGGCCGCTCCAGGTGCCGTGCCTGGTGAGCCGGTGTCATCGCTGCAGCGGTTCAGGGTATTCCGGCTGCATCGTATCGCTGCCGAAAAGGCCGCGCAATACCTTTCAGAACTGTCCATTGGAACCGCTTCCAAGCTGCCGGGGGCCGAGATGCTGGTGGTCACCGGTGAACCGGCGACTCTGGTAAAGGCGGCAGCGGTGTTAAGTGTCGTTGATGCCTGTGAACCTTACGCGGTCAGGGTCGTGGACAAGGTCGGTTGGCCCCGCGGTACCAGTATCCTCGACGTTCTTGGGGACAGGTTCCGAGGGCTTGATTTCGGCACATTGGCTGAACCGCCGGCTGATACCGGCCGCCCGCGGGCTATAGTTGATGTCCACGACGGCCGGATGATAGCACTGGCTCCGCAAAGCAAGGTCGATCAAATCGTCACCGTCATAGAGCAGCCCGCGGCGGCTGGCAACGCCCCCGCGGCTAATGAAACGGCCGTTGCCGGGCCGAATGCAGTGGCTGTCTCTACTGCTGCGCAGTTGCCCGAGTCTGCAGCGCGGGGTGCCGCTGAACCGGCCGATGCGACAGCGGCCGGGCCGCAGGCCGCCCCCGCCGATACGAATGAGACGTCCGAAGACGAGCTTTTTGGCAGGTTGCTGGAGAGACTCGAGCAGGCCGAAAAGCGCCCGTCAGTCAGCGAAGAACGGCAACCAGAAGTCGGGCTTCCGGAAGCGGCCCCGGAACAGGCGGCCGCGCCGAATCAGCCGCCGGCCAGCCCGGCCGGCGAAGTTTCGCCTCCGCCGGTAACTGCGGGCACAACGGCCCAGCCGAGTCCTGCACCGGCCACCGAGGTCGATGCAATTCTCGAAAGGCTCAAGGCCATAGAAAATGCGCTGAAGACGCTCCACGTGCCCGGAAAGGGCGAAGTGCCCGAGCAGCCCGCCGCGGTCGAGCCGGTTGCCAAGATCGAACATCCCAACGAGGTCAACGAGGTCAACGTTCCCGGGGCCGAATCGGCCAAGCTCGGCCCCGAGGAAATTCCCGGAGCCGACGAGTTGCTCAAGGTCGACCTGCCGGAAAAGCTGCCGATTGAGGTTTTCCTGGGCTTTGTGGGCGAACATCTCGGGCTGGACTACATATACGACCCCGCCAAGGTCAAGGGCGAGGTGACGCTTCGGCTGCACGGCAAGCTGCGGGGAACAATCAGGAAGCGCGATCTGTATGATATGCTGGAATCCGTGATGCAGTTTTACGGGTATGTTATGACCAGAAAGGACAACCTCGTAACGATTCGGCCCATCAATGAGGCCGAGGTCAGCGACCCTGTCTTTATTCACCCGGGCCAGCAAAAGCTGAAGACCGGCGACGTGGTCGTGACCAAGGTCTTTCAATTGGAACATATCGATACAACCAGTGCCAAGAACCTGCTTGAAGGAATGAAACTGGGCATCGCCATCAAGGAAATTGACGCCGCCGGCAAGCTTATTGTGACCGGCTACGCGTATCGTATGCCCAGGATTAAGACCCTGCTGGAGATGGTTGACCAGCCCGGCCAGCCTAAACAGTTCAGGTACAGACAGCTCAAGTACACGATGGCCGAGACGCTTGCCCCGAAGGTCAAGGCCCTCGTCGAGCAGCTCGGTGAGGTTACCGTTACCATCGCAAAGCCCGCCAAGGCCCCGGCCAAGCCGACGCCCACGCCGTCGTCGCGAATCCGCAGGCCTCCAGTGCGAAGGCCCACGCCGACGCCGACGCAAGCCGCCAAGCCGCAGCCGGCGCAACCAGGTGTTTACCTTGATTACGACGAGCGGACCAACCGCATCCTGATGATTGGTTTTGCGGACCAGCTCGACACGGTCGAAGAACTCATAGACAGCCTCGACACCCAGCAGCAGGATCTGCGGTCGCTGCGCTTGTACGAAATCCAGTACATCGACGCCGAGGAGGTAAGAAACAAGCTCCAGGAGCTTGGCATAATAAGCGCCGCCACCACTACACGCACAACCGGCCGCGGCCGTATCACATCGCGTACCGCCAGGACGGCTCCGCCTAGGCCCGGCACACCGAAAACCGGCGCAGCCACACACGCAACCACCACAACCGCCGAGGCCCAGACCGCCGAAGAGCGTCTGGCCGGCGAACCCCAGGTGGTCGTGCTGGAGACCATAAACTCGCTGCTGGTCAACGCAACCGACGAGCAGCACCTGCAGATAGCCACTATCATAGGCTACGTCGACAGCGAAACCAGGACCACCGACATCCCGTACGTGGTCTATCAACTGGAGAACCAGGATCCCGAGCAGCTTGCCGAGGTGCTCAACAAGCTCATCCAGGAAACCACCCAGCAGAAGGACAAGGAAGGCAAGATCGTAAGCACCACAACGACAAAGAGAGTTGAGGAAGACATAATCATCATTTCCGACCCAAGCACGTACTCGTTGATCGTCTACGCCAGCAAGAAGAACCAGCAGTGGATAAGCTCGCTGATCAAGCAGCTCGACCAGTACCGTCCACAGGTACTGCTGGATGTGACGTTGGTCGAGGTTACCAAGAACGATGAGTTCACGATGGACCTCGATCTGGTCTCGAAGTTCCCGAAGCTGGGCGCGGGCGGCGAGATGGATATGCTGAGTCCTCTGCTCTCCCCTTTCCCGAGCAAGAGGATTACAGAGGCCGCGGTAACACACGGCGCCGGCGGTGAGGCTTTCTATGCCGACCGGCATATCCAGGCCCTGCTGAGTGTTATGCAGAAGAAGAATTACGGCAGGATACTTGCCAAGCCCAAGCTGCTGGTCAACGACAACCAGGAAGGTACGATTACGACCGAGGAAAAGACGGCCATCGTTCGTGAAAAGACCGACGTAATCCCCGGAAGCGCCGCAACGGCGCCAACCGCTACGACGTCGGTTGCCTTCGAGACCTTCACTGCCGGTATAACCCTGACGATCACCCCGCATATAAGCCAGGGCGACCAACTGCAGTTGAAGATTACGATGCAGCGGACCGATTTCCGCCTGAAGCCCGACTACACGATAACCACGGGAACCGGCACCAAGTCCGGACCCACGCCGCCGGACCTGTTGACCAGCAACGTGGATACGACCGTCACGGTGCCGAACGGCAAGACCATTATCCTCGGCGGTCTTGAAAAACTGAACCAGGGCAAGGGCGGAACGAAGGTGCCCCTGCTGGGCGATTTGCCGTTGATCGGCGGGCTGTTCAGAAATACCGCCAACACCGATAACCAGAGCAGGCTTTACGTCTTCGTAAAAGCGCACATTCTCAGGCCCGGCGAACAGGCCACCGGCGTATCAGACATCGAGCTGGTCTCGCGGGAGAACAAGGACAGATTCGAAAAGTACGAAGCCGAGATGCAGAAGTACCAGGACTGGCCGGGATTCAAGCCGAAACCATTTGAGCCGGTCCGCGTACTGGAAAGCAGGTAAATAGAACTCCGGCACGAAACCGGCAACACGAATGAAAGAGCTTTTGATAAAAACCGCAACGAAAACCGGACTGGTCGACGTTGAGCAGTTGACCAGGTTTCTGGAAAACCATGACGGGAAAGACCGGCTCGACGAGGCGCTGCTTCGCTGCCCTTACTTTACGGAGGAGGCGGTTCTGAAACTCTTTGCAGCCGCCTTCGGCCAGGAGTACGTTGCGGAGATTTCGGCCGCCGACGTTCCGCCCGAGTTCATCCAGGCCGTGCCGGCAACCTATGCCCAGCACCATTACCTGATCGGTACGAAGTGCGAGGACGATGACGGGCAGATAAAGGTGGTTCTGTCGAAGCCGTTCGATGCGGAGGTGCTCGACAACGTATCCAAGATGGTCGGCAAGCCCGTCCGCTCGGCGCTTGCGACCCGGACGAGCATCACTGCGGCTATCGACGTCGCCTACGAGCAGCGAACCACCGTCATCGAGGAGGTGGTGGAGGAACTCGACGCCCAGAACATCGACCAGATCGCCGACGAGGTGGCCGCCTCGGACGACCTTCTTGACGTGGTCAACCGTCCGCCGGTCATCAGGCTGGTGAACGACATCCTGTTTCGCGCGCTGCAGCTAAGGGCCAGCGATATTCACGTTCATCCTTACGAGACCAAGATCCAGATACGGTACCGCATAGACGGAATTCTTTATGACATGCTGAGCCTTAACCGGAACGTCCTGCCGCTGGTGATTTCGCGTATCAAGGTTATGGCGGGTATGGACATCGCCGAACGCCGTATGCCGCAGGACGGCCGATGCAGCGTTCGTCTTGGCCAGCGCGAAATCGACCTGCGTATCAGCACGGTCCCCACCAGCTACGGCGAAAGGGCCGTGTTGAGATTGCTGGATAAGAGCACGGGTCTTTTCACGCTCGACGAGCTGGGGCTGTGGGAGGACGACCTGAAGCGATTCGACGCCCTGTTGAACCGGGCCCACGGCGTAATCTTCGTAACAGGCCCGACCGGCAGCGGCAAGAGCACCACGCTTTACGCATCCCTGAACCGTATCAACGCTTCCGAAAAGAACATCATGACCATCGAGGATCCCATTGAGTACCAGCTCGAGGGCATAAGCCAGATGCAGGTGGCCACCAAAAAGGGCGTTACCTTCGTCAATGCCCTGCGCCACGTGCTGCGACAGGACCCGGACGTTATAATGGTCGGCGAGGTCCGCGACATAGAAACCGCCCGAATGGTCATCCAGTCCTCGCTGACGGGCCATCTGGTCTTCAGCACGCTGCATACGAACGACTCGGCCGGGGCGGTAACGCGACTGCTTGACCTCGGCGTCGAGCCTTATCTGGTAAGCTCGTCGCTGATTGCTATAATGGCGCAGCGGCTGGTGCGAAAAATCTGCCCCGACTGCAGGCAGCTCTACGAGCCGTCGCGCCGCGAACTGAGCGAGCTGGGGCTGCTTGGCGCCGCGGCCGGTGGCGCGAACCAGCAATTCTACGTCGGAGCGGGCTGCGACAAGTGCTTTCAGACGGGCTATCGGGGCAGGACGGGGATCTACGAGCTGCTGCTTGTGAACGAAGAAATCCAGGACCTGATATACAAAAGAGAAAGTGCCGGCACCATAAAGAAGGCGGCACTGGCGGCCGGGCTTCAGACCCTGCGTATGGACGGGGCAAGAAAGGTGCTGCGAGGGATAACGACCGTTGCCGAGGTGCTCAGGGTCACCCAGGCCGACATAATGTAAGCACAGCTTATGCCGAGGTACCAGTACACAGCAATAGCTGCGGACGGCAGGAAAGTCCGCGGGGCGCTGGCGGCAGAGAACTCGTATGCCGCCCGCAAGCAGCTTCGTATCCGCAGTATGCACCCGACGAGCGTCACCGAAGTCCCCACGGCCGGCCGCGCAAAGGCCGCCGTGCTGTCGGTCTTCGGCAAAAGCGGCAAGACTCAGCTGATTGACTTCACCAAGCAGATGGCGACGCTGATCAATTCGGGTATAAAGCTGACCGAGGCGCTGTCGGTGCTGACGCTGCAGACCTCCGACGAGCGGCTCAAGAACGCCATCTGTGATATCAGGGACCGGGTGATCACCGGCGAGTCCTTCGCCGATTCGCTTCGGGATTACAGCGATTACTTCGATGTTATATACATAAGTATGATTCGCGTCGGCGAAGTCACCGGAACGCTCGGCAAGAGCTTCAGCATCCTGGCCAACTTCCTCGAAAAGAGACAGCGTGTCGAGTCGAAGGTCATCACCGCGATGATTTACCCGATGGTGCTGATACTTTTCTGCATCGCGGCGGTTTTGTTTCTGACCATCAAGGTTATCCCCACCGTAGCCGTTCAAATCGAAAAGAACGGCCAGGAGCTGCCATGGATCACCCGCCAGTTGATGAACGTCAGTTACACCCTTACCAGTTGGCGTGCTCTAATCGTTATCGCGGTTATCGCCGTGATAGTGTATTCCGTCAAGAAGTTCCTGCGAACACCACGAGGCGCCTATATGCGCGACAAGTTGCTGTTGTCCCTGCCGTTGCTGGGGCCTCTTATAAAGCAGCGCGTGGTGGCCCGCTTCGCGTCAACTCTCTCGACGCTGCTCGGCTCGGGGTTGCCTATGGCCGAGTCGCTGCGCGTTGTCGGGGAGGTAACCGGCAATACCCTTATGAAAAATGCCGTCGCG
This sequence comes from uncultured Pirellulales bacterium, assembly GCA_964429265.1. Taxonomy (GTDB): domain Bacteria; phylum Planctomycetota; class Phycisphaerae; order Sedimentisphaerales; family Anaerobacaceae; genus CAYSBK01. Next base: position 30,632 of record CAYSBK010000006.1, on the reverse strand, counting down.
CAGGCGAGAGAGAGAATCCTCGCCGGAGCCGACATCGCCACACCACTGCAGGACAGCGGCGTCATCGACCCGGCGATTGCCCATATGGTCTCCGTCGGAGAAAAAAGCGGTGAGCTGGAAGCGATGCTCCGCAATATCAGCGAAAACCTCGAGGCCTCCTCGGACGTTGTGATTGAAAGGTTAAGTGCGGCCATCGAGCCGCTTATCATAATCGTTATGGCGCTGATTGTCGGGATTATCGCCTATGCCACGATACTGCCCATACTGCAGCTTTCGGCTTCCGCCAGCGGCCGGTGACGGCGGCGGGGGTGCCGAAGGCCGACAGGCGCGGCATTTGGCGCCCAGCGGTTTTTTAGGAGTGCACAAATGACCAAGAGGAAAAAAAGCCAGGCGAAAAAAGGTTTCACGATGATCGAGTTGATGGCCGTGCTGATAATACTCGGCCTGTTGTTCACACTGGTTGCCACCAGGGTCACGAACCAGATAGACAAGGCCCGGGTCACCACCACCAAGGTCAATCTCAAGATGCTGGCTGCGAAGGTTCAGGAGTTCAAAATGAACCACAACCGGTATCCCACCGAGGAAGAAGGACTCAACGCCCTTGTGCAGGACCCCGGCGACGTGGAGAATTACCCGCCGGGCGGCTATCTCGAAACCACCGAAGTGCCGACCGACGCCTGGGGCAATGAGTTCTATTACCAGCTTGATCCGGAAACCAATGGGTTCGTGATCATAAGCTGGGGCGCGGACGGCGAAGAGGGCGGCGAAGGTTATGACGCGGACCTTTACAGCACCGATGCCCAGTAGCACCAGCCGGGCAAGGCCGACGGCCTTCACCTTCACCGAGCTGATAGTGGTGGTCGTTATCCTTGGGCTGCTGTTGCTGCTGGCCGTGCCGAATATCTTTGGACTGCTGCGACAGGGCACCTTCAAGGGCGAAGTGCAGGAGTTGGTTTCAGCCTTTCAGATGGCCGCAAACGCCGCGGCGCAGAGCAATAAGCGATACGAGGTGATTATCGACCTGACCGAACAGAGATATACCCTGAGGCAGATCACCTCGCCGGACCTTTCGCAGGTCCTCGAGGAAGAAATCATCGTTGACAGGTATCTCAGTGACAAATGCTGGGTGTCGTATGTTATGTTTGACGACGGCGACTACACCAACGATGCAATCGCCAAGTTTCGAGCCGGGCACGCCGGCTGGCAGTACGGCGGCAAGGTCGTGCTGCTCGACGAGCAGGACCATCCCTACTCGATAGTAATCAATCGCCTCAACAGGGTCGTCGAGCTTAAGAAAGGCGACGTGCCACTGTTGTGGCCGAGGGCACCGGAAGATGTACCGTTCTAAGAAATGCAATCGACCTGGGGCACTGCGAGCAGCCGGCTTCACCCTGCCCGAAGCCGTCGGGGCCGTGTTGATTCTGGCTATGGTGGGTTCCGGCGTGGTCGTGGTCATCAACCGCAGTGTCAGCACCGCCGCGGACCTTACGCTGCGGATGCGGGCGTTCGAAGTGGCCCGTAACAATATGGAAAGGATTCTTACAAAGGCCACCACCAAGGAAGAACTCGAATACGGCTCGAGCGAATTGTATCCCGACATCGCCTGGCGAAACGTCATCGAGATTTTCAACGAGCCGCTCGAAGGCAGGATGTGGCTGCGGGCGGTATGCACCGCTGAGTACACCGACACCCAGGGCCAGCCTCAGACCGTCGAACTGACCCATTGGCTCAGCCCCCTGACTGATGAGCAGGTCCAGAAGGTAACGCAGGCCAAGCAGCAGGCCGAGCTCCAGATGGCCGACAACCTTATCGCCACCGTGGAAGAGGCCGCCAACTACGCCCAGGTCGACCCAGAGACGATCCAGCAGTGGCTCGACAACGGTATGCGCACGACCCCCAGCGGCTTCTTCCTGATTCCCGAGCTGGAGCTTTACAAGGCAACGGGCGGCAACCCCACCATCGCCGACAGGCTCTTCTTCCAGGCTCAGCAGCATCCCGACCAGACCGACCTCAACACGGACTTCGAGCAGGAATTGTCGTCTGAGCGGGACTTTAGCGGTGTTGAAACGGAGGAACCTACGGATATGCCGGAACCGGAGACGGAGGCTTTTTGAGCGATGAACGTGGCCGGGAAAAACTTGGCACTCGCACGCGGCTTCACGCTGGCCGAGGTTATAGCAGTGGTCGTTATAAGCGCCCTGGTGTTGGTGGCGATGATAACGATTCACAGCCATGCCCAGGCAAGTGTGGCGACGGTGGAGCGTCATCTCGGCACGGGCCGGCTGGCGCGAGAGGTGCTGCAGCTTATCGCCGAAGACCTCGACCGTATGACCACCGGCGCGGGCTCCGATACAAAGATATACGTCAAGAACAAGCCGGCAGGCGGCTACCAGGCGGCCCAGTTGCGTATAGTCAAGACGATCGACACCACGAAGCCCGACCAGGAATTTGAAACGGTCGTCTGGCAGACCAGCCCCGATTACGAAAGCGACGCCAACGGCCTGGTGCTTTACCGAAAGCACAGCGGCCTGGTCAGCGAAGACAAGCTGCTCGACGAACAGAGGGCCGACTGGGAAAGGGCCTACCCGTTCGTCGCCGTCTGTTCGGGCGTAACCTATTTCAGTGTCAAGGTGCCCGGACCCGACAATACCTTCTTTGACACCTGGCCGGGGAAGACGTTGCCGCGCGGTCTCGTTGTCGAGATATCTTTCGCCGAGCCGTACGAAACCGAGCAGGGTACGTTTGAAATCCCGCCCGAGCAGCTTTATACTCGAAACATTGCGATAAACAGGACCAGGAATATCAAGTTCGTCTTTTTCCCTGAGGAATATAAGTACAATCCGTCCGAACCGAACGACCTGGATGAGCTTGCCGAGCCCAATCTGCCCGAAAGCGAACTCGGCAAAGGTCTGCTTGATGAGCAGCCGGCAGCGGCAGGCTCTCGGTCACCGGCGTCCGGCGGTCGCCGCTCCGGCGCCACAGGCGAGTCCCAGCTCAGGCCGGGCGTGGGTCCCGGCCGGCGCAGGGCGCTACCCGATTTCAGGAAACCGCCCAGATGAGATGGTACGGTTGAATGGTTGATGACAGAGGACAATTGATTGCCGAAAGACCACACCGCACCGGCTTCGTTTTGCTGGTGACGCTGGTGCTGTTGGTGGTGCTGGCCTGGCTGGGGTATATGGTAAGCAGTATGGTCTCGTCGCAGCGACGCCGCAGCCAGTATATCATCGACTATCAGGCCTCGCGCTATGCCTGCGATTCGGCGGTGAAGTATGCGCTGGACAGGCTGCCGCGGATAACACCTGCGCTTGTGGCCCGGCCGAATGTACCCGATTTTTCGGATATCTTCCGTCTCAGCGAGCCCGAGTACCAGCAGTTGCTCGACGAGGTCGCCGCCATCCGTGCGGCTGAGGCAAATAATCCTGCCTATGGGGATTACGCGCAACCCTACCCGGACACCGGCGCTGCGGGCGCCGGCGGCGAGGTCACCGACCCTGAACTTATGGATGTGATGAAGATGGTTCTGGGCGGCAACGACGTAAACGGGCCCAATGATTTCAACGACGCCAACGGCTGGGCCTCCTTGTCGTTGAGTGGTTACCCGGCCGGGTCGAACGACCTGTTCGTGCCGGGGCCCTACGGACCGGCCTGGCCGAACGTGATAAAGCCGATCGAACTGGAAATCGGAACCGCGAAGGTCACAATCCGCATAGAGGACGAAAACGCCAAGTACCCGATCGGGTGGATGCTGATGGACGACAAGCAGCGCGAGCGGGAGGTCCGCGCGGGATTCGAAACTTTCTGTGCCTGGATGGATGCCAATGAGACCGATGTTGCCGTTGCCGAGCAGGCACTGGAGGAGCTTCGCCAGCTCAAGCCGTTCAAGATAAAGTTCAAGGAAAAAGTCCAGAGACGGCGCGTCGGCGGGCTGCCGAGCGGCTCTTCCCAGCGCGGCTCGCGCATCAGCAGGCTCAGAAGCTCAAGGCAGCGCTACACCACCACGAGGATATCGCCCGCCGCCCAGCAGGCCCAGCAGGCCGCCGATTTTGCACGGTTGCTTCACAGTTCGCTGCTGGATGCCGAGCCCCTTGCAAGACCGACCATCGTCACCGACAGCCGCTGCGAGTCCCCGCTGAAATATATTGGGACCTGGGGTTCGACGCGGGTGAATATCAATACGGCCCCGCGGCACGTGCTGGAGGCCGCCTTTGTATTCGGCGGCGACGAGGTCGATATCGCCGACCAAATCATCGCCAGAAGACGTATAAAGCCCTTCAAGGATATAGACGAGTTAAAAAGCGAGCTGTTGCGTTACTCTGATTCGATACGCAAATGCGAAGATTTCATCACGACCAGAAGCACGTTTTTCACGGTCCGCATAACGGCGGTCAGCGGCCTGGCCGAGTCTTCCGCTGTCGTTGCCGTCGTCAAGACCGGTAAAAACGTCAGGAAAATCGCGATGATTTCTTCGTGAGGAGGCAGATCACCGTGGAAAAACGAACTTATCTCGGCATACATATAAGTGCCACCGCTGCTACGGCGGTCTGTCTCGATTCGCCTTCGCCGGGCGGAAAGGCGCTCGGCTGTTTCACCGTCAGCAGGCCCCATAACCCCGACGAGGCGTCGTCGCCCCTGGAGCAGGTGGCCGGGCTTGTGGCCGAGGGCTGTGCCCGCAGGCAGTGGAATACCCCGGAAATGTTCGTTGCTTTGCATTGTTCTATGTTTATGCAGCACCGCGTCCACAGCGACTTCCAGGACCCCAGGCAGATCAGGCAAACCGTTCGCTTCGACACCGAAGAGACCTTGGCCAGTGATATCAGCAAGCTGGCAGTGGCTTACGCGGCGCGTCCCGAGAATGAAGGCTCCGAACTGACCGTCTTTACCGCCGAGCACCAGCACCTGGCCGAACTGCTGTCGGCATTCCAAAGCCACGGCCTGGACCCGATAACCATCGAGCCGGACGCAATGTGCCTGGCAAGATTCATCGAATCGGTGCTCCAGCCGGAGTCGGAGCTCAACTGCCTTTACGCCGTGCTGGCGGCCGACAATGTGTACCTGGTCGGCCTCGGCCCCTCGCTGGAAGGGCCTCGCACGCGGACCTTTCTGGTCGGTGCCGCCCAGGACGCCGCCGCGCTTTTGAGCCGGCAGGTTCCCATTACTGCAGCGCTATTCTGGCCGCAAGAACACCTCGATAAACTCCTCGTTCTGGGCTTTGACCGTTCGCTGGACTGCCCCCGGCTCAGCGAGCAACTCGGCACGGATGTCGAACCCGTCGACTTGCCCGACTCGCTTATGTCTGCCCCTGATGATGAGGATGGCCCGTGTGGACCTGCAGCCTTGGCGATCGCTTGCGGTGCGGCGTTGGCGCGGCCGGCCGAGATGCAAACCCTCAATTTCCGCAACGATTATATGCCCTACCAGGGCAGGAGACGCCGCCTTGAAAAAGCGGTTAAATACCTTAGCGCAAGCCTTACCGTGCTGCTGGTGGCACTGGGTGTTTACCTGACCGCCCAGTTGCTGCAGGTCAACGGCTACAGCAGGAAAATCCGCAACTACATACAACCGCAATACTCCGTGGCGGCGATGGGATACAAGATGCCGGCCAAGATGAAAGATGCCGTTCGAAGGCTCGACAGCATCGTCAAGAAGCTTGAGCGAAGCGGTGGCAGCTCCGCCGACGAGAACACCCTCGCCTCGAGGCTTGCCCTGTTGCTCGAAGCGTTCAACCGCTGTGCAAAACGAACGGACCTGAAACTGGACAAGATAACCGTCAGCGACAAGTTTATCCACGTAATCGGTGACGTTGCGAACGCGTCGAGCGCCATTTATCTGTTCGATACTGTCGGTGAGAAGTTATGCATCACCAAGAGCAACCACGCCCAGGACGGCCCTCGTCGTCGGTTCAATATAACTATCGACCCCAAAGGTCCAAAGACTATCGGCAGGGGTAAACGCCGATGAAGGATATCTACAAAAACCCGCTGTTTTACTACATCCTGGTGCCGGCCGTCGTGGGCCTGTGGCCGCTTGTTGTTGGTGTGTTCTACCTGCCGGCTGCAGAGAAGGCCCTGCGGGACGATCTTCAGTACGGCCAGCAGGCCAGGCAAAAGGTCGAGCGAATCCTCACGCTCGATCCCGACCGCCTCGCAAAGCAAACAAAACCGGCAAGTGATTTTGAGTACTATCGTGCCATCGAGCAGGTCGCCAAGGCCGTACGCATAGCACCGGCCAGTTACAAGCTCAGCTCACAGCCGCCGCACATCACCCAGGGCAAAAAAGTTCAGACCTGTCGCGTGGAACTCAAGGGCGTCAGCATAAACCAGTTCGCCGAGTTCCTCTCGGCCCTGCAAATGAGGTGGCCTGCCCTGCAGTGCCGCCAGATAGTCCTGACCGCCGCAAAAGGCACCCCCGACGTCTGGACGGTCGCGGTTGATTTCAGGTATCACTTCTGACCCTACCGCCGGTTTGGCCCTGGTGCTTCCGATAAAACAGCGCCTGCCTTTACCATGCCGGTTGTCCTGGTTTACGCAGGATTACTACATATTGTATGTTGCCTCAATTACCCACTTGTGCGTGGCTGCGGGCGAGAAGTCGGTAGGGATTATCCCTGTTATTGCCACTAATATCGCCGCCAGAGCGGCAAAACGGCCCTAACTGCTTTGTTTAAGGACGTTAACGCACATCCGAAGTTTTCTAAAGTTTTTCCCCCGGAGGTGTCGATATCAATACTGTAAGATGCCAGCGGGCTCCCGAAAGGATTCGGGAGCATACAACATATTGTAGCTTGAAGCTTCGCGGCGAAAAAACGGAGGTTTTCGCCGGCGACTCGACCAACACGGGAAACAAGATGCCGGATTCGCAGTCGCCCGCCGACCATCGTGGTCGTCGGGACAACCTCGAAAATGCCAGCTTCGAATTGCTCTACGACGAGGATTTGCTGATGGAGCAGATCCTGGAAAACCTGAACACCACCCCGCTCGGGCAGGTCCTGAAAAAGATTGCCATGCTGCCGGAAGTCCGCCGCGACAAGGTACTGAAGGTCCGGCGACAGATTACCGACGGAAGCTATAATCTCAACGAGGGACTGGACATCGCTCTGGACAGGGTCCTGGAAGAACTAACCACCTGAAGCCGCCCCCACCTAACCCGCAAGCGCAACACCCAGAAAGACGCCGCTACGTCAAGAGCGCCTGCCTTTCCACAAGCAGCGAAAAACCTTCCGCCGGTCTTCGCCAGGCACAGCGGATTCAGGAGATAATTACCGGAATGTCGTCATCCGGCTCGTCAAGCTCGGTCGGCTTGTAACCAGGCTGCTTTGACCTCTCCACTTCGCGCTTGTAAGCAGCCACCACCTTCTCCTGGATCTTCCGTCGACACTCCGCGTTTATCGGATGGGCAATGTCGGCGTGAAGCTTCATCCGCCCTTTCGGGTCCTGTTTTGCGCGGTCCTGCGGCAACGCCGCCCCGCAGTTGTTGCAATACTTCGCCCGCAGGTGATTCTTGCCCCCGCATTTGTCGCAATGGTCGCTCATCTTCCGCGACGGCATCGCTACAAAAAGCCCGCCACCACCCTCAATAATCTTGATGTCACGCACCACAAACTCGTTGTCCATAGTTATTGAGCAGAAAGCCTTCAGCCTCTCGTCCTTGTTGTCCACCAACTTCACTCGTACCTCAGTGATTTCCATAGTCCTGGCCTCGCTAAACCATTCACCATCTATTGATGCTAACAATGGCGTTTTTGCAGCCGATAGTGTCATCAACTTTGAGTTTGTTGTTCAGAATCCGCCTTTTGTCGTTGTCGCAGGCGGCCCAGAACAACGCCGAACCGCTGCCGCTGAGGCAAACCGGCCTGATACCCAAGGCTTCAACCCTCAATTTCAACTCAGCAAGTTCTCTATGTAGCTCGAAACAGCTGGCCTCAAGCATATTTGCGCATATTTGCACGATCAAATCAATCCTGTTTTCCTGCAGATAACGCTTTATTTGTCCCTTCAGCCGCCGGTAAAGGTGCCGATTGTGCCTGTAGTTCGCGTAAACCTCGGCTGTACATACACTTACGTCCGGAAGAAGCAGCAGCGCCCGAAACCGAAAATCGCCCCTTAATTTTTCAATTTTTTCCCCTCTGCCGGTGCATATCGCCAGCGGACCGCCCAGAAAAAAAGGCACGTCGCTGCCCAGCCGGCACGCCAGCTCGTGCAACTCAGCCTCGCCCAACCCCAGTTCCAGAAACCGGTTCAGCCCCAAAAGGGCCGCCGCAGCGTCGCTGCTGGCCGAGCCAAGCCCGGCCCCCCCCGGCACTTTCTTGGTGAGGGTGAGGCTCACTCCTGCCGGTACGCCTGCTTTTTCCAGCACCAGCTCACACGCACGGTAAACAAGGTTGTCCCTGCCGCAGGCCACAGCATACGGGCCGGCACAGTCAAGCTCAATCCGCCCCCGCTGCCCCGGCCTGATCAGCAGCTCGTCAAAGAGGTCGACCTTGGCCATTATCGTTTCAATCTCGTGGAAACCGTCCTCGCGCCGCCCGGCCACCAGCAACGAGAGGTTAACCTTTGCTGGGGCGCGAACCAGCAGCCCGTCCTGACGCTGTTCAAATTGCTCCATAAGTGCCTGTCCTGTCGCAAAGCGTACGCAAAATCTGTTTGTTGACATTATAATTCGCCGCCCCTACTGTGGTGGCAAGATTTTTCCCGGCAGGACCAATGGAACAAGACACACTACCCGACAGCCCACACGAACGCAGGGTCGCCTGGTGGCACTGGCACCGCCGACTCTACAACTGGGTCACTCACTTTGCGCAGACTCCACACGGCCAGCGCGCGCTGTTCTGCCTGAGTTTCGCCGAGTCCAGTTTCTTCCCGGTGCCGCCCGACGTGCTGCTGGCCCCCCTGACGCTCGGGGCCCCGAAAAAATGGATACGATTCGCGATGTCCTGCTCCATTGCATCGGTGCTGGGCGGTGTGCTGGGCTATTGCATCGGCGTGTTCCTGTGGTCGGCCATAGACGCCTGGGCATATGCCCACCTGGGTGCGATCGGCCTGACACGGGAAAACTTCGCCCTGTTTCAGCGCTGGTACGACCGGTACGACTTCTGGATAGTCTTTACCTGCGGGTTCACGCCGCTGCCCTACAAGGTCTGCACCATATCGGCCGGTGTCGCCCGCATCAACTTTGTCGGGTTTCTGATCGCCTCGACCGTCAGCCGCTCCGCGAGGTTCTTCCTCGTGGCCGGCCTTATAGGCTTCAAGGGCGAAGCAATCAGGCCCGTGGTCGAAAAATACCTCGACTGGTTTACCCTGGCCTTCGCGGCCCTGTTGCTGGGCGGCTTTCTCGTGCTAAAATGGATACACTGACCGGCGGCGTTGAAACTTGTTGATTTCCGGGGACCGTTATGGATGACCTGGACAAGCAAATCCTGCTCAAAGTGGCCCGCGACGCCGTCGAGGCCGCGGTGACGGGAAAATCTCTTCCTGTGCCCAAATCGGATCGGCCGGCACTCAACGCCCGTTGCGGCTGCTTCGTAACCCTGAAGAACCGCGGCCGACTTCGCGGCTGCATAGGCCAGTTCACCTCCGACAAACCCCTTATCGAGCTTGTAGCCGATGTGGCCAGGGCCTCCGCAACAGCCGACCCGCGGTTTCTCGCCGAGCCTATCACACCTGCAGAGCTTAATCGGCTCGACGTGGAGATATCGGTCCTGTCGCCGCTGAAGCGCACCGCTGACCCCCTGAGCCTGCGGCTCGGCACCGACGGTATCTACATAAGAAGGGGCTGCGCGGCAGGTTGTTTCCTGCCGCAGGTCGCCGAGGAGACCGGCTGGACCAAAGAGCAGTTCCTGTCCTACTGTTGCAGCCATAAGGCCGGCCTGGACCCCGACGCCTGGAAAGACCCCGACACCGAAGTGTACCTGTTCACCGCAGAGGTCTTCTCGGCGCCATTCAGCGATATAGGTTCAGCCGGACAGACCGATAGGTGATGATTGCCGTGGCAGCCTCGAAGACGTCGAACTCGACACTACCGCGCCTGATCCTCGCAGCCGTGCTGGTGGCGTCCCTGGTGGGGGGTTGTGCCGGCGACGGGCCGGGACAACTCGGCGGCGCTTCGGAACGGACCTTTACGACCGCCGCGGCCGCTGACTATCTGCGGCGACAGAACCTGCCCGCTCTTGAATCCGTTGAGCCCTGGCACAATCCGGACTACCCATCCGCATTGAAGCTGCTGACGCGTCATTACTGTGTTTACACCACCCTGCTCGACCCCCTGATGCTCCGCCGCCTGGCCGGGTTTCTCGAATCCGCGCATCGCCAATACAACCGTCAACTGCCCGTCGCCGTAGAAACGGATATCAGGTTCACGGTTTATCTGTTTGCAGACCGCCCGCAGTGGGAGAAGTTCACCCGCAGCTTTGCAGGTTCCGCCGCCTCTGCCTACCTGAAGATAAAGGCCGGTGCCTACTACCTCAACGGCTCCGTGGTCGCCTACAACATAGGCCGGCAGGCCACATTCTCGGTGCTGGGCCACGAAGGCTGGCACCAGTTCAATCACCGGCATTTCAAGTTCCGCCTGCCGAGTTGGCTCGACGAAGGTATCGCCACTCTCTTCGAGACATATCGCTACGACAACGGGCAGTTTTACTTCGAGCCGGGGCGGAACCTTTACAGGCTTGCCCAGTTAAAAAAAACACTCGCTGCCAACAGGATGATACCCCTGCGCAAGCTCATATCTCTGAACCCGGGCGAGGTCCTCGGGGACCACGGTGACAAGGCCACCGCCGCCTTCTACAGCCAGTCCTACGCACTGGTGCGCTTTCTGCGGGAAGACAACTACGGCCAGAGGCTCGCCGATTACAATCGGTTGCTGCTTGGCGGGCTCGATGGAAAATGGCCCTTGCCGCCGCCGGCCGCAAGGATCGCCGCCGACAGAAACATCCCCGTAACAGCACACTGGAACAGGACCGTCTCTCCGCTGTTGTTCGAGTACTACATCACCGCTGATCTCGACCAACTCCAGCAGCAGTACCTGGCGTTCTGTCGGAAGATAGTTTACCGCGTCCAGCTCAAGTAGGCCGGCCGATGCGCGAAAAAAGGAAGGGCTGCGAGCTTGCTCGCAGCCCTGATGTATCGTCAGAAAAGCTTGGATTTTAGGCTCTGCGTTTTCTCAACAGCGCAAGTCCGCCCAACCCCAGCAGGCAAACGGTCAGCGGCTCGGGCACGCAAATCGTATCGATCACTATCTCGTCGATGAACGTGGTGCAGTTCCGAGGCTGAATGTAAATCGTTTCCTGGTCCGGGTTCGGCTCTATTCTCAGCGAGTACGTCGCGTGCCAGTAGAGCGTTCCAACTTGCTCTTTGTCGATGGGAGCGTCGCCGCCTGTCGAGCCTGGCACCGTCGAAATCAGCGGGTCCGCATCCGCGGAATACGTCAACTGTATCCATATCTCCTTGTATGGGCGTTGCTCGTCGAAGTTCTGGATCGTGATCTGGACATAATCTTCGAATTTCCAGACGCCGCTGCGGTCGCTGTCCTGTGCAAGCCACAGCGTAAAAGGCGCGCTGCCGGCGACCTGCAGAGTCGGGTCACCCAACGGATTATCCAGAAGATCGGGCGCAGGGTTCGGGTTCTCGTCGCCGAACTCCCATCTCTGGAATGTAGTGTTTTCCTGACCTCGCCAGTCTGGGGGATTGTAGTCGTCCGCCAGCGCCACACCTGCCGCTGCCACCAATGCCACGGCAAACAAACACACCAAGCTTTTCATCATTGCCCTCCTCGACTCAGGTTCCTAAACGCCCATATGCCGCGCCGAACCTAACGAAAAAGTTACGTAACTTTTCACACCCTAAGGAGCAGCAAGATATGCACGTCTTCTCACCACACCTCGTCCAACGTCGCCATTCTACAATACCCTCTGCAACTCTGTCAACAGGAATTTCAAAAAAATTTTTATTTTCCTAAAGATTTTTTCTGCGTCTCTACGAGCCGACCCCCATTTTTGGCCCAAAAACGCGTCCTACCCCCTCTGACAGCACAGAATCGCCGTTTACCGGCCGCCGGCCCGCCTTTTCTATTTCCGCTTCTGCTGCGGGACCGGCAGGCCCAGCTCCGCCAGCACCGCCTTCATATCCTCCCACAGTCGCCGCCGGTTCTCAGGCGTGTAATTCCGCAACAGATACGCGGTATGGTACGTCGGCATAAGTTTTATGGGACCTCTGCCCAGGCCGGCATAGTATTCGTGGAACCGGCCTCGCAACTGTCCTATCGGCTTGTTCGTGTTCAACAGCGTCCTTGCTGCGTGAGCACCCAAAGCCACGATAACTTCCGGATTGATTATCTCTATCTGCCGCTGCAGGTACGGCAGGCACTTTATGATCTCATCCGGGCGGGGGTCGCGATTCTCCGGAGGCCGGCACTTCAGGATATTACCTATAAACACGTCACCCCGCTTCAGCCCGCAGGCCTCGATCACCCTGTTGAGTAACTGGCCGGCCCTGCCCACAAAAGGCCGGCCCTGTGCGTCTTCGTCGGCGCCGGGAGCTTCCCCGACGAACATAATCCGCGCTTGCGGGTTGCCTTCGCCCGGCACGGCATTGCTCCGCAGCGAACCCAGCGGACACAGTCGGCACGCCTGGATCTGCTCGGCTATTTTTTCAAGCTCCCGGGCTGCCGCGGCCGCCTGCTCATCCTCCATTGCGCGGCCCTGCTGCAGATGCCTGTTGCCTTTCGGTATGAAACCGCCCGTAAAGAATTCCTCCATCTCGGCGTGCTGGCGAACGACCTTCGAAATGTCCGGCTGCCTTTCCATCGCCGACTATCGTAGCACCGAGCCCCACGAGGGGCAACTCAAAAACCTGACGGCATTGCGCCCGACCACGCACCGCAATCGGCTGCAGGGACCCACTTCCGCGCTAGCGATGATATTACATCCGCTGATAAGATGTATAAGCGTTTCAGGTGCACTCAGGCCTTGTTGCCTTTGTAAAATAGCTTTAGTGGTCTGTCACTTTTGCGATAGGGGATTGGCAATGCCTGAAAACCAAGATATCAGCCAAACTCTGTGCCGGCACCGATGGCAGATGGTTGATACAGCCGACGGTATGGTTGTGATGAAGAAATGTTTTCATTGCGCCAAGGTTTCAACCTGTTTTTGCTTCCACCGTCAGCCGCCCCTCGAGACCTGCCGCGAGGATCCACATTTTTGGAACTTTCTGGAGGCCAGTCCGGCCTTTCACTTCGACCTGGCTTGTACGAAGTGCAATCTCTGGGTCAGGCTTGACGAACTGGTTGCCCTGATGGTCTGTACGGGCTGTGACCCGGAGTGCCCCGTTGACCACGAAAGGCGCAAGCTTGCCCCCGGCACGGGGCAGGTCTGCATCGCGTTGGGTCGCCGGCCCATTGACGAGAGGAAACAGCTGCCCGACGCCAAGATCGCCGTTCTCGGGGAGTTTCTGCGCCAGCAATCGCACAGCCTCCAGAGCGCAATAAAGCTGGTGTACCACGATATGGTGGCAAACATCGAAAAATGCGATGCGAGGATTCTCAGCCGGCCCGAGCAGCTTTTCGCCGCTTGCTCACACTAGTCCCTGCGCCAACATCGCGTCTGCGACCTTTATGAAGCCGGCGATATTGGCCCCTGCCACGAGATTGCCGGTGCAGCCGTATTGCTCAGCCGCTTTGCTGGCAGCGGCGTAGATGTTCTGCATTATTTTCTTGAGCTCTTCGTCGGTCCTTTCGAACGACCAGTACAAGCGCTGGCTGTTCTGCGCCATTTCCAACCCGGATACAGCCACGCCGCCCGCATTGGCTGCTTTTCCGGGCAGAAAGAGCACGTCGTTTTCCTGGAATACTTTGACCGCTTCAGGGGTGCAAGGCATATTGGCGCCTTCCCCGACGGCGATGCAACCGTTCTTTACCAATTCCTTTGCGGCTTCCTGGTCCAGCTCGTTCTGGGTCGCGCAGGGCAGGGCCACGTCGCATTTGACAGACCATACCCCTCGGCAGCCTTCGGCGTACTGGGCGGTTTTGTGGGTGTTGACGTATTCCTTGATGCGCTTGCGCTGTACCTCCTTGAGCTGCTTGACAGTCTCGAGCTTGATTCCGTCAGGATCATAAACAAAGCCGTTCGAGTCGCTTAGCGTAACTACTTTGCCGCCGAGTTGCTGAACCTTTTCGGTGGCGTAAATAGCCACGTTGCCTGCGCCCGATATAGCAACGTTCAGCCCCTCGAAGCTTCTTCCCCTGTCTTTGAGTCCTTCCTGCACAATATAGGCAAGGCCGTAGCCCGTGGCTTCTTTCCTGACCAGCGAGCCGCCCCACTGAAGCCCCTTTCCCGTCAGCACACCGGTAAACTCGTTTCTAATGCGCTTGTACTGCCCAAACATATAGCCGATTTCCCTGGCGCCAACGCCAATATCTCCGGCAGGCACGTCGGTATCGGCGCCGACGTGGCGGAAAAGCTCGGTCATAAAGCTCTGACAGAAGCGCATCACTTCCTCGTCGCTCTTGCCTTTGGGGTCGAAGTCTGCTCCGCCCTTGCCGCCTCCCATCTGAAGGCCCGTAAGTGAGTTCTTGAATATCTGCTCGAACCCAAGGAACTTGATAATACCCAAATAGACGGTCGGGTGGAATCTCAGGCCGCCCTTATACGGGCCCAGCGCGCTGTTGAACTCTACTCTGAAGCCCCGATTGACGTGGTAGTTGCCCTGGTCATCCTGCCAGGGAACCCTGAAGATGATTTGTCTTTCCGGTTCGACTATCCGCTCGAGAATCCCAGCCTTGACGTACTGGGGGTGCCTGTCAAGAACGGGCACCAGGCAATCGAATACCTCCCTGACCGCCTGATGGAACTCCACTTCCCCGGCATTGCGTTTGACTACCTGTTCATAAACACGCTCGACGGACGATTTGCTGTCCACTCTGGCAACCCCCTTTCTAACTGAAATTTTTGTTTTTCTTGGGCCGCCGCGATTAGTTAAACTAATCGTGCGATTAGTACATCTGTTTCGACAGTGGGCGTAAGTATACCATCGCTGCCAGTCGGCAGAAAATGATAAACTTTGATACAATCCATTAGCAGGGCTGATAATGCATATAGAGACGCTTAAGATATTCTGCGACCTCGTGGAGCTGCGCAGCTTCTTCAAGACCGCCGAGAGGAACCTGCTGAGCCAGTCCGCCGTCTCACAGCAGGTCCAGCAGCTCGAGCTGTCGCTGAAGTGCCAGCTCTTCGACCGCACAAAAAGGCCGATTGAAATCACCGATGAAGGCAGGCTGTTCTACGAAGCCGCAACCGCCATCCTGGACAGGTACGCACGCTTCAAGAGCGACTTGGCTGCCCAAAAAGCGGCCGCCGCCAACAGGGTAAACGTCGCCGCCATTTACAGCATCGGGATGCATACCCTGCCCGACTACGTAAAGAAGTTTATGCTCAAGTTCGGCGACGTCAACATCCACGTAGAATACCTCAGCGCCGCCGCAATTTACGAACGGGTACTGGCCGGGGATATCGACGTCGGCCTGGTCGCCGTGCCGAGACAGGACAAGCGCCTCGATGTCTACCACTTTCAGGATGAGCCGCTGGTGCTGGCCGTCGGCGCCCAGCACCCGCTGGCCGGCCGGTCCCAGGTGGACATTCATGAGGTACATCACGAGCGCTTCATAGGATTCGAACAGGGCGTGCCCACGCGCACCTGGGTGGATGGTATCCTGCAGCGCTATGACATCGTGGTCCGGCCGCAGATGGAGTTTGACAACGTCGAGACCATCAAGCGGGCGGTCGAAATCGGCGCCGGCATCAGCATTTTGCCGCGGACGGTGCTGCTGCAGGAAGTCGCCGCGGGCACGATAAAGGAGCTGACGTTTTCAAACGAGAATTTTGTCCGGCCGACTGCCGTCATAATCCGAAGGAACAGGGTTCTCAGCCAGCCCGCCAGGCAGTTCGTCGAGCTGTTGTGCGGCGGGGCGGCTGCACGCGATGGATGAGTTGCCGGTTGAGGGGTTGTTATGTCCGTAAAAGCTGTCATATTTGACCTGGACGGCACGATAACCCGGCCGTATTTCGACTTCGACGCCATCCGCGAGGAAATGGGGCTGGCTCGCGACGCAGGACCCGTGCTGGAGCTTATGCAGAAAATGCCCCGCCCTGAACGCCGGCGCGCCGAGCAGATACTGCACCATCACGAGCGCCTGGCCGTCGAACGATCCGTGCTCAACACCGGCGCCAGGCAGACCCTCGAAACCCTCCGCCGGGCCGGCATTCGCATCGGTGTCCTGACTCGCAACCGCCGCTGCAACGCCCTGGCCGTTGCCCGCAAGCACGGGCTGGTCTTTGACGTCGTGGTTGCAAGGGACGACGGCCCTGTAAAGCCCGACGCTTTTGGCGTGCTGCGCATCTGTCAGCAGTTCGGCGTATCTGCCCGGCAGACGCTGGTGGTAGGTGACTACCTCTTCGACATTCTTGCCGCCAGATCCGCCGGTGCAGTGGCGGTATTGCTGCTCAATGACGAAAAGGCCGCCGGGTTCGCCGACCAGGCCGACTTCACCATCCACAGGATTGATGAGTTGTTGGATATTGTGGCATCTAAAAATAACCCCTCGACATTCTCCCAATCCCCAGGAGCAAGAGATGAAATCCCTCGTTGTTGAGTTAGCCTTGATAGTGGCGTTTGCCGTTAATCACTGTTACGGCTGCCGCGCTGCGCCGGCAGGCAGCGCAGTTTCCGGGCCGCCTGTTTGTGCCGCCCAACAACCTGACCGCCGCATCGACGACATCCTCGATCGCCTCAGGCAGACTACCCGGAAGCTGAGATTCTACCTCGCCGACGTGGAGTATCTCTTCGAACAACCTCTGTTCGAATCAACCAGCCTCAGAAAAGGGCGCCTCTACTACGGCCGGTTTGATGATAAGACCGCCCTGCTGCGAATGAATTTCAGCACGCTCAAACAGGACGACCAGAAGCAGCGGAAGTACCGCGAGGAATATATCTTCGACGGCCTCTGGCTGACACACATCGATTTTCAACTCAAGGCCGTAAAACGTTACCAGCTCGCCGACCCGAACAAGCTCAAGGACGCCAACCGGCCCGCAGACGTCTTCGGGCAGATAAGCCGAAACTTCCCTATGGTCGGCTTCAGCAGCGCCGACAACCTCAAAAAGCAGTTCGAAATAAGACTGCTCGACGCCGAGGCCAACGCCCCGGCTGCGACCATCCGGTTGCACCTGAAGGTAAGGCCCGGCTCGGTCTACGAAGACGACTACAACTACGTCGAGGTCTGCATCGACAAGAAAACTTTTCTGCCGGCCGAAATAGCCGCCGTCACAACCGAGGATGACATATATCGCCTCAGGTTCAACAAACCCCGCATCAATGAGCCGATAGACAGGAAGATCTTCGACTTCAAAATACCCCGCGGTTTCACCGTCGAGGTAATCCCGCTGAAACGAAAGGATGAGCCGGCTTCTGCTGTGGCCGTGCCGGCGGCGCCTCGGTGAAAATCCAATATAGCCTGCCTGCCGCCTCCTCAGATCCGATCTCGCCGGCGGCAATGACCAAGTTTTGCTGTTACGCCAGAGCCGTTAACTCTTGCTTTCGCCCCGAAGGCGAACCCTTGCTTTCTGCATTTTCTGCGAAAAGCTACTCTGTTTCAATGCGACGGTCCATCTTCTCAGGACAATCCAGCCGCCGGACCGAATCAGGTAGTTGCGCCAGCGCCGGTGCCACCTCTCCCAGCCGGACCGGATATTATGCAAAAAGAATACTATGGCTGGAAACGATACTATCTGTATCGGCACAAGAAACATATACTTGAATTGGTAAAACCTGCCCATAATCGCTCTTGCGGCGTGATGCATCTGCTCGGCCTGCATCGGCTCGTCCGGCTCAAACAGGGGAAAGGTCCCGTCGTAATATTCCCAGCCCACATCCTCGAGCGGGTAAATCCGATTTTGCTTTTCCAGCCTTTTCCTCAAGCCTGTGCCGGGCAACGGAACAGGAAGCAGTATCTGGAGGGTGTCGATCCTGGCCTGCCTGATGAAACGCCTGTAACATTTGATGCGCTGCTTTGCCGACATCCTGAAATCGGCATTGTCTTTCAGCGGATAACCAAAGATGAACATCCCGTGCACCCAGAACCCGAACCTGCGAAAGGTTTTTGCCAGGGACACCATATCGGCCGCGCTTATATGCTTGTTCATAGCCCGCAGCTCCTGTTCTATCGGCGACTCGAAACCAATCGCTACCGTCCGCACGCCTGCGTGCCGCATCGCCCGAAGCAGCTCCGTGTCTCTGGCCTTGTCCAGCCTTATTTGCACCGTTATGCGCAGCCTTATACCCATACGCGACTGGTACTCCGCCAGCATATTGCAGAACCTCAGCGTTTCCTGTCGCTGCTGGCCGAAAAGGTCGTCAACCACAAAAAAATTACGGGCGTTACGCGTTTCCACCAGGTCGCTGATGTGCTGGAGCAGCCGCTCCGGGCGGGCGTGTCTCGGCTTGCCCTTGACCGTGCAGAACTCGCAATCCATCCCGCAGCCTCGTATCCTCTCAACCGGATAAATCTTTATCCTCGCGTAGCGCACCAGCGAGAAATCCGGAAGGGCAAACACATCGAAATCCGTCAACGGCTCTTTTGTTCCGGTGAAAACAGGCTTGCCTTTGTCCAGAAAAGCGATGCCTTTGACCTGGCTTATATCTCGTTCGCCCTGCAAGGCCTCGAGCAATTCCTTTATTGTCTTTTCTGCTTCCCCTACCACCACGTAGTCGACACCCGACGACAGTGCCTCCTCGATAGTACTATCGTCCCCGAAATGCTGACCGCCGGCCACCGTGACGATTCCCTTTGCCTTGTAGAATTTCGCTATTTCGTACAGCCTCGGAATGCTGCTTGTAAGACCTCCGTACAATCCTACAACGTCCGCAGGTCTTTGTCGTTGCAGCGCCTCGTGGTCCGCTCCGCCCGATTCGTGCCGGGGCCCGAACCGGCCGAGATTATTCTCGTCGATAACCTCGACATCCCACTTCTCCATCTTGTTGACAACGGTGGCCACGCAGACCGGACCCAGCGCCGTCGTCTGACTGGCAATACAGGTGTAGATATTGAAAGGCGGATACGCCGGAACCACAATTCTCAACCTGAACCTCTTTTTTGATGAATCAAGCATAATACTGGCCCATTATTGCCGGTCGTTCCAACCCCGCAAAAGTGAAAAGCCCCACCAAAGGGCGGACAAGCAACCGCCCTGCGCCAAGGCCCCCTGTAACCCGACACCGCTATGCATTCCGTGCTAATTACCTTTGCTCAGGATAGCGCTGCTGACCGCCACCACTGATGGTGGTCCCTGTCCATTTCCTCGGGGCTGGGAAACGGCCAGTACAGAACCTTCTCGCCCTGACCCACAAAGAAACCGCTTTGTATACATCGGAAGAAAACGTGCTCCGACTGGATGCGATTGACTGTCTTGGTGACCTTCTTGCGCGTGCTGAGCTCTTCCAGGCAGTCCCGCAGATGCTCCATCCCGTGATAAGGCAGGTCGCAACCGGCCGCGTGGTGTACACTTTCGCCGCCGTTATGCAGCCTGAGTTCCACAAAGCAAATCTTCGGCACCGAGACGCTCACCGCCGGGTCCGTGATGAACTTCGTGAACTCTACCGGCGCCAGGGTGCTTACAACCATCGGATGCACCGGGCACAGCTCCTGGTAGAGGTGATGCCGGCCGGCGAACTGCTCCGGTGGCTTTTGCTGGTCCAGCTTCAGCGTCCGCCCGTCACGGGTCGCCAGCCACAAGTTCCCTATCGCCGACAGCGGCACGTGCTCGAGAACGCGGTAGATCGAAATATACACCGTGCACTTCGGGCGACCATCGGGATGAGGCCTGCACTGCCGGGCCGCCTTTTCAAGGTCGAAGTAGTCGCTCTGAAAATCGTCGGCCAGCTCAAAATATATCGCCTGCTCGCGCGTCCTCTTCTTCGTGCCTGTGGCAAGGTACGCACCAAACTGCGCCGGCGGAAGCATCGAGATCACAAGGGCCTCCGGTATCACTGACAGGTAGATATGCGTTTCCATAATGGACTCCTTGCCTGGGAACAATGCTGCATTCATATCTCGGCAACCGGATAGCATTGTACCCTGTGGGCAACTCGAAAGTCAAACCTTAATGTCCGTCGAAAGAAGCCCTGGACCGCTGCCCGTCGGGAGCTTTCCGGAATCACATTTTCTCTTGCAGCGCGAACCACCGGCGTTTAAAATCGGTATCGCAGTAGTGGTATTCAGGGTCGGTGCCCGAGTGGCTAAAGGGGACGGGCTGTAAACCCGTTGGCGAAAGCCTACGTTGGTTCGAATCCAACCCGGCCCAGTGGCCGAATGAGCCGGCCCGGTCGTCGGGCCTGGTCGGCGGCGGTATAAGCGCGACCGGGCGGGCAGAAAGGTTTATCAGGACGACCCAGGGATGGACCAGTCGCGGACGAAACCGCACGTGTGGGATTTTAGAAATTGCGCCGTCGTCGTGGCGCATCCGTCCGAGGAGACGCTCTGGGCCGGGGGAACCATACTGCTGCACCCGGAAAGTAAGTGGACCGTCGTTGCGGTCAGCGGCAAGAACGGCCCCGTCACGGCCGAGAGGTTCGACCGGGCGATGGATGCACTCGGCGCGTCGGGGCTGCGTGGGGAGGTTCCGGATACTACCGACCACTCTTTCCGGGCCGCCCGGCAACTGCAAAAGGCCATCCTGGACCTGCTGCCGGTTGCCAGGTTCGACCTGGTCATAACCCACGGACCGTGGGAGGAATACACACGCCACCGCAACCACGAGGATGTCGGCAAGGCGGTCTTTGCCCTGTGGGAGAACGACATGCTGTTGACCAGGCAGGTCTGGAGATTCGCCTACGAAGACGGCGGCGGCAAGTACCTGCCGAGGTTCGTCCCCGACGCCGACCAAGTGAGGTGGCTGCCCGAGCAGACCTGGAAGCGCAAGTACGAAATCCTCACCGATATCTACGGCTACAGCCCCGACAGCTTCGAGGCCAAAACCACCCCCAGGCAGGAGTCATTCTGGTGCTTTGTCCGCCAGCGATAGGCGACCGCGGCTCGTAGCCGCCAGGCATGAAAAACACACTGGGCCGTCGTACGACAGCCTTGTGCATTGCTGTCGATGGCAGGGACGGCTTGTTGCAGGCTCGACGTTATCGATCGTCGGCGCGCTGACGTAGTTTGTAAAAAGGCTGCAAGAGAAATCCACGCCGGAAATACAAACCAGCACCGCCGAAAATGAAACGATGAAGGAAGTGATGACCTCAAGAGAACGTGTCCTGAAAGCTTTGAATCACCAGACCCCCGACCGAGTGCCGATCGACCTGGGCGGATTTCAAACGGGGATACACAAGAAGGCCTACGCAGAGTTGCTGGGTTATCTCGGCATCGAGGACGAAATTGCGACCCTTGACCCTGTTCAACAACTCGCCAGGTGCTGCGAGCAGGTTCTCGAACGCTTCAGGGTGGATACTCGGTACGTATGTGCCCGCAGCCCTGAGAGCTTCAAGGGCAGAATCGAACGAAACTTCAGGGACGGCAGGCTCTGGCATGATTTCAGAGACGAGTTTGGCGTGGTCTGGTCTATGCCAGATGACCAGCAACTCTATATGGACATTTCACGTCACCCTCTGGCCGACGCCACCATTGACGATATTGCCGATTATCCGTTTCCTCGGGGTGGTGACGTGAGCCGCTTTGCCGGTCTGAGGCAGGAGGTCTTGCGACTGCGCGATGAAACATCCTGTGCGATATCGACCGGGATAGGCGGCGTAATTTATGAATACTGCTGGTATATGCGCGGCCTGGAGCGATGGTTCATCGATATGGTCGAGCAGCCGGAATTTTGCGAGGCGCTGCTCGACAGGATGTTGCAATTCTGGATGGATTACTACGGCGGTTTTATGGCCGAACTCGGCGACGTGGTCGACGTTGTGATGATAGGCGACGACCTGGCGGCCCAGCATGGGCCGTTGTTTTCGCCGAAGTTTTACCGGCAGATAGTCAAGCCCCGACAGAAGAAGCTCGTTCAGCACATCAAATCGCTGACGGATGCAAAGGTCTGGTACCACACGTGCGGGGCCTGCACCGAATACATACCCGACTTGATCGACAACGGAATCGACATCCTGAATCCTGTTCAAATTAGTGCCGACGGGATGGACGCGAAACTTCTGAAAGAGCGATTCGGCGGAAAACTGGTCTTCTGGGGCGGCGGGATTGACGCACAGCACGTGCTTCCATTTGCAAGCGCCGAGCAGGTCAGAGAGGATGTCCGAAAGAATGTCGAAATATTCAAACCCGGCGGCGGATATGTCTTCAACAACGTTCACAACATCCAGGCCGGCGTGCCCCCGGAGAACATAGTGGCCTTGTTTGATGCGGCATATGAGTTTGGATTTTATGATTGAACTGAGCGCCGAGGCTGTTCGATGAACCCTGCTCTGGGCATACTGCTGCATTCCATCGGCGGCTTTGCGGCAGGCAGTTTCTACATTCCCTTCAGGAAGGTTCGCCGCTGGGCGTGGGAGAGTTGCTGGCTGGCAGGTGGATGTTTTGCCTGGATTGTCGCGCCGTGGCTGGTCGCATTGGTTGAGGCAAGAAATACCCGTTGACCGGCGGCTATATGTTAATGATAATGCTGCCGGCTTCCGGCAGGGATCGGTTGCCTGGAATAAGCCCGACGGGACTTTCAGGAAAGGATCGCTTATGGACCCGCAGGAACAGCTACATCCGGCTTTTCGAGGCAACTATTATGTATTTCGCAGGAAGGTATTCAAGTTATTCGGCGGAGCCTTTCACGTTTACGACGAAAACGGACAGGTCGTGTTATATTCGAGACAGAAAGCGTTCAAATTGAAGGAAGACTTCAGGATATACGCCGATGAGGACCAGACCGAGGAGCTGCTGGCGATAAAGACCCCGCAAATCCTCGACCTCGGCGCAACCTATTACGTCGAGGACAGAACGACCGGGCAAACCATCGGAGCTATCCGCAGAAAGGCGCTTAAGTCCATCGTCAAAGATGAATGGACGTTTCTATCGAGCGAAGGCCGGGAGATAGGCATTCTCACTGAAGCAAGCATCGGTGCGGCCCTATTGAGCAGGTTTATCAACCTGATTCCGCAAAGCTACGTGGTCAATACAATTGACGGCAGGACCGTGGCGCAGATCAGACAGTACTTCAATCCATTCGTGCTCAAGTACGCGATGACTATAACAGACCCACAATCATCCTTTGACCGAAGACTTCTTATCTGCGCGGGCATTATGCTGGCGGGTATCGAAGGCAGGCAACAATAAGGTCGGCCCGAAGCTCGGGTGCTGTTGGAAAGTTCCCGGCAAAGCGGTACGGAAAATATATGGATTCATACGATTTGAAACCTGACGAACTGCCGGACCTGGCGATAGAGACGCTGGGACCATGCGAAATACCGTTTCCCATCAGGCGGACACGGCCGCATTTCGTCGAGGATACCGAGAGAATCCTTGTCTACTCGAACACCCGCGACATTCCAGGCGACGTTGTTGACCGCACCCGAATCCCTGCCTTTGAAAGGGCGGGGCCGCGTGAGAAAATCTTCTTCGACCCGGAGAACGTCGGAGCCGGCATCGTGACCTGCGGCGGGTTGTGTCCGGGCCTCAACGACGTGATAAGAACCGTCACGCTGAGCCTTGCGTGGCAGTATGGCGTCAAAAGAATCGTCGGCTTCAGGTACGGCTACGCCGGGCTGACATCGAATCCGCCGGCCGAGCCGGTGGAGCTGACGCCGGAACTGGTCGATGAAATCCATCTGGAAGGGGGCGACATACTGGGCTCGTCGCGCGGGCCCCAGGACCCCGAAGAAATTGTCACGAATCTTCAGAACAGGCGGATCGACCTGCTGTTCTGCGTCGGCGGGGACGGCACGCTTACGGCGGCCGCCGAGCTGTGCAGGGTAATCAGGGAAAGAGGCTTGAAGATCGCCGTTGTCGGGATTCCCAAAACAATCGACAATGACATACTGGGCATCGAACGGTCGTTCGGCTTCTCGACGGCAGTGGAGGCGGCCCGCTCGGCGATACTGGCCGCACACGCCGAGGCAAAGGGCGCCTGGAACGGCGTGGCGCTGGTAAAGCTTATGGGAAGGGACTCAGGTTTTATCGCCGCCTACGCCACGCTTGCCAACAGCGACGTGAACTTCTGCTTTATCCCGGAAGTGCCACTGGTTCTTGAGGGCGACGACGGCTTCCTGAGCCTGCTGGAGAAGCGCCTGGACAGAAGACACCACGCAGTGATAGTTGTCGCCGAAGGTGCCGGCCGCCAGTACACCGAAACCGACCCCGACAGAACCGATTCATCCGGCAACGTGCTGCGTGATGATATAGGGCTGTTTCTCAAGAAAAAAATCAAACAGTATTTCAGGCAAAAGGGCAAGCCCATAAACCTCAAGTACATAGACCCGAGCTATATGATTCGCAGCCTCGTGGCGGATTCCAACGATGCGGCGTTTTGCCTTATGCTCGGCCAGAACGCCGTGCACGCCGGTATGACCGGCCGAACAAATATGGTCATCGGCTACTGGAGCCAGCACTTCACCCACGTGCCGATTGCCCTTGCAACGCTTCGTCGCAAGAAGGTCGACCCAAACGGCGATCTGTGGCAGACGGTACTTGCTACAACCGGCCAGGCGCGTATATAGAACAAACTTTCCAGCAACGGGAGAAGCCACATGATCAAAGAGCTGGTCCTGCGAAACAGAAGTTACCGCCGGTTTCACCAGCACGTCGCCGTCGAAAGACAAACACTCGAAGAGCTGGTGGACCTCGCCAGGCTGTCACCGTCGGCAGCCAACCGTCAACCCCTTCGTTATATCCTGTCCTGCGACGACGCAACGAACGGCCTGATATTTCCGAATCTGGCCTGGGCGGGCTACCTGAAGGACTGGCCCGGCCCGGCCGAAGGGGAAAGACCCGCCGCATACATCATTATTCTGAATGATACCGACATAGCCTCGTCGGTTGACTGCGACCACGGCATCGCCGCTCAGTCCATCCTGCTCGGGGCCGTCGAAAAGGGCCTGGGCGGCTGCATCATTGCGTCCATAAACAGAGACGGCCTGCGCCGGGCGCTTGACATTCCCGGCCGTTACGAAATCAAGCTCGTTGTCGCGCTGGGTGAACCCGCCGAAAAGGTCGTCATCGACAGCGTTGATGAGGGCGGCGATATAAAATACTGGCGTGATGCCGACGGCGTCCACCACGTACCCAAACGCCGACTCGAGCAGGTAATCATAGGCTGAACCTGCGCAGAGGCCGCCGGCCGGCACAATTGCCGGACGGCCCGGCTGATGTGCCTGGACAACCAGTATCATATGGCTGACAGACGGAGTAATTCGGCTATGTTGGTTCCAACGGTAATAATGGCTGCGCTTGCGGTTGCTCTCGTGGCCGCCGGGTACTTCCGCGGAAACAACGAGCATATCACAGGCCTGAGGTCGGCTTTGACTATGACGCTGCAGATACTGCCGCTGTTGGTCTTTGCCTTCATTACCGCCGGGATGGTCCGCCAACTGCTGCCGCAAAAGCTCATATCGGAGTGGGTCGGTGCCGGCTCGGGCTGGCGGGGTCTGCTGGTCGGCACAATGGCCGGAGCATTGGCTCCGGGCGGACCTTACGTCAGCCTGCCGGTGGCTGCGGCGCTGCTGCGGGCAGGGGCCGGGGTGGGGACCACCGTGGCATTTGTTACCGCCTGGTCGCTGTGGGCATTCAGCCGACTGCCGATGGAGGTGGGCATTATGGGCTGGAAGTTCACGGTTATTCGGTTTGCCAGCACGTTCTTCTTTCCTCCCATTGCCGGGTTGATCGCCCAAGTGTGCTCTGCCTGGGCGAAATGAACCAATGCTGAGTCTGTCCGTCGACCGGCGGCTGGCCGGTGTTGCCCGGGTACATTGTTGTTGCTTGCGGGGGACATTTGTGTATATTGGCTGGCGGAGTTGCTTAGCTGATAGGCTATTGTTGGTAAGGAGGCTCGTATGCAGCGCCCCAGTTCTTCGGATGTGGTTGCGCAGGGCGGAACGCGGTTTCGGTCGGTCGAGAAACTAAGCGCAAGGCAGCAGTTGTCCGTCGGCATCGATATAGGCTCAACCAGCAGCGACCTGGTCGTCCTTGGTGACGCCGCCGAGGTACTGTATGCCGATTACAGGCGGACGATGGGTCGCCCTGTAGAGACGCTGCGGGCGCAACTGCAGGAGCTGTTCAGCGTGCTGCAGCCGTCGCGGGTGGTGTTTGCAGCGGCGACCGGCTCCCACGCCAGGGCCATCGCGCAGTTGCTGGATATTCCTTTTGTGAACGAGGTGCCTGCCCAGGCGGCGGCTATCTGGCGGCTGTATCCACAGGTCAGCCGGGCAACTGTTATCGAAATGGGCGGGCAGGACAGCAAGCTGATATTCCTTGACCGCACCCAGGGCGGGGCACGCCTGCGCGACTTTGCGCTGAACACGGTCTGTGCTGCCGGAACGGGCTCCTTTCTGGACCAGCAGGCCCAGCGGCTCGGCGTCGATATAGAGGGGCAGTTCGGCCAGCTCGCCCTGCAGGCAGCCAGCAAGCCTCGAATGGCCGGCAGGTGCTCTGTCTTCGCAAAAAGCGATATGATTCACCTCCAGCAGCAGGCCACCCCCACCAGCGACATTATCGCGGGGCTTTGCCTGGCACTGGCGAGGAACCTCAAGAGCAATCTGGGTTGCGGTCGAAAGTTCGTCAAGCCTATTTTCTTCACTGGTGGGGTGGCGGCAAATGCCGGCGTGGTCGCGGCCATCAGGGAGGTGTTCGAGCTGGCCGACGGTGAGCTTATCGTCCCGCAGCACCATTTCTTCACCGGCGCCATAGGGGCGGTGCTGGTGGCCACGGACAGGGTTATGAAAAGGCGCACCGGCGGGGGGCTTGATCTTGCCAGGATTGATGCGTACATAGCGCAGCGCGGCAGCTCACTTGGGCGGGCGCCCAGGCGGCCGGCGCTGCAGCAGCCGAAACTTCCTGCCCCGAAGAGCCCTGTGCACGAGCATTTGCTATCCGAGGCCGTCGAACCAATAGAGGCATACCTTGGTGTCGATGTCGGCTCGCTCAGTACGAACGTGGTGGTCATCGACGCCCAGCGGAGGATACTTGCCAAGGCGTACCTTATGACGGCGGGCCGGCCGCTGGAGGCGGTTCGCCGGGGCCTGGACATTGTGGGCCGGAAGGTCGCCGGCAAGGTTATTATTCGAGGCGCGGCCACCACCGGCTCCGGTCGTTACCTTACCGGTGATTTCATCGGCGCCGACCTTGTCATCAACGAGATCACCGCACAGGCCGCCGGTGCGGCCATAGTGAACCCGGCTGTGGATACGATATTCGAGATAGGCGGCCAGGACAGCAAGTACATATCCCTGGAGAACGGCGTGGTGGTGGATTTTGAGATGAACCACGCCTGCGCGGCCGGGACCGGTTCGTTCCTTGAAGAGCAGGCCCAGCGGCTGGGCATCAGCATCGACCGGGAGTTCGCAGAACTTGCTTTTCGCAGCGAAAAGCCGATCAAGCTCGGTGAGCGGTGCACCGTTTTCATGGAGTCGGATTTGCTGAGCTACCAGCAGCAGGGCGCCACGACCGAAGACCTGGTGGCGGGGTTGAGCTATTCCATCGTCACGAACTATCTCAACCGCGTGGTCGGCCGGCGAAAGATAGGCAACAACATCTGCTTCCAGGGAGGCACGGCGTTCAACAAGGCCGTCTGGGCGGCCTTCGAAAAAGTGCTCGGCAAGCCTATTATGGTGCCGGACCACCACGAGGTTACCGGCGCGCTGGGTGCGGCCTCCATCGTCGCCGAGCACATGGCGAAAATCGGCGCCGACCAGGCGACGCCGCCGGCCAGCAGGTTCCGGGGCTTTGAAAACGTCGCGTCGGTCAACTATAGCGTCGAAACGTTTACATGCGAGCACTGCCCAAATGCCTGCGAGATAAAGAAGGTTCAGCTTCCCGATTCCGAGCCTTTGTACTACGGCTCCCGGTGCGACCGGTACAACCTCAAGCGCAAGGACGCCACCACCGGGCGGGCCGAGGCGTTTGAGTTTCGAAGGCGTATGCTGCTGGAGGCCGCCGGGCTGAATCAGCCGCACCAAAATGCAGGCCGGGCGACCGTAGGGTTTCCGATGGCCCTGGTTTATCACCAGTTGTTGCCCCTTTTCTCGCAGTTCTTCAAATCGCTGGGCTTCGAAGTGGTTACCTCCGGCGCTACGAACAACCGCCTTATTCGCAAAGGGGTCGAAACGGTAACCGCCCAGCCCTGCTTTCCGGTGAAGGTGGCCTACGGCCACATCGCCGAGCTGATCGACCGCGGCGTTGATTACATATTCCTGCCCAGCATCGTTTCTATGACGGCCTGCTTCCCTCAGAACAAGCACAATCAGCTTTGTCCCTACGTCCAGTCGATAGGCTACCAGGCCCGCACGGCGTTTGCCGACAGGCTCGGTTCCACCAAGATACTTGTGCCGGTGTTGCGTCTGGGTGAGGGCAGACGGCTGATGACGGACGGGTTCGTGCGCCTGGGCCGGGAGCTTGGCGTGTCCGCCGCGGCGGCACGGGCGGCGCTGGACAAGGCGATTGCCGCACAGCAGCAGTTTGAACAAGCGCTGCTGCGGAAGGGCGCCGAAATCCTGGACGCTGTCGGACCCGACGAGCGTGTGTTTGTGCTCGTGTCCCGCCCGTATAACGGCTGCGATGACGGCGTGAACCTTCAGTTGCCCAAGAAACTCACGCAGCTCGGGGTGCGGGTCATACCGATGGATATGCTGGACCTGGCGGCGGCGCCGCTGAGCGACGAGCACCTTCATACGACCGTTTACTGGAGCTACGGGCAGAAGATACTGCGGGCGGCCGAGATTATAAGAAACGATCCACGCCTTTTCGGTATATATTTGTCCAATTTCAGTTGCGGGCCCGACTCGTTTATGTTGACGTTCTTCAAGGACATAATGGGCGATAAGCCATGCCTGCAATTGGAGATAGACGAGCACTCCGCCGATGCCGGGGTCATCACCCGCCTCGAGGCGTTCCTGGAAAGCCTCAAAAACTATAGTGCGAAGGGTACTCGCCAGCCACAGCAACAGCGCCGGCACCCAGCCGCGGGCGCCACCAAGGTCGGGCCGGAACGCACGTTGTACGTGCCGTATATGGGCGATTGCTCGTACGGTCTGGCCGCCTTCCTGCGCAGCTACGGCCAGCCGGCCGAGGTGATACCGCTGGCCGACGAGCAGGCGCTTCAGCAGGGCAGGGCCTACACCTCCGGCAAGGAATGTCTGCCCTGTGCGATTACCAGCGGCGATATGCTGAAGATTATCCGCGACCCGACAAAAGACCCACGCAGGATTTCCTTCTTTATGCCGGGTGCGTCGGGGCCCTGCCGGTTTGGAATGTATAACTGCCTGCACCGGCTTATCCTGCGATACGCCGGCGCCGATGGGATTCCCGTGATTGCGCCGAACCAGGAAAGCGGTTTTTACAGTGAGCTGGGCCAAACGTTCGAGGCCGCCCGATCGAGCCGCTTCTTGAGAGATGCCTGGGTTGCAATCGTGGGTATTGACCTGTTGAGCAAGGCGATAATGAGGATTCGACCCTTTGCAAAAGACCCTCGGGGTGCTCAGCGCTTGTACGAGATGCTGCGCAGCCAGTGGGTGGAAGCCGTCGAGGCCAGGCGATCCCTGTCGCAGATGCGCGAGCTTATGCGGGCATTTGCCGGGTACCTTGCGGCGGTTGAGCTTGACGGGTCGGTGGACAAGCCCAGGATAGGCATTGTGGGCGAGATATATGTCCGCAGTCATCCTTTTGCAAATATGAACCTGGTGTCGCGGCTGGAACAGCTTGGGGCGGCGTGCGATTTGGCGTCGCTGGCCGAGTGGATTTACTATACCAATTTTACTCGCAGGAGGATGGCCAAACGCAGGGGCCAGTGGCGAAACTACTTCACGAACGTTTTGCAGGACCACTTCCAGCACAAGATAGAAAAGTACCTTGCCGCCCCGCTCGAAGAGAAGTTCGGGCCGCTGGCGGATGCACCGACCGAAGAGGTTATCGCCATGGCGCAGCCTTACCTTCACGATTCCTTCGAGGGCGAGGCGGTGCTGAGCATCGGAAAGATGGTCGAGTATTACCATCTGGGCTTCGGGGGGGTCGTCAACGTTATGCCGTTCAGTTGTATGCCTTCGACGATTGTCAGCAGCCAGACCAGGCGTGTCAGCGCTGATTGCGAACATATGCCGATCCTGAACATCAGCTTCGACGGGCAGGAGGATCCGACGCTGCTTACCAGGCTTGAGGCCTTTGTCGAGCAGGTTCGCCAGGGCCGCCGGGGCGTGGCCACAGCAGCACAGTTATTGGGCGCGGCGCTGTAGCTTGGGCCGGCGGCGGAGGTGATGGCCTGCGTCGTGTTGATTTTTGTCAACATCGTCAGAACTCCTGTATGCGCATACCGGTAGCGGTATCCTTCCACTATTGGGCCGACTTGCGCGTTTGTGCGCAAATTTCGCAATTGGGCGGGGTCCCGGCCGGCCGTAAGTCCTTGTCGTGAAACGACTTAAAAAATTTTGCTGAGACGGACATTTGGG
>CAYSBK010000005.1:0-37653 GCA_964429265.1 uncultured Pirellulales bacterium | reverse complement strand
GGCTGGGAGTATAATCCGACAACCGGTGCGATCCGCGCTGCTCCAGATAATACCGCCGATTCGGCTGCGCATCAGGCTATGTAAGGCTCATGCGCGTTAGTCACTAAGATCGGAAAACACAAGGCTGGCCGTGCTTCGGCGAAAACGCTGGGCAGGTCAGCCTTTTTTTGAGCGAGCTTTTGAGCTTTCATAAAGGCAGAACAAATGCAAAAGGCCAAGGCATTTACGCTGGTCGAGATTTTGATTGTCGTTGTGATACTTGGGATACTGGCTGCGGTGGCCATCCCGATGGCGGGCACCGGGACGACCTCGGCCAAGACGGCGGCGCTGGCGCACGACCTGCAGATGCTGCGACGTTACATCCTGGTTTACAAGAGCCAGCACCTGGAAGTTGCGCCGGGCTATCCCAACGGCGACGCGACCCAGGCGCCGACCGAGGCGGCGTTTGTTGCGCAGATAACGATGGCCAGTACACCGCGTGGCCAAACCGCGGCGCCGGGTACGCCCGGCTTCGACAGAGGTCCATACCTGCAGCGGATCCCGGAAAATCCTTTCAACGGGCTGGGCACCATCCGGATGCTTGGCAACGGTGAGAACTTTCCGGCGGCCGCCGACGGCAGTCACGGCTGGATATACAAGGCAGCCACGGGCGAGATACGGCCGGACAACACCGGCACGGACAAGAACGGCAAGCGGTTCTATGACTACTAACAGCGGCAAGTTGCGGATCAGAGGTTTGCCGGCCTTTACACTGGCGGAGTCCTTGATGGCCGTGGTGCTGCTGGCTGCAGCGGCCGCGGGGGTATTGTTACCGTTCGTGGCCGGGGCGGGTGCCCAGGCCGAGGGTGTTAGAAGGACGCTCGCGGCCCGGCTGGCAGCCGATATGGTTGAGCAGGCGCTGCGGACGCCTTTCGACCAACTTGTTGAGACCTACGACGGATACACCGAGGCGCAGGGTCAGCTCAGGGACGCGGCGGACAATCCGATTTCGGACCCCACTTACGCCAATTTCAGCAGAGAAGTTCGTTGCAGGTACGTATACGTGCCCCAGGAATCAGGTGCAACCGATCCTGTTTTTATCCTGTTAAGCGTGTCTGTTTATTACAACCAGCGGGAAGTGGCCACCGTAAATCGGCTTGTGAGCAGGTAGGAAATCTTCGTCATACCGATGCGAACTGTGCATTACAAACCGTTGTCCTCAAAGCACGGCGGCCTGACCCTGGTTGAGCTGCTGGTGTCGCTGGTGGTGTGCAGCATCATCCTGGCTGCCGTGGCGACGCTGGCATTTGCTATGGGGCGTGCCAATGCCGCCACCGGCGACCAGAATCTCAAACAGGCTCAGGTCAGATGTGCAACGCTGAGGATTTCGGAACTCATCCGATACTGCAGGCTGGTTGCGGCGGCAGGCAGCGAAGACGTGAGAATATGGCGCAGCGACGAGAACGCCGACGGAAACATTAATATCAACGAGCTGGTCTTCTTGCAGGCGGGACCCGATGGTGCTTATCTGAGGCTGTGTGAGTTTCCAGCCGGCGATGACTCGACCGTTACCCTCGCTGATGTCGCAGGACTCGACCCCGTGAATTACGATGTTCGTTACTTAACGTTGGTGACGCAGTGCTCGAACGTGCAGTTTCTGGTCGACGCGCCTCCGCCCAACACCAGATTCGTGGCGGTTGTGTTTGACCTGGAGGAAAACGGCATGTCGCGGCGGTACCAGGTAGCTGCTTCTATCCGAACGTGGGCGGGGCACCTGCTGGACGATGGCGGCGGCCTGGCCGAGGATGATGATGAGTGAAGTTATGAAAAGGTCACGCCGGACAATGCTGCCGGGGGCGGCCCTTCTTGTGGTGCTGCTGATAGTGATAGCGATAACCGTCGCGTCGCTCGGCTTCTTGTCGCGCAGCAACGTTGAGCTTGCCTGCGGACAGAATATGCTGCTTCGCTGTCGGATGGACTATCTGGCCGAATCCGGCCTGGAACACGCCAAGGGACTCATACTCAACCCGCAGGATCTGCCGGGTGAATATCCCGCGTCCGCAACCGCACAGCAGTTGGCAGTCGGTAACGACTATTACGACGTCAACGTCGTCAGGCTCGGTCCCTGCGACTATCGGGTCAGTTGTGATGCGTACCGGCAGCTAAGCGGCCAAAGGCTGGCGCAAAGCAGCCTGACCGCTGAACTTCACCTTGACCCGGTCGTAGCGATGTGGCTGGGTTCGGATTGCCTGCTCTGGCCAACGGTTGGCATCACAGGAGACGTACTCTGCGACGGCAGCCTCAATAATAGCGGCATTATCGATGGCGACGTGTTCGCCAACAGTCTCACCGGAACCATATCGGGCCGGGTCAAAGCGGTGGAGGATTTACCTCTCGCCTGGCCGCGTGTTACGCCGGAGGATTTCACCGCCCATTACGCGGTGCAGTCGCTCGATTCCGTCGTTGCGGGACTTACGTACGGACCGCAGATTCCGCCGCGGGTTTATCACCGCCACGGCGATTTGCGGCTGGCAGGTAACGTGCAACTCGATGGAATGCTGATTGTTGAGGGGGACCTGGTCGCGGCCTCAGCGGGCAATATCATTACCGCAGGTAAGAATGTCCCCGCGCTTCTGGTAACGGGTGACCTTGTAATCGAGCCGGGCGGCGAACTGGAAATCTACGGCCTGGCACTTGTGCAGGGGGACATACTTGTCAGCGGCGGGGCCGGCAACGTCGATGTACACGGCGGACTGTTTACGCAAGGCAAACTGTGGCAGGTCGTACCCGATGCGTCCGGCAACAACCGCATGGGTCTTCTCATGGGCGGACCCAGATGGGTGGCGGCAGGACATACCGGCGACGCGCTGCAATTCGACGGCAGCGACGATACCGTCGAAGATCCCACGGCAGGGGACTATCTGAACGGCCTTTCGGAAATCACGGTATCTTTGTGGGTCAAATCCGATGTAACCGGGCGGGACCGAGGCATAATGTTTACGCGCCAGCCTACCGGCGCCGACGAAGAGCTTGGTATCCGCTACGACGGGGATGGTGCCTTTGGAGGAGGCCAAAGCTGTATCAAGGCGTCCGTACGCACGACATCGGGCTACACGCAGATCGAAAGCAGCTCAAACGTTCAAACAACGGAATGGCAGCACCTGGCGTTGGTCTGGCATAGCGGTTCGAGCCTGCGGCTCTACATCAACGGACAACTTGACACGTTGCTGTACGACCGCGGCCCGGTCGGTGGCGTGATAACCGGTGTTCAGAAGTTGATGCTGGGTCGCGGCACAAAAGGGGCGTACTGGGACGGGTTGATTGACGACGTTCGGATTTATGACAGGGCTGCTGCAGAGGCGGAGACTTTCAGCTATCCTTCCGGGCAGTTGCTGGTGCACTGGCAGATGGATGGGCAGGACCCGGCAGTGAACATCTCCGCCGAACCCGGCAAGACGGCAATCCTGTTCTGGTCTGAGACGGGCCAGCCGCAGAAGTGGAGCCAGGCCGCCGGGGCGTTCTATAGAAGTATCGAAAGACGGTAGTGCCGCTTATGGGACGCGTAAGCTGTTATATTGGTTTGGGTGCTTATCGGCCTTTGAAGGCCGCTACACCAGAATTGTCGGGTAAAGCACCCGCAGCTTCATAGCATCTCGGAACCGCCCCGTCGGCGAGGCGGTGACACCATCGCGTGTTCTGATTTTCCTGATTTAACGATTCTGCCAGTTCTGCGTGGAGAAAGTACGACCTGTAGGGTTTATGACAGCGCTTCGAAGCGGCCAGACGTGTTTGAAGAATGTGCGGTGTCGGCCTGTTCGGATGGGCGGCTGCGGAGTCGATTCCACCGGCCGGTGCGGCAGCGAGAGACGCCTAAAGCCCGTCTCCAAAGCGGACGAAAGAACAGTAGACATCAGTCAGGTCCTCACGAGAGCAGAGGGTTTGGAAGGTTGGTTGAAATGTACCAGCAAACAGACGGCCTGAAGTTGCCGCACCCGATAAACGGAACGTGCGCCAACACTGCGGCGGCGCGGGGTTTTACAATCCTGGAAATCCTGATCGTGGTGGTGCTGATCGCCGTCGCGGCGGCGGTAGTGATACCGCTTGCCAGCTCGGCGTCGGGAATGCAGATTCGCTCTGCGGCGGATATGGTCGCCGCGGACCTCGAGTACGCCAAGAGCCTTGCAATCACGAGAGGACAGAGGTTTGCAGTGGTGTTCGACACGGTGGCGGACAGTTACCGCATAGAAGACCAGGCCGGCAACGTAATACCGCATCCCGTCAAGAAGGGCTTTAACTACGTTATCGACCTTGCCGGGGAAGGACTGGACAAGGTGGATATCACCGCCGCTGATTTCGACGGCACAGGCGAGGTACGCTTTGATTACCTCGGCAGCCCCTACAACGGTAGCGGCAGCCCTCTCAACAGCGGCCAGGTAACCCTGCAGGCCGGTACCACGGTTGTCACGGTCAATGTCGAGCCGGTTACGGGATTCATTTCCATCCAGAATTGAGCCGACAAGGTGCAAAGTGCAAATGCCTGACTGGAAGCTCAAAACAAGGGGGACTTTGCCGATAGGACTGGACATCGGTCACAGTTCGGTGAGGATGCTGCAGTTGGCGGCGACCGAGGGTCGGCTCAGCGCGGTCGCGGCCCGGTCTGTTGCCATCGATCCGGACGCCCTCGACGACGAGCAGCGCAGACGCAAGGTGATCATTTCGGCGGTTCAGCGGGCGCTGGCCGAAGGTAAGTTCCGGCGCAGGGACGTGGTTTCCTTCCTGCCGAGCGACGAGCTTCGCATCACGAGCCTGCGGCTGGACGCGGAGGAGGCCGCGGAACTCGACCAGACATTGCGCCAGGAAGCCGCCCAGCGATTCGGGCTGGACCCCGCGCGTGACTGCATAAGGTACATCCCCGCCGGCGACGTGCACCATGGCGACGAGCTCAAGAACGAGTTCATCTTGTTTGCCGCGGCCGAGCAATCCGTCAATGAGCACATTGCGTTCCTGCAGGAGATGGGATTGAGACCGGTGGGGCTGGACGCATTGCCCTGTGCACTTTTCAGGTGCTTCGAGCGACTGCTGCAGCGCCAGGAAGACCAGGAACGGGCGGTGGTGTTCATAGACCTCGGCAGCCGGTTTACGACCGTTGTATTCGGACGCGGTCGCCGGATTACCTTTGTAAAGCAGATCGCCATCGGCGGGCACAATTTCAACAAGGAAATATCGGCGAAACTTGGCGTAAGCATTTCACAGGCTCAGAGCCTCCGCGCCAGGCTGAATGCGGAAAGAAACATCGCGGAATCGTCGACGGGGGTAACCGGCGGCTGCGACAGCGAAAACATCAGCCAGCCTGTCGAGCAGGCGGCGGCTCAGATTCTTGATTCGTCGACCCGCCAGGTAATTATTGATGCAATCGAGTCCGTTGCCGAAAAGCTGGCCAGAGAAATATCACTGTGCTTCAGATATTACACGGTTACTTTTAGAGGCAAGCACGTCGAGCGGGCGGTTTTCAGCGGAGGCGAGGCATACGAGCGGATCCTTCTGAATGTTTTGAGGAGGCGCCTGGCGGTGGAGGCCGAACTGGCTCAGCCTATGCGGGGCTTCGATATGACCAACCTGGATTTCGACAGTGACAAGCGTGCGGTTCTTTGCGAGTGGGCGGTGGCGGTGGGCTTGAGCCTGAAGGGGCGCAAGCAGATTACCGGCGGTCGTTCGTGGCTTCGGGCCATCCCCGAGTGCGTTATGCGAAGCTGAGAATTATGAAAGAAATCGACTTTCTTCCAGAGTGGTACGTCAGCGGCAAGCGCCAGCAAGTGCGTTTCCGAATCCAGTACATAGCGCTGGGTGGGTTGCTGGCAATAATGCTGGCGTGGGACCTGGCGGCGGGGCGCTCGGTATCGCGGATGCAGGCGGAGCTGGCGATGCTGAAGCCGCCGAGCCAGGTCGTAGCTCAGGCGCAGCAATTTTCGCAGCTTACGGCACAAGCGGCCGCGCTTGAAGAAAGGGCCGAACAGATAGGAAGGCTCGATTCAAGAATCGACCTGGCAAGCGTCATCGGCGAGTTGAGCTTCCTGGTCGAGAAAGGGGTGGTGTTAAGCGAAGTGCTGCTTACTGCGGAACAATTCAAGGCCGGCGGCGCAGGCAGCCCATCCGCAGGTTCCACCGTGAGACCCGCAGGCAGCGCGGTCGCCGGCCGGGACAGGTTCGCCGTCGGCAGCGTACGCTTCAGGGTGTTGCTGAAAGGTGTTGCGGCCAGCGCAGACAAGGTGGCGGGTCTGGTGGTGCGGCTCGAAGATTCGCCTTACTTCCGCGACGTGACCGCATCCTGTCGCAACAAGGGCCTGAGGACGACCGAGGGTGACACGAGCCTTGATGTAAGCGAGTTTGAAGTTACCAGCTTTCTGGCCAACTACAAGGACGTGGCGGTTGCAAATGCGAACGCCAAGGCCGGCTGAGCGTGATTCGATAACTAAACAGATGTTAACTGACAGGCGACAAATATTGATACTGGCTGCAGCGGGGCTGCTGATAGGAGGCTTCGTGGTGTTCAGATATTTGCCGCGGCGGCGGCAGATGCAGCAGCTTCAGCGTGCGACCGCGGCAGCCCGTGCCGAAGCATCGCGGACCACGGCGCAGGCCGGGCAGTTGCCGCAGTTGAAACGGCACCTTGTCGAACTGCAAAGCACGGTCGGCGACTACGATTCAAAGATACCACACGACAGGCAACTCGGGCCGTTCCTGCAGACCATCGCGGGCATGATGGACCGGTGTGCACTGACGGACCAGTTGATCGAGCCCGGCGAGGAGGTCGAGGTCGGTGCGCTGCGGTGCATACCGGTTAGTATGCGGTGCGTCGGCGAACTGAAACAGGTATTCGAGTTTTTCGTGTCGTTGCAGGACATCGACAGGCTGGTGCGGATAAAGAAGGTCAAGCTTGCGAACGACAAGGATTTCAGCGGTCGAATCACGATGCAGGCCGAGGCGTTTATTTATTACAGGCCGACGTCGCCGAACGGTTGAGCGGGGCCGGGGAAGGTTATGGCAAAATATCAAAACAAAGCAGGTATGCGACCCACTGCAGGCGGTCGATTGGGCGCCGACAGAAAGAAAGTCGGCATCGCGCTGTTGCTGGTCGCCGTGATGGTGCTTATGTGGGTGCGCGTACTATTGCGAGGCGGCCCGAAGACCGCGCAGGCCGGGTCGGCAGTGGGGCTATCCGCGTCACAGGCCGACGCCGGAGATAACGGATTGAAGGTTGCTTTTATCGAGTTACCAAAAGTAAAAGGCCGAAACGATATGCTGGTGAGAGACTTCTTCAGGTCGAACCGGTGGCGAGATTTCGGCAAGGGCGGCGCAAGCAACTCGTCGGTCAGCGAGGTGAACGTTGCGGCGCACAGCGGCCAGGCGGCGATGATCCGCCGGGTCGCCGCCAACCTGAAGCTGCAGGCGATACTCATCGGCGAAAAACGCCAGGCCTTCGTCAACGACCGGGTACTACACAGCGGCGAACAGTTCCTGCTTAAGATTGGAGAAGATACGTATGAATGTGAAGTAGTTTCCATCGACGAGGATAAGGTTGTGATTGGATGTGGAAAATCACAGGTAGTTTTGAAACTGTCTCAACAGTCTGAAGCCTACAACAGACAATCGTAGGAAAAATTCCGTATTTGAAATGCGACGAACAATCAGTGAAAGGGGGTTTGAAATGCGTTTTGGAAAAACCTATTCGAGAAAATTGACGGCCACACCCCATCGGCTGGTGTTTGTGCTGGTGGTGGCTGCTGCAGCGGCCGCGGCACTGGGCGACGCTCAGCAGGCTATGATCGTGGCCCGCGCCGACGATGCGGCCCGGCAGCCGCAGCCCTCGGCCGGTGCGGCCGTACAGACAATCACCTTCAACGCCGACACGACGATACAGGAGGCGCTTAGCGTA
The DNA here is from genome assembly GCA_964429265.1 of uncultured Pirellulales bacterium. Lineage (GTDB taxonomy): Bacteria > Planctomycetota > Phycisphaerae > Sedimentisphaerales > Anaerobacaceae > CAYSBK01. The sequence goes on along the minus strand of CAYSBK010000005.1, from coordinate 29,741 downwards.
CTTGCACAAAAATACCAGAAGAACATCGTGCCTTCGCCGAGCGTCACGGGCGTATTGTCGTTTACGAGGCTGTACAACGTTACCTTCGAGGAAGCAATGGAGGCCATCCTGGGGCCGAACCTCAAGTACGAGCAGGTCGGCCAGCTCATCAAGGTGTACACCAAGGAGGAGTACAAGAAGATAAAGTCCGACACCGACCGGATGATTCACCGTGTCTTTACGCTTTACTACATCACCGCTGAGGATGCAGCGAAGTTAATCAAGCCGGTGCTCAGCAGCGCAGCCGTCATCGAGTTCAGCACACCTGCCGAGAAAGATATCGGCGGCGGCAGCGGCGGAACCACCGGCGGCAGCTCGCCGGGCGGCATCAGCTCGGGCGGCGGCGGCGACAGTCTCGCCCAGAACGACACCATCGTGGTTTATGACTTTCCTGAGAACATCGACAAGGCCGCCGAGATAATCGCCAAGCTCGACAAGAGACCCAAGCAGGTCCTCGTCGAGGCAACCATCCTCAGCGCAAGACTGACCGAAGGTATGGAACTCGGTATCGACCTCAACTTCCTCGGCGGCGTGGACCTGCAGACGACCGAGACGACCTCACAAGTTGGAAGCACCGACACTACCGTTACGTCTACTTCGCAAAATCCGCTTGAGCAGGTGGCTGCAGGTACGTTTGCCGGAAGCCCCGTGCAGGTTACGGGCTTTGCAACATTTGGTGGTGTAGGTCTAAGGGCGGGCATCAGTGCCGACAATTTCATCGCCTTTATTACGGCCCTGGAATCCGTCACTGACGTTACGGTCCTTGCCAATCCGAAGATCCTGGCCGTGAACAAGCAGGAAGGCACGGTGCTGATCGGCCGGAACCTGGGCTACAGAAGCAGCACCACGATAAGCACCGGCGGCGTCGCGACCGAAGGCGAGGTCAAGTTCCTTCAGACAGGTACGCAACTGGTTTTCCGCCCGTACATCGGCGATGACGGGTACATCAGGATGGACATCTATCCGAAGGACAGCACCGCCGAGCTGAACGAGCAGGGCGTTCCGGATGAAAGCACTACCGAGCTTCGCACGAACATCGTGGTCAAGGACGGCGAGACGATAGTGTTGGGTGGTTTGTTCAGGGACGTCGTCAGCAGCACCCGTCAACAGATTCCCCTTCTGGGTGACATTCCCATCATAGGGGCGCTGTTCAGGGGCACCACCGACCAGACGCAGCGTGAGGAAGTGATAATCCTGCTGACGCCGCACATCATCGAGCAGGCCGGCCAGACCGACGGCGAGGCCAGGGCGGCCGACATCAGCCGTAAACGCTACGGCGCCCGCCAGAACGTGCTGGGCATCGCCAGGTCACGCATAGCCGAGGACCACTATGTCAAGGCCGTTGAGCTTTACACGGCCGGCAAGCTGGTTGAGGCCCAGGCGGAAATCAAGGAAACTCTTCGCCTGCGTCCGAGCTATCTCGAGGCACTGCGTCTGCAGGAAAGGATTATCCGTGAAACCGTGCCCGAAGAGCTTGACCGGATGGAGCGGATAATGCTCGGCGTTATCGAGCAGGAAGAAGCAGCCTTGTGGAACAGGCGGTAACGGCTGGAGTTTACCGGAGGCCGGGGTTCCCGGACACACTCGGCCGGGAACCCCGGATATGCTTGAGGACAAGATTGGAGATTGAAGCCTGATACGGAGATTACTTATGTTGCGCAAGACGGCATTGACGGCGGTGGTACTGGTGCTGTGCATATGCACGGGCTGCCAGACACATCAGCAAAACAAGGCAGCGGCCCAGCTGAGGTGGCAGAAAGCTTCGGCGAAGATCAAGCTGAGGCTTGCCGAGCAGCAGTTTGAGAGCGGCCAGTACGAGCAGGCCCGGAAGAATATAGCCGAGTGTCTGGAGGCCGACCCGGAGTCGGCGCAGGCTCACCTGCTTTTCGGCAAACTGTTGCTGGCCCGTGACCGCGGCGGCCAGGCGGCCTCCGAATTGCTTGCGGCCGTGACGCTCGACGAAAGCCTGGCCGAGGGATGGTACTGGCTTGGCGCAGCCGCCGAGCAGTCCGGGCGGACAGACCAGGCGCTGGAATACTACACAAAAGCGCTCGAACTGGACGGCGACGAGACCGACTACGTTCTGGCCGTTGCCCAAAGTCGTGCTGCCTCCGGCCAACCCCGGGAGGCACTGTCGCTGCTGAATGAGAAGATGCGACAAAAACCGGCGGACGTGTCGCTGAAGGTAGCGGCGGCGGACATAATGTTCGGCAACAGGCAGTACGACGAGGCGATCAAACTTTACGAACGTGCGATGCTTCTTGCGGAGGATGACCACGACATAGCCCAATCACTGGGGTACTGCTACATATTCGCCGGCAGGCCGAAGCAGGCGGCGGAAATCTTTAAGAGTCTCGCCGAACGATGTGATAATGCCTCGAGCGATGACGACGGCGTCGCGGCGGTACAGGAACGAACCAAGAAATTGTACCTCGAAATAGCAGCACTGTGCAGTATGCAAAGCGGCCGGTACGACACCGCCGTTGATTGCTACGACAAGCTCACGGTGGAATGCAGGAACGATGCCGATGTGTGGATCAAGCTTGGGCAGGCGGCTCTCGGTGCGGGGCTGCACAGCAGGGCCGTTATGTGCGGCCAGAGAGCCTTGACGCTGCAGCCGGGTAACGCCGACGCAATGACGCTCATTGGCTGCGCCCGGTATGCCGGCGGCGAGTACCAGGCTGCCGCCGAGACGTTTGAAAAGCTGACCGGGCGACCCGACTGCGGGGCTTTGTCCTGGCTTATGCTTGGGCGTTGCGAGGAAAAGCTGGGCCGGCTCAGCCAGGCGGAAGCCGCCTACAGAAAGGCGCTTCAGTTGCAGCCCGACAGCAAACTGGGGCGGCTGCTTGCCAGGGACTGAGCCGGAAGCGACGCGTTCTTGATGGAATGAAGGTGATATTACTTGAGACACAGAAATGTCGGGGTTGAAGTCTCTCAGAAATCTTTACATTGCCGTAACCATCTTCGCCGCGGGCTGTTGTGCGGCGGTCGGGTTGGGGAATCTTATCGCTTCGGACACGACGGCTGCCGTGTCGGATAACTATGCCGGCCCCACAGGGTTACCTGGTGTTGCTTGTCTTGTTGGAGCGGCGGCGGTCGTGTTTCTCGGGTGGCACCTGGTAAAACTGGCCTCGGGGGTCTCGGGCGTGGTCGAGTCACTCAGCGGCGACCGCACCGACAGTGTAGAAGCATCGACGGACGCCCTGCCGCCGACCTGGTCGGCGGAGCGTTTCACGGCAGCCTTGAACAGAGCCATCGGGCAAAGGCTCGAACGTCCCGGTGAGAACGACCGGCAGCTCGATGAACTGCAGTTGCAGTTGCAGCTATCCGACAGGCAGAAGCGTAACGCCGAGGCCATCATATACAGCATTCGCGATGCCGTTATTGTAGTGGACGAGTTCGGCAAGGTAGTGACGGCAAATGAGTCGGCCGGGAAACTGATGGGCTTCGGCCACGCCGATGCCGTCCACAAGCCCATTGGCGAACTGGTAGGTGCGGACAAGAGCGGCTTCGTGGAGTTTCTCATCCACACGATGAAAATCCGGCAGCAGGCCGCAAAACAGGAGATGGTCTTTGAAGACCGGCACGGCCGAAAGGTGTTCGACTGCACGGCCTCCTGCGTATATGACGGCAACAAGCAGGTCTGCGGCGTCGTGGCGGTACTGCACGACATCACCCGCGAGAAAGAAATATCCCAGATGAAGAACGACTTCGTCAGCCACGTTTCGCACGAGCTGAAAACACCGCTGGCCTCCATCACCGCTTACTCGGAGATGCTCGCGGAGGGCGAAGCGGAAGACGAGGAAACAAGAAAAGAGTTCTGCACGATAATTCAAAAGCAGGCCCATAGGCTCAACCGCCTGATAGAAGACATTCTCAACATTTCGCGGATCGAGTCCGGGCTGATAAAGGTCGATAAGAAGCCGCAGAGCCTGATGCTGCTGATCGAGGAACAATTGCAGATGATCAAGGGCTATGCGGAGGAGAAGAACATAAAAATCGTGGGCCAGCAGCCCATAGTCTTCGACCAGGTCAACGTCGACAGGGATATGATGGCACAGGTCATCGTCAATCTGCTCAGCAACGCCGTCAAGTACACGCCGGCCGGCGGCACGGTGACCGTCTCAACGGAAGTCGACGAAATCGCCCGGACGGCCCGCGTGACCGTAACGGATACCGGCGTGGGCATACCGGAAGAGGAAATCGACTATGTCTTTGACAAGTTCTACAGGGTCGATGCGAACAAGGCACAGGCCAAGGGAACGGGCCTTGGACTGAACCTGGTCAAGCAGATAGTGGAAAAAGTGCACAACGGCAAGGTGTTTGTAACCAGCAAGCCGGGCCAGGGCAGCACGTTCGGTTTTGAACTGCCGCTGGCCAAAGCCCAGCCGGTCGGCGCGTGACGGCCGGAACTTCGAATTGGAACAAGAAACGCAAAAAGATAGTCAGAGCAACCTTTAGAGCCGTCGCCAAAGGCGACGTAGAATTGTGGAGGATTGGCAATGGCCGACAGAAAAGTCCTGGTCGTGGATGACGAGGTACACATCGTGCACGTGGTGGCAATCAAGCTCCGCAACAACGGTTTCGACGTCGTGACCGCATCCAACGGTGCCGAGGCCTTCGAGCTGGCTTGCGAAGAACAACCCGACATCATTGTCACAGACTGCCAGATGCCGGTTATGAACGGCCTGGAACTGGTGGCAAAGATCCGCCGGAACGACAAGACCAAAGATATACCGGTGATACTGTTGACGGCCAGGAGCTTTGCAATCGAGCAGGACGAGGTGCAGGGTCTTCGCATAGCCCAGTGCCTCAGCAAGCCGTTCAGTCCCAAAGAACTGCTCAGAAGCATCGAAGATGTGCTGTACCAGAATCAGTTTGTCGGACAAAAGTAAAACGTTAATTGCAGGTGTTGAAGGTTTCGCATCAGCTATGCCACAAACGACCACAGGGATTAAAGGCGCTTTGTTGCAAGCTTCGCGACGCGCAGCGGGCCTGGAGAACGTGCAACTGAGCGAGCTGAAAAGCTTCGGCAGCAGAGTGAATAAACTCGGGGCTACTTTTGCCGTCTGTGACTGCAAAGGAGAAGTTTTGCTTTTGTGCGAGGTGGACCATTGCGCCGGCGACCACGCCAAGCTGAAGCAGTACGCTATGCTCGGGGTTGGCCGCTGGCGACAGGGGGTTGCCTGCGGCGGTGCCGAAAAGGTGTTCCTGCTTGACGGCGACCGGCCGGTGCTGACGGCCATCCTTGACCAGGGCGACGACCATCCTTTCGTGGCGGTTGTCGACGGGTCGGGCCGGCACGCGAAGGACGGTGAGCGACTGAAGGAACTATCCAGCCGGTGCAACATCGACCGCGGCGACCTGACCAGGATGCTGCAGGAAGTGTCCCGGACACACCTCGCGTCCTTCTTTATGCAGATGCTGGATATGCTGGCAGAGGATTTCCACGTGGGCCTGAAAATCCGCGACCAGATGGAAGTGATGGGCAACGAACTGGCTCAGAGCTACGAAGAGCTGGTCCTGCTGCACAAGCTCGGCAGCAATATGAAGGTCACCGAGTCGGACGCAAATTATCTCCAGATGGCCTGTGACAGCCTCACGGACATCGTAGGTGTTGAGGGCATAGTCGTTCTGCTTGAAAAAACCATCGACGACGAGAAGCATCTCGTTGTCGCCGCCGGTTCGGGCGTAATCGACGTGGATGAGGAAATGGCGGCCGTGTTGCAAAACCGCCTCGCCGAGGAACTCAGCCAGGGTAAGGACGCCCTGCTGGATAGCGAAGTTGATTCACCATTCAAGTACGACTGGCCCGAAAACGTTCGAAACATCATCGTCGTACCACTGTTCGGCACGGACCGTGGCGCTGCGCGAGGCGCTGAAGACGCCGCGACGGAAAACTCGATGATAGGCCTGATGGTCGCCGTCAACCGCCAGGATAAACCCGATTTCGACAGTACCGATGCCAAGCTTTTCGATTCGGTTGCGAACAGCTGTGCGGTTTTCGTCGAAAACGGCAGGCTTTTCGGCGACCTCAAGGAGCTGTTTGTAGGCTCGCTGAAGGCGCTGACCAGCAGCATCGATGCAAAGGACCAGTACACGAGGGGTCACTCCGAACGGGTGGCCTTCATCAGCCGGTGGATAGGGGAGAGACTGGCGGAGCGCAACCTTCTCGACAGCCAGGAAGTTCACCGGCTTTACCTGGCGGGCCTGCTGCATGACATTGGAAAAATGGGCATTGACGAGTCAATACTCCGCAAGAAGGGCAAGCTTTCCGAGAAGGAGCTTGAGCACATCCGCTCGCATCCCGCGATTGGGGCCGGTATCCTCAACGAAATAAAGCAGATGCGACCCATAGTCGCCGCCGTGCTATGTCATCACGAGCGCGTCGACGGCAAAGGATACCCGAACGGCCTGACGGGCGACCAGATACCGATACTCGGCAAGATAGTGGCCCTTGCGGACGGCTTCGATGCGATGACTTCAAAGAGGGTTTACCGGGATGCGCTTACGCTTGAGCAGGCGCTGGCGGAAATAAAAAAGGGTCTCGGCACCCAGTTCGATGAAAAAATCGGCACGATATTCCTGGAAAGCAATGTCTACGAACTGTGGGACGCGATTCAGGACGGCTCGGACTTCGTAGGACTCGGCGGCAAGAGTACTTTCGCCGAGTACGGCACAATGGCAGTTGGGACGCTTATCAAATGAGAATAGAAGCACAAGATTACAACGACGTGACGGTCCTGGTCCTGCAGGGCGACCTCGACGGCGACTTCGTCGAAATGTTCAGAAAAGCCATAACAGAGGCTGTCGCCAGGCAGAAGAAAGGCATCGCCCTTGATATGACCAGCGTAAGCTTCATTGACAGCCAGGGCCTGGAGCAATTGCTTTGGGCCAGGGACTACTGCAACGAGAACAAATGTCAGCTTCGACTGGCGGGCCTTGATGAAAACTGTCGCAAGATACTGGAAATAACGCGCCTGGACAACGAGTTCGACTGCTACACCGAGCTGGCCGAGGCCGCAAAAAGCTTCGCATAACAGCACGGCAACGCAACTTGCCGGGCGTTGATTGGCGAGGATAAGCGATGACTCAGACGGTCACTTGCAACAAGGTGCAACTGGGACAACTGCTGCTGGCCCGCGGCGTAGTCACCCAGGAGCAGATCGACCAGGCCCTGCAACGACAGAGAGAAAAGGGCCACCGAAAGCTGCTCGGCGAGTTGCTGGTGGAGATGAACTACTGCAGCGAGAACCAGATCGCCTCGGCGCTGGCTGAGGCGTACGATGTGCCCTACGCCCAGATCAATCCCAAGCTTTGCGACGCGAAAGTCCTTGAAATCCTTCCTCGTGACTTCCTTGAAAAGCACATTGTGTTGCCATTGTTCAAGGTCTACGACGTGCTCACCGTTGCGGTCAGTGAGCCGACGAACGTATTCCTGATCGACGAAATCGAACGTATGAGCGGCTGCCGGGTGCAGGTGGTCTGTGCAACCACCAAGGACATAAAGGCCACGCTCGAGTCTTACCTGCCGGCGGCCAACGTATTTGTGATCGACGACATCATCGACGAACAGGGACTCGAAGACTTCACGCTCATCGAAAACATCACCGAGGACATAAGCAACCTCGAGGAGGTGGCGGGCCAGTCGCCGGTGGTCAAGCTGGTCAACTACCTGCTGTATAACGCGGTCCGCGAAAACGCAAGCGACATTCACATAGAGCCGGATGACAAGAAACTGCGCGTTCGTTACCGTGTGGACGGCAAGCTGTACGAAAAGATGTGTCCGCCGCACCAGATGCACGCCGCCATCGTTTCGAGGCTGAAGATTATGGCCGAGCTGGACATCGCCCAGCGAAGGCTGCCACAGGACGGCGGCATTCACGTGCTGGTCGAGGGCCGGCCGATCGACCTTCGCGTGTCTGTGATGCCCGGCTACTTCGGCGAAAAGGTGGTCATAAGGGTAATCGACCCGCAGAGAATCGTGTTCAACCTTGAATCGCTGGGGTTCACCTACGACAACCTCAAGCTTTTCAGGCAGGTCATAAACTCGCCGAACGGCATCGTTCTGGTTACGGGGCCGACCGGCTCGGGCAAGAACACAACGCTTTACGCGGCCTTGAACGAGCTGAACAACGAGCAGGTCAATATCTGCACCGTTGAAGACCCGGTGGAGTGCAATATACCCGGCATAAACCAGTTCCAGGTCAACGAAAGCGCCGGCTTCGAGTTCGCCAACGCACTTAGAAGTCTCCTGCGCCAGGACCCGGATATAATTATGGTCGGTGAAATCCGCGACCACGTTACCGCAAATATCGCGGTTCAGGCAGCGCTTACGGGGCACCTGGTGCTGTCCACTCTCCACACGAACGACGCCCCGGCGGCCGTAACGCGCTTGATAGACCTGAAGGTTGCGCCGTACCTGGTCAGTGCTTCCTTGATAGCGGTGCTGGCCCAGCGGCTTGTGCGGAAGATCTGTCCCAAGTGCAAGGTGGAGTACGACCCGCCGGCCAGCATAAAAAAGGCCGTCGCAGGTCTTGGCGCGGAGATAAAGAAGTACCAACGTGGCGTCGGGTGCAAGAAATGTCGAAATACGGGCTACGCCGGCAGAATAGCAATCCATGAATTGTTCGTGCCGGACGACGAGATTACGGAACTCATAGGCCAGGGTTGTGGTCTTAAGAAACTCAGGGCCAAGGCACTGGAAAAGGGAATGGTCCCGCTGGTTCTGGACGGGCTGGAAAAGGTCAAGGCCGGCATCGTTTCCGTCGAGGAAGTCCTGCGGACCACGCAGATGATTTATGACTGAAGGCAGGCTTGCAAATGGCTTCTGGTCTGGCAACACAATCACCGCGGACAGGTGCGGAGCCTGAAAAGGGGCTCAATAACGCGCCCGGGCGTGGCGGCCAGGCTTCGCCGCACACGGCCCCCGCGGCGGCGCAGGGTTATCCGGCCGGCCGGACCGAATCGCCTGCGTGGCAAACATCCTCGGCCAGGGTCAGGCGAACCGACCTGATATTATTCACCACGCAGTTGGCCGTGATGCTCGACAGCGGCGTAGTGCTCAGCGACGCGCTCGACGCCATCGCGGAACAGCTTGAGTTCGGCCCGCTCAAGGCGGCCGTTGAGGACGTTGCCGAAAGCGTAAAGGGCGGGGAATACCTCTCGAAGGCGATGGCGAGGTACCCGCGCATTTTCAACTCGATGTACATCAGTATGGTCAGGGCTTCGGAAGCGTCGGGCAAGATGCCGGAAATGCTGAACGTACTCAGCGGTTACCTGAACTTCGAGGCTGAAACGCGAAAGCGTATCAAGGCGGCTTTGACGTATCCCTTCATTATGGTGCTGATGGCCGTGGCTGCCACAGGTACGCTGATGTTCTTCGTGCTGCCGAGGTTTATGAGGATATACCAAGCAAAGGGGGCGGAACTGCCGAAAATCACCAGGGTGCTTGTCGGTTTCAGTCAGATGCTGGGAAACCTTGAGCTTATGGCCGGCCTGGTCACCGCCGCAGTGGTGGTCGGGACAGGATTGCACTACTGGTCAAAAACCACCAGCGGCAGACGGGTAATAGATTTCCTGAAGATTCGAACACCCGTGATAGGCATGCTTTTCGTTGATACGGTGATAACACGCAGTATGCGTATACTGGCGACGATGCTCAACACGGGCGTGACTCTGCTCGAAGCAATCAGCGTTATCGAAGACTCTTGCGACAACTACTACTTCCAAATGTTATGGAGGCAGGCGGCAGACAAGATTCGGGACGGTTACCAGTTGTCCGAGGCACTGTCGGTTTCGCCTTTTGGCGGCCTGGTGGAGACCGGCATCATACAGATGCTCCACGCGGGAGAAAAGAGCGGCAGGCTCGGCAACGTCAGTGATAAGGTGTCCGTTTTTTACGAAAAGAAGCTTGAGGCCTCCATCAGAAGCGTTATGACCCTTATCGAGCCGCTGATGATAACCATCCTCGGTGCGGTGATCGGCACTATTGCCATTGCGCTGTTGCTGCCGGTATTCAGAATCTCGTCTGTAATCGCCCGCTGATACCGCCTGGGCGCTGCAGCAGGACAGGCTCGGGCCTGCGGAATAAGCCCTGCCGCCCGAGGACCGGTGCCCCGGCCGATCGACCCCGCCAATGCTGGCTGCGACCATCCCCCGTAGCGGCGAGCGACACGTGGTGTCAGCCCGGGAGGTTTCGGGCAAATTATTGCGGAAAAGGGCTTGCGTTGATGGAATCAACCGGGTAATATTATGGGTTTATGGTTTGGTTCCAAGCTGCCCCCGCAGGGACGGCAACGTGCTTTTGCGGGCGATTCAGCGACGATGGCAGCCGCAGATGTGAAGAAGCCAACCCGAAAAAGCCAGGAAAGGATTTTGTTTCAAGATGCTGTCGAAACAGGAAAAAGAAAGCGTGGTCGTGGATTTCAAGACGCACCAGCACGATACCGGCTCGGTCGAGATTCAGGTGGCGCTGTTGACGAAGAGAATAGAACAGCTAACCGAACATCTCAAAGCCCACCCAAAGGATCATTCCTCAAGGCGTGGGCTGTTGAAGATGGTCGGCAACAGGTCCGCCCTGCTCAAGTACATTCGGAATAAGGATGCGAATCGATACCAAAAAATCATATCCCGGCTCGGGCTCAGGAAGTAGCTCCGTGACCGGCCTGGCGCGTTACGCCAAATCAATTCGAGATTGTATACAAACCACCCAGCGGTGCAAATGAGGAAGCTCTATGTTTAAGGTACAAAAAGTCGAAAGAGAGATTGGTGGGAGGATCCTTTCCATCGAAACCGGCAAGATCGCAAAGCAGGCCGATGGCGCCGTGCTTGTACGCTATGCCGATACCGTGGTGTTGGTCACGGTGGTGAGTGCCCCTCCGCGAAGCGAGGAGATCGACTTCTTCCCCCTCAGCGTGGACTACCGGGAAAAGCAAAGCGCGGCGGGCAAGTTCCCGGGCGGGTTCATCAAGAGAGAAGGCAGACCAAGCACAAAGGAAATACTGACCGCCAGAATGATCGACAGGCCTATCCGTCCGCTGTTTCCCGAAGGTTACTTCAACGAGGTGCAGATTATGGCGCAGGTCCTCAGCGCCGACAGGGAAAACGACCCGGACATCCTGGCGATGATAGGGGCAAGTGCCGCGCTTACCATCAGCAAGATACCCTTTCTCGGGCCCATAGGCGCCTGCAGGCTGGGCAGGCTGGACGGCCAATTCGTCGTCAATCCCACGCACAAGCAGCTTGATGCCAGCGACCTGAATCTGCTGCTGGGCGGACGAAAGGACGCAATGAATATGATCGAGGTCGGCGCCAGGCAACTGCCCGAGAGCGTTATCGCAGACGCCGTGGCCACCGCTCAAAAAACCGTCGCACAGGTCTGCGAGATGATAGAAGAGCTGCGGGAAAAGGCTGGGGTCGAAAAGGAGCCCGTCGAGCCGCTTGCTATGGACGAAGAGTTGCGTTCAGCGATACGCTCTGAAATCGAGGATAAGCTGCGGCAGATAAAGCTCATCAAGCAGAAGCAGCAACGAAACGAGGCCGTTGACGAGCTGTTCGAGCAGGTGATGTGCCGATACTGTGCCGCCGATGCAGACCCGCAGGCCGAACCGCAGGCGACCCCATCAGTGGGAGCCTCCGGGCCGTACGACAAGTCGATGGTCAAGAGAATACTGCACGAAGCAGAGCGTGACATCGTCCGCGAACTGCTGCTGCAGGGCAAAAGGCCCGACGGCAGGGGCTACGATGAGATTCGACCGATTGAATGCGAGGTCGGCATCCTGCCGCGGACCCACGGGTCGGCCTTGTTCACCCGCGGCGAAACCCAGGCACTGGTAAGTGTGACCCTGGGCACCGTCCGCGACGCCCAGATAATCGACGGGCTGCTCGACGAGTACCTTCAAAACTTCACTTTCCATTACAATTTCCCACCATTCTCCGTCGGCGAGGTCAGGCCGATCCGCGGCCCGGGCCGAAGAGAAATCGGACACGGCGCACTGGCGGAGCGGGCGTTGGTCCAGGTCAAACCCCCCGACGAAGAGTTCGCTTACACCGTTCGAGTCATCTCGGACATCACCGAGTCGAACGGCTCAAGCTCCATGGCGTCCGTTTGCGGCGGCTCGCTGGCACTGATGGATGCGGGGGTGCCCATAAGTAACGCCGTGGCCGGCATATCTATCGGCATGGTCAGCGACGAGTCCGGCCGGTACGAACTGCTTACGGATATCATCGGCGAGGAAGACCATTTCGGCGAAATGGATTTCAAGGTCGCAGGCACGACCGAGGGCGTGGTTGCCATTCAGTTGGATATAAAGGCCGAGGGGCTGGCCCACAATATTATGGTCGAAGCCCTCGAAAAGGCCAGGCAGGCCAGGCTCAAGATACTGGATGTTATGGGCAGGGTCATCGACAAGCCGAGGTCCGAACTGAGCAAGTACGCGCCCAAACTGCTGACGATGGAAATCGACCCGGAATACATCGGAAAGGTAATAGGCCCGGGCGGCTCGATCGTGAAAAACATTCAGGAACAAACCGACACAAAAATCGAAATAGAAGAAGACGGCACAATCTACATAAGCTGCCTCGGCGGAGACGGCCACCTGAAAGCGAAAGACATCATCGAAAGTATAACCCTGCCCCCGGTGGTCGGGCGAATCTACGAGAAGGCAAAGGTCGTATCGGTCAAGGATTTCGGCGTGTTCGTGGAGTTTATGCCCGGCGTAGAGGGCCTGTGCCACATAAGCGAGTTGGCCGACGGCTACGTCAAGAACGTCGAGGAAGTCTGCAAGCTCGGTGATTTCATTCCCGTAAAGCTCATCGCCATCGACGAGCAGGGCAGGTTCAAGTTGTCCCGCCGGGCGGCCCTGAACGACCTGGCCGCCAAGAAATAACGGCCTGGAACCGGGTCGTTTTCTTGCCTAAAATAACCTGACGGAACGCCCTTGGTATCGTCGGCGGCAGGTTCTTTCGTGCTATCCAGGGAGGCTTTGAGATGGTCTATCTTCTCGCGGTGTGCGTGGTGGGCCTGGTCGCGGCCCTTGCAGTGCTGCTGTGGCGATACGGCCGGGCAGCAGGCAGCCGCCACGCAGCGCCGGGCAATCGTCGCGGCGGTACCACCGACGGCCGGGCGCCCCAGGACGACCGTCTCGAGGAACTCGGCAAGCTCACAGGCGGCCTTGCACACGAAATCAAGAACCCCCTTTCCACCATCAAGGTCAACCTGAAGCTCGTCACCGAGGACCTGGAAACGCTGGCCAAGGCCGACGCAGACCACGGAGACCCCCAAACAGCCGCCCGCCTGCTTGCGCGGGCCGCCCGCAAAATAACGGTAATCCAGAAAGAAACCGAGCGGCTGGAGCAGATACTCGAAGGCTTTCTCCGCTATGTCACCCATACCAGGCTCAGTACCGCCAGTGTCGATATAAACACACTGGTCGGCGACGTCATTGATTTCTATCTGCCGCAAGCACACAGCCATTCCGTTACTATCCGCCACAGGTTCCACGACGGACCTTTGGTTTGCAGGGTGGACGAGAATATGATAAAACAGGTGCTGCTGAACCTGTTCATAAACGCCACGCAGGCTATGAGCGGCGGCGGCGAGCTTATTGTGACCACCGACCGTCGCCGAGGCGAGGCGGTTATCACGGTTACCGACACAGGCTGCGGCATTGAGCCGGACAAGCTGGAAAAGGTGTTCGACGCATATTACTGCCTCAGACCCGGCGGCACCGGCCTGGGGCTGGCAACCGCCAAGAGAATCATCGAGGCACATAACGGACGCATAACCGTCCGGAGCAACGTCGGCAAGGGGACATCATTTACCATAACCCTGCCGGCCCAAACTTAGAGAGGTCCGATATTGGCTGACGACGGGATTATAGTACTGGTGGTGGACGATGAACGCGAACACGCCGACGGTACCGCCGAGGCCCTGGAGAAGGTCTGCGCAAAGGCGCTGGCGGTGTACAATGCCGCCGATGCGCTGGAAATCCTGCGCAGCCAGCGAGTGGATGTGGTCGTGACCGACCTGAGACTGCAGGGCGACCTTGACGGCCTGGCGGTGCTGGAGGCTGCCAAGAGCCAGTCTCCCAACACTGAAGTTATCCTCATAACTGCCTATGCCACCATCGACAATTGCAAGGAAGCCATCAGGCGGGGGGCCTACGACTATCTCGTCAAGCCCATCGACATAGACCAACTTCGCGCACTGGTAACAGAGGCCGGCCGTAAGGTTCTAAAGGCTACGCGCACCCGGCGCGAGGTCGTCCGGCACCCGGAATTTGTCTTTCCAGGTGTCCGGGGGAAGGACCCCGTTATGCAGGGCATATTCGAAGTCCTCGCCCGGGTCGCACCTACCAACATATCGGTGCTGATAGAAGGTCCGTCCGGCACCGGCAAGGAGCTTATGGCTCGCGCCATCCACGAGAACTCGCCCCGGCGTAACAAGCCTTTCAGGCCCGTCAATTGCGCCGGCCTGAGCGAAACACTGCTCGAAAGCGAGCTGTTCGGACACGTCAAGGGGGCCTTCACCGGCGCCACCGCCGACAGAAAAGGGCTGCTGGAAGTAGCCGACAGGGGCACGCTGTTCCTGGACGAGATCGGCGATATGCCGATGAATATGCAGGCCAAGCTGCTTCGTTTCCTTGAAGACGGCATCGTCGTGCCGGTAGGCTCACACAAATCCATTGCCGTCGACGTCCGCGTCATCAGCGCCACCAATCACGACCTGACCAAACTGATTGAGCAGCACAAGTTCCGGCAGGACCTCTATTTCAGAATAAAGGGCGTCAGCATAACGCTGCCGCCACTTCGCGACAGGGCCGACGACATCCCTGAACTGGTGCAATACTTCCTGGCCGAAGCCGCCGAGGAGACAGGCTCCCCGGTGAACTCCGTCAGTGACGCGGCAATGGCCGTACTCAAGAGCTATCACTGGCCTGGTAACATCCGCCAGTTGCGAAACTGCATCCGAACGATGGTCGTGATGTGCCGCGGCAACCAGCTCGACGTTCAGGACCTTCCCCCGGAAGTCCACCAAGTACGCCGGCTGGCCTCCGGCAAGCCTGAAGGCATAGGCGCCGACCTGGCCGGTATCTCTCTCGACGAGCTGGAGAAAAAGGCCATCATAGACACCCTCGCCAAGACGGGCGGCAACAGGGAAAAGGCGGCGAAGATCCTCGGCATCGGCGAAAGAACCCTGTACCGAAAGATAAAGGAATATAACCTTTAGTCCGGTCGCGTGTCTGCTTCGGACTGTTTCAGCCCGGCGGCAGCTTTCTCTGGCCGCGCAAAAAGCGGGCCGAAGATGCCACTGCACCTCCGGCCGTAATACGCGCTGAATAGAGCGGTTCCCTCGAAGTCAGCGCAGCCTCAAGATATGTCAGCAATCAACAACCGTAACCGCGGCGAAAACACCCGGTCAGCTTTGCTGTCTTTCATCCATTTTCTGCTTGACGTACTTGCCGGCCTTGTCCGCCGCATCCTTCGCAAAATCCAGGCACTTGTGCATGCCCTCGTTGAAAGAGACGGCGAACTCGTCCGACTTGAATACCGCCTGCACAAAGCCCTTCTGTTTCGGCGATTTGCCCTTCGGAACGGGCGCGAGGCAGTAAATAGCGCTGGCGAAACCGGCGAAGTAGAAAACAAGCAGAACGACCAGTTTCTTTCTCCAACCTCCCATAAAGAGCTTTCTCCCTTCGAAAAAATCGCGTTTGGCCGCCCCGTGGGCCGGCCGATTGACCTCCAATAAAATCTTACCAAATACTTGGTCCCGATGCAAGTTCCGAGGCTTCAAAACTGCTCACGGCCTCGAAGCCACCCGGTCCAGGGCCTTGCTGAGGCTTTCGCATACCATCTCCACTTCCCGCTGCGAAAGACTGTTGTAGAACGGCAGCGCAATGGTCCTTTGTGCTACCGAGGTGGCTATTGGGAACCGGTCCCTGAGGTCTCCAAACGTTTTGACGATAAACGGCTGCTGGAGAACCGGCGAAAAATAGCTGCCGACCTGGATTCCGTCGGCTCGCATACTCTCCAGGACCGCATCTCGCTGCTCAAGCGTAAATCGCTCCGCCAGACGGACCACGAATACAAACCAGCTCATATCACAGCCCGCAGGCTCAGCCGGCACTATCAGCCTGTCGTCGTCGCACAAGATTTGCCGGTAGTATTCGGCGACCTTTTGCCGCTTGGCCTTGATTTGCTCTATTCGCCCAAGCTGCACCAGCCCCAGCGCACAGTTTATGTCGCTGAGCCGAAAATTGTAACCGAGACGCTCGTGGTCCAGCCATCCTCCGCCTTTCGCCCGCCCCTGGTTGCGCAGCGAAATGCATATATCGGCCAGGTCGGCATCGTCGGTCACAATCATCCCCCCCTCGCCCGTGGTGATCTGCTTGTTTGGATAAAATCCGAACACGCTCATCTTCCCGAACGTCCCGGCCTTTCTGCCGCCGAGGGACGAACCCAGTGCTTCACAACTATCCTCAACAAGGTCAAGCCCGTGCTTGTCAGCGAGCCGGCACATCCGGTCGAAACCCGCCGGGTTGCCGAACACCTCGACCGCGAGCACAGCCCTGGTCTTGTCGGTGATCGCCGCCTCGACCTTTTCCGGGTCCATATTGAGGCTGTCCGGGTCGATATCCACAAAAACGGGCGTTGCACCAACCATCATCACCGAGTTGACCGTGGCGATGAATGTGAAAGGCGTCGTAATCACCTCGTCGCCGGGTGCGATTCCCAGGGCCACCATACACAGGAAAAGCCCGCTTGTACCGCTGTTGACCGCCACCGCGTGCTTCCTGCCCAGGTAGTCGGCGAAGGCCCGCTCGAACTCGACCAGTTTCGGCCCCAGCGAAAGGTTGGGACCTGAAAGAACATCGCAGACCGCCTTAATCTCCTTTTCGGTGATGTCGGGCCGGGACAAGTGGATAGTCACAGGTTGTTTCTCCTTGACTGTCAGCGTAAGAACATCGAATGCTCCCGGGCGGCCGAACTGAACCGGTGCTTCCGGGGCCTCCCGGCAGGATGATTGTACCCGGGCCGCTGCCGTCGGTCAAGCTCTGGAGGGGTTCCCGCAAGCCGCTTATGGGACTAAATGCCGGCGCGGCTTGCCCCGGCCGCTCCAAAACCCGCCAATCGCCCCACCCGGCTAAACAGACCCTTTTTGCCAGCCGATAAGGAAGCGGTATCTATTATCAGGCAGGGTTCGCGAAAATGACCAGAAGCAAGAATGTCTTGACAACCGGAGACGTCGCCAGAATCTGCAACGTCGCACCCAGAACCGTCTCCAAGTGGTTCGACAGCGGCCAGCTCAGGGGCTATCGCATACCCGGCAGCAAGGACCGCAGAATACCTGTAAATGAATTGCTCCGGTTTATGAAAACCCATAATATGCCCACGCCCGTCCTTGCCCCCGGCAAGACCAGGGTCCTGCTGGTGGACAGCGACCGCCGCAACGCCGAGGAACTTGCGCGAGTTCTCACCAAAACGACCGAGTACGACGTGGCCGTTGCCGCCTCGGACTTCGAGGTGGGCGTGGAAACGCACCGCTTTTCGCCTCACGTGTTGCTGGTGAATCTGCTGGCGAAGGAGATATCGGCCTCTGAAATATGCGCGCACATCCGTGCCGACGAGGACCTCCAGGCTGTAAAGCTCATAGCACTTGCGGGCCGGCTAAGCCCCGCCGAAGGAAAAGCCCTGCTTGAAAAGGGCTTTGATGATTATGTCTGCGATCCTGGCGATGTCGGTGCCATCGTCGAGAAAATTGAACGCTCCACCGCCATAGTTTATTGACCCTGCCGTTGCACCCCAGAGCATCACGACGAGCTGCACAAGCTCGATTGCTCGCCTGGCCGACCGCCGGAATCAGCCTCGCACGGACTTCGACCGCCTCAGCGCCGGCTGAGACTTGCGCTTTCGGGGGCCGTTGGACTCCAGCACTCTCATCGCCTTTTTCACATCGGCTACTTTCAATACGCCGGTGGTCCTGCCCCCCCGCGCCCCTGCCGTACAGTAAGCATAACCAATGTTGATGTGGTTCTTCGCCAGCTTCTCCGCAACTGCCGCCAGGGCCCCGGCCTTGTTCGCAAGATTCACGCACAGCACTTCCGTCTCGTTGTAAGGCATATTCGCCTTGGAAAGCACTTCCCTGGCCTTCTCAGGCGAGGCGAATACGACCCGCATCACCCCGTGCTCCACCGAGTCCATCATCGTCATCGCTATGATGTTCACCTTCGCGCGGGCGAACTCGCCGAGAACCTGCGCCAGCACACCGGGTTTATTGACCATAAAAACCGAGAACTGCGTCGCCACATACATTGTCTACAACCTCTCCAAGCCTACGCACAATTAGAGTTTTGCCGGTCTATTCTAACCGCCATTTCGCGGTCCGGAAAGAACTTAAAAACCCTGTCCAGGTGGGTTACCTTGAAAATCCTGTACAATTGAGGCTCGACCGAGCAGATTACCAGGTCCCCGCCGATATCCTGTACCTGGGCCCGGGCCGCCAGAAGCAGCCCCAGAACCTGCGAGGAAAAAAACTTCACGCCCGAAAAATCAAACACAACTCTTCGCGGGCGCTGCTGCTTGACAAACTCCCTCACACGCTCAGCGGCACCGTTCAAACCCTCTACGTCGGTCAACCACTCAACCTTAAAGCCGACCACCGCGACCCTGTCGACCGCGGTTATCTCGATGCAGCTATCCTGCTCCATCCAAACCATCCCGCCGGGGCCAAATCCGCCGACATTGACAAACCTTCCGTTCTACCCGCCGGCCTCTTCCATCTTGTCCGGCTCCCAAATGCTGGCCGCAATGTGCTGCTGCGGTATTTCCGCCGTGGTATAGTAATATATCGTAACCAGCTTGCCGTCCCTGCGCTGCACCGTCCGAGTATAGCCCATATCCCAGCTTCTGGCGTCGTCGCGAAGAACTATTTCCTTCCCCCAGGTCCTGCCTCCGTCGGCGCTGATTCTTGCTCGGATTCCCTGTCGCTGCCGGCGGTACCTGTACGCCTCGCAGACACCACGATAACCATAGGTAACGCACAACCTGCCGTCCCTTAGCCTTGCCAGGCTTGGTGGATTGCCGTTACTGCTTCCGGTATCGGCGACCTTGCTCAGAAATGCCCAGCTCCTGCCGTTGTCGGTTGACTCGTAAACGTCAATCCAGCAGTTTCTTACCTTTTTTCCGCCGGGCGTCGGCACGTCAATCCGCCGCCGAAGCGCCGAGACGAGCCGGGTGTTCGATGTTCGCACCGTCGAAGGCATAACCGAACGTATATTTATCGGCTCTCCGGTCATCCACGCCACGAACTCGAAACTTTTTCCACCGTCGGTGGTGCGGGCACAAAAAGCCCTGTCCTGAAGGACCGACTCAACCATCGGCTCCCGTGCCGACAGGAATATCAAGCAGTCGTTCTTGCCGTTGACAATGTAATCGGTCCGGGACGTCAGCGGCTGGCCGAGACCGAAATCGGGGAACTTGTACGGCCCCTGCCAGTGTCGCCCCTTGTCGTACGAGATGAAGAACGTCCCGCCGTTGCAACGCATTGCAAATCCGGGCGCTGCGAAGTTGATGTTGCCGGGTGACGGTTTTGTTTCACCGTTGTCGCCGACAAAGTTATCGGGGTCTTCCACGGTCCACGTTTCGCCGCCGTCGAGGCTTCTGGCCAGCAGGCTCTTGCCGTTGCCCCCGACCGAGTGGCTGCAATCTTTGGGGGCGTAGTCGGCCTGGTAAAAGCCTACCAGAATTTCGTCACCCCACTGCCAGACGCCGTTGTTCGCGGGCCAGCCTGCAAACCTCCCACGCTCCCAGCAGACCACCACGTGCCTGATAGCTGCATCACGTTCGGCCAGGCCCTGACCGGCCATACAGAGAACCAGCGCGAGTATCATCCGTGGGGTATTCATAGTCACAAGCCCCAAAAGTTCAGACCAATGATCGCAGACGCCACCGAAAGTTCTTTGCTGCCGTACAGCCTGAAAACAACCAGCCGGACCAAAGCGGCCGGCGTTACGCTATCGCCCGGCCGCCGGCACGCGATTATTGCATATTCCTCCCTGCCGGTCGAGTACTTTTGCTAACATTTCCAGCAGGCCACCAGGTGCGGCGGGTCCGCGTCGCAGCGCCCGGCTGCCTGTTTTTCCTCGAGCAGGGGTATCCGTTCCCGGCAGAGTTGCTCAGCAAGCGGACATCGCGGATGAAACGCGCACCCACCCGGGGCCCGCAGTAGACTGGGCACCTCCCCCCCCGACGACATCCGTCGCCCTCGCCGCGCCGGGTCTACCTCCGGAATAGCCGCCATAAGCGCACGAGTATAGGGATGTAAGGGATTGCGGTACAATTCTTCCGCCGAGGCGCTTTCCACTATCCTGCCGAGGTACATCACGCACACCGCATCACAGGCAAACTGAACCACCGCCAAATCGTGTGCAATTAACAGGTAAGTCAGGTTGAACTGCTCCTGAAGCTCTTTCAGCAAGTTTAGAATCTGCGATTGAATCGAAACGTCCAGAGCGCTGACGGGCTCATCGCAGATAACCAGTTTCGGCTGCAGCGCCAGCGCCCGCGCGATCCCGATTCGCTGCCGCTGTCCGCCGGAAAATTCGTGCGGATAGCGATTGATATGGTCGGCCGACAGCCCTACCCTGCACAGCAGTTCCGCCACCCGCTCACGAAGCTGCTTGCCCGACAACTTCTTGTGGACCCTGATCGGCTCGCCCACGATATTGCCGACGGTCATCCGGGGGTTCAAGGAGCCAAACGGGTCCTGGAAAACCAGGCTGATTTCTTTCCTGAGCAACCGCATCTCCTTTCGCGTCGCCGACAAAACGTCCTTTCCCTCGAAAAACACCTTCCCGGACGTTGCAGGCACCAACCGAACTATCGTCCGCGCCACGGTGGTTTTGCCGCATCCGCTCTCCCCCACCAGGCCCACCGTCTGGCCGCGCCACACCGAAAAGCTCACCCCGTCAACGGCCCGGATGTGCCCGACCGTCCGGCGAAACAGACCCTTTTTGACCGGGAAATATGTCTTGAGGTCCTCGACCCGCAGCAACGAGCCGTTCCTGACGGCCGCATCCGTACTCATACCTTTTCCCCCGCCTCTGCGGCCTCGTAGCCCTTCGCGTACCAGCACGCCACGCGTCGCCCGGAACCGACCTCGCGAAGCGGCGGTTCATCCGTCCGGCACCGTCTGTCGCCCGAACCTATCGGGCAGCGAGGGTGAAACTTGCAGCCCGTCGGAAAATGCAACGGGTCGGGCACCATCCCGGGAATCGTCGCCAGCCGCCGGCCTCTGAAACCAAGACGCGGCAGCGATTTCAAAAGCCCTTGCGTGTATGGGTGCAGGGGCTCGGCGAAAAGCGATCCTGCATCGGACAGCTCAACGATCCGCGATGCGTACATCACGGCAATCGTGTCGGCTCGCTCGGCCACAATCCCCAGGCTGTGCGTAATCAACAGGATTGTCATCGCCTGCTGTTGCTGCAGATCGTCCAGCAAATCCAGTATCTGCGCCTGGATCGTAACGTCCAGTGCCGTCGTAGGCTCGTCCGCAATCAGAAGCACCGGCCGGCAACTGACCGCCATCGCTATCATCACCCGTTGGCGCATCCCACCGGACATCTGGTGCGGATATTCGAAAGCTCGCTGGTCGGCATCCGCAATCCCGACTTTGCCCAGCATCTCCACCGCATCTGCCCACGCCTGTGCGTAGTCCTTCTGCTGGTGAAGCATAATGGCCTCGGCTATCTGGTCCCCTACCGTATAAACAGGATTCAGGCTGGTCATAGGCTCCTGGAAAATCATCGCGATGCGGTTGCCGCGAATCCGCTGCATCTGTCTTTCATCAAGGCCGAGCAACTCCTGCCCGTCGAACAGTATCCGTCCGCCCACGATCTTTCCCGGCGGCTCCGGCACAAGCCGCATAATAGAAAGCGCCGTGACGCTCTTGCCGCACCCGCTCTCACCTACCAGTGCGAACGTTCGGCCTCGCTGGATATCGAAGCTCACCTGCTGAACCGCCCGGGCGACGCCTTGTTCGGTGAAGAAGTTTACGCTGAGTTCTTGCACCGACAGTATCGTATCATCCTGCATCATTACTGCCTCAAGCGCGGGTCGATCGCGTCACGAAGGCCTTCGCCGACCAGGTTGTACGCCATCACCGTTAGAAAAATCGCCAGACCGGGAAAAACCGTCAGCCACCACAGAAACCGCCCCGTCGTGCTCACGCCGAGACTGAGCATCTGGCCCCAACTCGGCGTCGGCGGCGCCACCCCGAAACCCAGGAAGCTCAAGGCCGCCTCGATGAATATCGCCCCGGCAATGCCGAACGTCGCGTTCACCAGCACCGGTGCTATGCCGTTCGGCAGCATATGCCGAAACAAGATGCTTCGAAGCGGCAGACCCATCGAAAGCGCCGCCTGCACGAAGTCCTGCTTCCGCAGCTTGAAAAACTCCGCACGAATGAACCTTGCGTCACCCGTCCAGCTTGTAATGCCTATTATTATCATTATGTTGTAAAGGCTCCGCGGGAAGAACGCCACGATCGTGATTATCAGGAAAAAGGTCGGAATGGCCATCATTATCTCCACGAACCGCATCCCCACGAAATCCACCTTCCCGCCGAAGTAACCGAGCAACGCCCCGATTACCACGCCGATCAGCGTCGATATCCCCACCGCCACGAAGCCCACCGAAAGCGAAATCCTGCTGCCGTGAATCAGCCTGCACAGAACGTCCGCCCCCACGTCGTCGGTGCCGAGCCAGTGCCTGCGGCTGGGCGGCTGCTCCCGCACTTCCAGGGCGACGTCCCTGTACCCGTAAGGCACCGGCGGAAAAATCGCGTCGCTGGCGCGACCCGACGCCACAAGTTCCTTATACGACGTGGCGTCAAGCTTCTTCGGAACAAAAACCCTTATCAGCACGCAGCCCACGATAATCACGGCGCTGCCGACCAGCAGTTGCCGCCAGAGCACGCCTCCCCGAATCGAAGGGTCAACCTCCCGGCGGTTTCGTCGAACAAGCAGCAGTTGAATCACGCCGACCACCCCTGCCAGGAACACGCAGTAGTCCGCCCTCGTAAGGCTCGCAAAAAGCGGAAATCGTAATTGGCCGTCGACCCGAATCACATACGGCTTGTCGT
The DNA here is from genome assembly GCA_964429265.1 of uncultured Pirellulales bacterium. Classification (GTDB taxonomy): domain Bacteria; phylum Planctomycetota; class Phycisphaerae; order Sedimentisphaerales; family Anaerobacaceae; genus CAYSBK01. The sequence continues at coordinate 6,559 of CAYSBK010000005.1, read as the reverse complement.
TGGCGATAAATGGAGCCAGAACAGCCACTATAAGCAAAAACAGTACGAAACCAAGGCTGGCAATGCTCAGCCGGCTTTTCTTGAACTCGCCCCAGACAAGCTCGCCGTACGAAACGCCCCACGTCTTCCGGTTCTCTGGTTCCTCGGTCATCTCTACTCAATGCTCTCGAAACTGATTCGCGGGTCTGCTATCGCGTACGCAATGTCGCCCAGCAGCAATCCTACCAGGTTCAACACCCCCCCTACGGTCGCTACCGCCATAACCACGTTGTAATCCCGCGTGGTAACCGCCTCAAACGCCAGCAACCCCATACCCGGCACGCTGAATATCCGCTCGATAATCACGGACCCCGCCAGCATCGCCGGAAGCAAGGTCGCCAGAATCGTAATCACCGGTATGATGCTGTTGCGAAATGCATGGCGAAGTATCACCGCGCGGTTCGACAACCCCTTGGCCCTGGCGGTCCTTACGTAGTCGGCGCGAAGGTTGTCCAGCATCCCCGCCCTGACCTGCTTGGTCAAATAAGCAAACCCCGTATAGCTCAGGCACACCACCGGCAGAACCAGGTGCCACAGCCGGTCCCACAACCACGGAAAGAACGGCAAATCATCGGCGTAATTGCTGCTCAGCCCGCTCGGAGGAAACCACCCGTCCGGCCCGCACAGGTACCCTATCATCATCTGGCCTACCAGCATCACCGGAAGCGACCACAGCATAAACAGTATCACCGAGCTGGCACGGTCGAAAAACCGCCTGTGCCGCACCGCCGCCAGTACGCCCACCGGGATAGAAACCGAGTAGACTATCACAAATGCCAGTATGTTAAGCGTCAGCGTTATCGGCAGCCGCTCCTTTATCAGATCTATCACCGGGCGGTGGTGCTTGATTGAATCCCCGAAATCGAGCCTGACGACTCTGCCCAGCCACGTCAGGTATTGTTCGTGCACGGGTTTGTCGAGCCCGTAAAGTCTCATCCGTGCCGCCCGCACGTCGGCCGCTCGCTCGGCATCCATCTGGCCGCCCGGCCCCATACTCAGGCTCACCGGATCACCCGGCGCAATCCGGCTGACCGCAAACACCATCACCGTTATCCCCAGCAGCGTGGGAATCATCAAAAGCAAGCGTCTTATTATGTACGTGGTCATTTGTATCGCTGCTGGTCCTTCGGGACATACCACTCGTGGGGGTCCAACCCGAGCTTGTGGATTATGACGTTCTTGAAACGCTTGTGAAGAAACCGCTGCTCCGGGCGCGTATACACGAACGTATAGGGCTGCTCCTCATGCAGGATGCGATGGAACCGATGATAAAGCTTGTTCCGCTTCTCTTCGTCAAGCGTTCTCCTGGCTTCCTCGATGATGGCGTCGGCCTCAGGCACGTTGAAGCCCACGTAGTTCGACCCTCGATTTCCGATTTGCGACGAGTGCCATATCTGGTAAGGATCCTGAGCCAGCCCGCCGTGCCAGGCCAGGTTAACCGCGTCGAACTGCCGGTCTTGAAGCCTTCGAATAAACACCGACCACTCGAATGGGTCGGGGATGACATCCACGCCGACCTTGGCGGCCTCACGTTTGAAAAGCTTTACAATCTGCTGGTGAAGAGGAATATTGCCGATCATATAGTGAAACCTCAGCGCCACTCCGTTCTTGTCTCGCACGCCGTCACCATCGTGGTCGATCCAGCCGGCCTCGTCGAGAAGTTGCTTGGCTTTTTCCGGGTCGTACGGCCACGGCTCGATACTTGAGTCGTATTGCGGACCGAATATATAGAAATTCCCCGTCGGGACACGGGCTTCCGGCACTTTCAGGAGCTTTCGGCATATCAATTCCCGGTCGATCAGATGTGTCATAGCCAGCCGTACTTTTCGTTCCCGGAAGAAAGGACGATCTTGATTCCACCCTATCCAGAAGTAACCCACGCCCGGATGCCAGTAGGACAGACAGTAGAAATCTTTTGTAAACTCCTCGTCTTGGGAAAGCTCGGCGTACTGTTCAGCCAGGGGCCGCATATAATCGACCTCACCGGCCCGCAGGGACTGAATCGCAGCCGTAAAATTCGTAATGAATTTGTACACTATCTTTTTCAGCTTGGGCTTTTCTCCCCAATAGTTTTCGTTACGCCGAAGCACAATCTCCCGGCCCACGTCCCATCTCTCGAAAACATAAGGGCCGCTGCCGACGGGGTCCGATATCCTCTTGTTGAATTGCTCCGGGTCGTCAAACGCGTAGATATGCCTGGGAAAGATTTCCATTCCGCCGGTAAACTCGAGAGACTTGAAATATACTCTCTTCATAACGAACTTAACTTCGAGGTCGCTGATTTTCTCCACGTGGTCGATGTCCTGGTAGTAGTTGGCGAGGCTGGCCGCATCAATGCGCGGATTCGTTATCGTCTCATACGTGAAAATCACGTCGTCCGCCGTAATGGGCCGGCCGTCCGAGAAATGAACGTCGTCGCGGATGCGAAAATAGATTTCCAACCCGTCGTCGGAAACCTCATAAGTCTCGGCCAGAAGCGGGCGAAGCTCCAGTTTGTCGGGGTCGTATTCCAGAAGGCTTTCGAAGATGTTGCCGCTGACTATGTACCGGCTGTAAGCACCCGAAGACGTAAGTATAGGGTTTAGCGTGGCAGGCTCGGCATCCAGACGCCAGACCAGCCAGTCGCCTTCGTCGCCGGGATATTTCGCGCTCGCGTGGTTCGCATCGGTCGTTTTCGGTGCCTGGCTTGTAGGCCGGGCCGCAAGACTCGAAACCCTCTCTATCAGCACGTTCAAACGCTCGTACAGCCGGTCCGACTGCACCATCGACAGAATCTGAAGCACTATCAAAAGCAACAATAACACGAAAACGAAAAACGTCGCTACTGACGACCGACCGTTCATAGCGTTACTCCATAGAGCCCTTCGAATCCTGCGTCAAAGCCGTATTGTAACGAAAACACCGCAGCTATGAAGCTGCAATTGGATCACCTCTGCTTTTCTTTCGGCACGTACCATTCCAGCCAGTTCAAGTCGAGCTTGTGGACGATCACGTTTTCAAAACGTCTGTTCAGAAACCGCATCTCCGGCCGGGCATAAAGAAACGTGTAAGGTTGTTCATTATGGATTATCGCGTGCAGCCGATGATAAAGCCTGTTGCGCTGCTCTTCGTCGAGTATCCGCCTGGCCCGTTCGATAAGCTCGTCGGCCTGTTTGTTTCGAAAGCCCACGTGGTTCGAACCTCGCCCCGCAATCTGCGACGAGTGCCACAACTGGTACGGGTCCTCTTCCACCGCGCCGCCCCAGCCGGAAATCTCAGCCTCAAACCGGTGGTCCAGCAGCCGCTCGATAAAAATCGACCATTCAAACCGTTCCAGCTCAACCTCCACGCCCGCCCCGGCCAGGGATTCCTTGATGAATTTCCCCAGCCGTTCGTAGAACACGTCGTCGCTGCGTATCATCAACCTGAACTTGAACGGCCGACCGTCCTTGTCACGAATACCGTCGCCGTCCGTATCGACCCAGCCGGCCTCGGTCAGTAGTTGCTCGCCGCGCTGCGGATCGTACGGCCAGGGCTTGATATTCGGGTCACATTGCCCGCCGTAAATGTAAAACGGCCCGCTTGTGACCCGCCCCTGGCCGCGCAGCAGGTGTTCGATGATCGCCTCGCGGTCGATAAGATGTGTCATCGCCAACCGGACCCGCCTGTCCTCGAAAAACACCGAGTCATTGTTCCAGCCGATGTAAAAATATGGAATCTTCGGCGTAAAATAAGACAGGCACCAGAACCGCGAGGCGAAATCCTTGTCTTGGGACAGCTCCGCAAACTGCTCCGGCAGCGGCCGCACAAAATCCACCTCCCCCGACCGCAACGCCTGAATAGCCGCCCACTCATTCGTGATTATCCTGAAAATAATCTTCCTCAGCCGGGGTTTCCGGCCCCAGTAATTCTCGTTGCGGCGAAGCACTATCTCCCTGCCCACGTCCCACTTCTCAAACACGTAAGGCCCGCTGCCTACCGGCTCCGAACGCATCTTGTTGAACTGTGAAGGGTCCTCAAACCGGTAAACGTGTCTCGGCAACACCCCCACATCCTGAAGGCCCATAAACTCCAGGGACTTCCAGTAGGGCTGCTTCAGCACAAATCGAACCGTCCTGTCGTCCAGCTTCTCAACTCGCTCAACGTCCCTGTAGTAGCCTGCAAGGTGAGCGGCATCAACGCCGGGGTTGATTATCGTCTCGTACGTAAATATCACGTCGTCGGCTGTTATCGGCACACCATCGGAAAAATGTACCCCCTCGCGCAGCCTGAACGTTATTTGCCGTCCGTCTTTGCTGAGGTCGTAGCTCTCGGCCAGAAAAGGCTCCAGTTTTATACTGTCGTAATCGTAGTCAAGCAGCCCCTCAAATATGTGCCGCCACACCACCCAGTCGGCGCTTATAACCCTGCGAGTCAGCGGGTTGAGCGTGCCCGGCTCATCCGTAAGCGCCCAGACCAGACAACCGCCTTCATCCGCCTGCTCGCTGTGACCACGATCAGCGGCCGTATCGACATCAAAACGGCCCACAAGCTCATCGAGCCGGTGCCCCACCCGCCACCGCTGCACCATCCCGACAAGCTGCAGCACCACGAGCGCCACCAGCCCAGCAAACACTACAATTGCCGTCGGCCCCGAATATCTGTTCATACCACCAACCAAGCGCGCGATCTTCTGTACCGGCAAAGCCAACTCGGGCCTGTTGATATCCGCAGGCCCGACCCATTCTACCAAACCCCCGCCCTCCGGCAATACCGACACTGTCACCATCGGCCGCGGAGCAATCCACCGGCACGAATTTCTTGTGGAAAACAACCAACAAACCGATAGAATTATGCCGCGAACGGGCATCAGCAACCGAGCATCTTGCCGGACAGCCTTGCGAAGGCCTGGGGCTGGGAGGATTGAGTTATGAGCGGAACAGTGGCTTGTCTTGCCTGCCTTGGTGTGTGGGCGTGGGTCTCTGTGTACCCAGCCGAGTTTCCTGTGAACCAGCGAACAAGTCTCAACCAGAAAGACCCCGCCGTCGCCGTCGACGCCAACGGCAACTTTGTCGTCGTCTGGAGCAGCTACTATCGCGCGCCGAGGTCGAACGAAATCCTATGCCGCCTTTTCGGCCCCGGCGGCGAAGCTCTCACCGACGAGTTCCAGGTAAACACCTCTACCGAGGGCAACCAGACCGCCCCCGATGTCGCGGCCTGTTCTGCAGGCGGGTTTGTCGTGGTCTGGCACGGCCCCGCCTCTGCCGATGACCCGCAAGAGGACATCTTCGCCCGGCGGTTCGATGCCGACGGAACTGCCCTGACCGACGAGTTCCGCGTCAATACCGTTACAACGGGCCGGCAGCTTGAGCCCGCCGTTGCCGCAAACGACGCCGGCGGCTTCGTCGTCGTCTGGGAAAGTGAAGACCTGCCCGCGCCCGGCGATAGCGCCGTATGCGGCCGGCTCTACGATAGCTGCGGCCTGCCCGTCGGCGACCAATTCACCTGCACTGAAGACCCCGCAACCTGGCGCTACCCCGACGTGGCCCTCCGAAGCGACGGCAGGTTCATCGTTACCTGGGTCAAGGACAGCACCGTGAAGTCCGTCTGGCAGCGCCACTTCAACCCCGACGGCACCGCACCGTATCTCAGCTCGCGCGTAAACGATGCGTTCTATTTCAGCTCGCTGACTCGACCCAAAATCGCGGTCGACGCGATCGGCAATTACGCGATAGTCTGGGACGCGCATCCCGACAGCTACCTCAGCGACGACGTCTATCTCAGGTGCTACCACTGGTCCTTTGCGCCGCTGCACAGCCAGTATCGCGTCAACGCCTACCAGGAGGGTGCCCAGTGCAATCCCTCTATCGCAATGAACGCCGACGGCCGCTTCATTGTCACCTGGCAAAGCGATACAGACAGTAACGATACCACCACCGATATATTCGCCCAGCATTTTGCTGCCCAGGCCGAGCAGACGGGTGAACCCATACCCAAAGGCCGGCAGCTCAAGGTCAATACTTACGTCGCGCACCAGCAGCGGAATCCTCAGGTTGCCCTGACCGATGCCGGGTGTTTCCTCACCGTCTGGGAAAGCTACGAGCAGGACGGCTCGCAATACGGACTGTTCGCGCAACTCGGGCCGACCGCCCGCTCGGCGGACTTCGACAACGACGGTTTTGTTGACCTTTGCGACTACGATTTTCTGGCAGCTTCGTGGAAATACGACGGCAACGACCTCGAAGCCGACCTCATCAACGACGGCACCGTTGATGAGCAAGACCTGGCTGCTTTCTGCCGCCAGTACCTTCTGGCCGTTTATCCCCTCCAGCAGGCCGACCTTAACGACGACGGGCGGGTGGATTTCAAAGACTATGCCGTCTGGTCCGCCGATTACGGCCGCCTCGGCCCCGGCATCACCGGTGACACCGACGCCAGCGGAATCGTTGATCTTGCCGACCTGAGGGCACTTATCTTCAATTGGCTCGCCGACGGCGAGAGGTCGCTCACGTACCCGAAGCGGGCCACGATCTCGTTGCCCTCCTGGAAGAGCGGATCGTCC
>CAYSBK010000004.1:0-38483 GCA_964429265.1 uncultured Pirellulales bacterium | reverse complement strand
GCGGCAGATCGAGAAAACCTTGTGGCCCGCAACGTGGCTTCTACAGTTGGCGTGGCGCCAGGAAACAATCATCGAAATCAAGGATAGTTTTTGGGGGACTTTATGAGCACAATCCTGTATATCAAGGCGTCACCGCGAGAGGAGCGCTCCTATTGTGCGGCCGTTGCCGAGGCCTTTCTGGATTCTTGCACGCGTTTGCATCCGGAGGAGGTTGTAAAGAGGCTCGACCTTTTCAAAAGGTCATTGCCCCCGTTCGACCTGGCGGCGGCGACAGCCAAGTACAAGATAATGCATGGCAAGGGACACTCGCCGGCGGACCGCGAAATCTGGGACGAGGTCGTCGCATTGATTCAGGAATTCAAGGCGGCGGACAAGTACGTCTTTGCCGTACCGATGTGGAATTTCTCGATTCCCTACCGGCTCAAGCAGTACATCGACATCATCGTACAGCCGGGCCTGACATTTTCGGTCGATGAGAAGGGAAATTATGCGGGACTGGTCACAGGTAAGCCGGTATTTGTGGCCTACTCTCGTGGCGGCCGGTATGAGCCGGGCAGTGCCGCCGAGTCCTTCGATCTGCAGAGAAAGTACGTTGAATTGATTCTGCGTTTTATCGGCTTCGAGGAGATCCTCTCGATAGTGGTTGAGCCGACGCTTGCGGCCGGGCCGGATACCGCCCGGCAGAAGCGGCTTGCCGCCATTGATGCTGCGAAGAAGATGGCGGAGAGTTTTTGAGCAGTATACGAAAGCAGTTCTGCCCGACCGAGCCGCTCAAGTGTGAATCAGGTGATACGCCCTGATAAGCTCAGCAACACTCCAGGCCTGAGCGAAGCATCCTCGCGGCGTATGTGGTTCGTCGCCGTCGAAGATTTCGCTGACCTGTCCCAGGCAAGCTCTTTCGGTGACGTGCTGCATCAGCGGCCTGATGAACTCGGCGGCCTGCCTGCGGCTGCTGCGGCTGAAGGCGTGCACCTTCAGGTAGGCTTCCACAAAGTGTCCTATCAGGTAGGCCCAGACTGTGCCCTGATGATACGCCTGGTCGCGCTGCCGCTGGTCGCCGATGTACCGGCTTATGTACCTGGGGTCGTCGGGGCTGAGAGTCCTCAGCCCGTACGGCGTCAGCAGATGTTTTTGCACCGTCTCAACGACGCATCGCGCCTGCTCCCACGACAGAGTTGGAAACGGCAAAGACACGGCAAATATCTGGTTCGGCCGCAAGCTGGTATCGGGCGAGCCGTCCGGCAGCACCCGGTCGTTGAGGTAGCCAAGTTGCTGGTTCCAGAAGATTCTGGCAAAGCTTGCGCCGGCCCTGTCGGCCATAGATTGATAAGTCTGTTCGATTTGTTCATCGCGGCCGGCATAGAAGCGGGCCAGATGCCTCAAGGCGTTGTACCACAGGGCGTTGACCTCCACCGCTTTTCCAAATCGAGGGGTGAATGCCACGCCGTCGCACTTGGCATCCATCCAGGTGAGTTGCGTTTCCTCGTTGCCGCCTGTGACGAGTCCGTCATCATCGGTCTTTATGCCGAACAGCGTTCCCTGGTTGTACGAATCGACTATCCAGCGAATCGTCGGAAGCAAACTCTGGGTGAACGTGGCCATATCATCGGTGGCCTGAAGGTACTGGAACGAGGCGTTGATAAACCATAAGGACGCGTCGATGCTGTTGAAGCACGCGGTGCCGCTGTAGTCGTCGAAGCGGTTGGGAATCATCCCGGCGTCGGCGGCCTGGGCAAAGGTGCTCAGAATCGACCTGGCCTGTTCGAATCTTCCCGTAAGCAGCAGAAGGCCCGGCAGCGAGATGAACGTATCCCGTCCCCAGTCCGCAAACCAGGGGTAGCCCGCCAGGACGGTATATCGGCAGCGATTGTTGCCGTCGGAGTTCTGGCCGCGGTACGCGATGAACTGGTCAGCGGCCTGACAGAGTATGTCGTAACTGCGGCGGTGATTGAGGCGTTTATCCCACAGCGCAGACAGCAGGTTTGCGCCCGGGTGCTGGTTCGGCGGCCTGTTCAGCACCGCCAGTCGCGTGTTTCGGCTGACATTGCGGGCACTGCGCAATATATTGTCGCGGCGCTGGCGAAGTTGCCGCCGCAGCGATTCAATATCATATCGCCGGTGTGTTCCGGATATGGTGTTGCCGCCTGCGCCGTTTACCGGCTTGGCGCACAATTCCGCCCACAACACGACCTGCGAACCTATCTCCATACTGCATTCGAAGAATCCCGGGGACCAGAGGTCCTCGGTGTACTCCTGGCCGCGCCGTTTATCAAACCGGTAGAGGAAGTTGAACCACCACTGTGGGTCGTGGTTGAAACTCAGCTCGGCGCTATCCAGCAGAAGTAATTCGCGGCTTGCCGGTTCTTCCGAACAGACTGCTACGGCCTGACCCAGGTGGTTGTATTGCAGGCGGGCGTAGGATTTCTGCAGGCCGTGAAAGTCTCTCAACCCCACCAGCGGGCGCACGGTGAGCCTCGGCGGACAGTTGCAGCGATGAGGCGGTCTATGTGCGTTGCTGTGCAGCGTGTAGACTATTGCCACCCTGTCGGCATCCGGCGCCAGATACACCGACTTTAGCAGTGCAAACCGGTCGAATTGAAACTCGAAGTGAGCGCCGGTATCCCTGCAAAACCTTCTGGCGAATCGAAAGCCCTCCGGCGTGATTTTTCCGTTGAACTCGAACGTGGACAGGTTGAACAGCCGCGCCTGCGGCGAACCGTTGGAGCCGGTTTCATCCTCAAGAACGACCATTTCGACGCAGTTGGAAAGGGCCATAATTCTTCTGGCCAGCGGATTCAGCGAGCCGACCAGAAGCCCGTGGTAGCGTCTGGTGTTACAGCCGAGGATGCTCGAGCACGCATAGCCGCCCCGGCTGTTGGTCAGCAGCCATTCGGTTTCGAGCAGTTCGTCGAGGGGTCTGTCGGCAAGCGGAACGGAAGCGATCGTGGCACCGTGGGTTTTCTGCACTGTTGATGCTATTGTGTAGCCGGTACGCATTGCCCCAAAGTCAGAAGTTCACAGGCCCTTTCCAGCCGGCGTTGTCAGCACACCAGAGTCTGCAGAACCGGTCGGTCCCGGTCTTGAGGTGCCGCGCACGGCTGCTGTCGTCCGGCTGCAGCACAGCACCGCCTGCGCAGGTTGTCCAGCACGTTCATAAAGTTGATATACGAGTCGTAAGGTGAAGCGTAAGGGTTGAAGTACTTGTGGACGTCTCCGTCGGCAAAATACTTCGTGCACATATAGTAGAAATGGTCGGAGCTTTGCAGCCGCCGCCACGCCAGCAGCAGCTTTTCATCGCCACTATCCTTGATCCACCGTTCGAGCCGGTACAGCTCGCAGATTGCATTCGATTGCATCGCATTGCCCAGCCAGGCGGACAAATCCCTCTGGGTGTCGGCCCAACTGGTAAGGTGCGGTATATCCACGGTGTCCATCGCGGCATAGGTCCGGGCGACCTCGCCGGGTGTCCTGAAGTCGTTGTCCGGATGCTTGAGGATCTCGTGCGGCAGTCTCCGCAGAAACTCGAAGATGCCGGTGTCTTTCCACTGGTGTTCGCCGAAGGTCTCGTAGTCCATAAACAGGTTGACGACGTTGCCGTTGCCGTTGACGTTGTTGATCCAGCCTGCAAACTTCTCGGCGGTGAGCGGCCACTCGGACCAACCACGGTTCGAAAACCGAAACGCAATGTCGTCGCTCAGTGGGTAATTCTTCAGCAGAAGCTTCAGGTTCCGGCAGTTCGGAGGGCGATAAACGAAGTTCGGGCTTCGAAATCCAAGAACGTAATCCACCCCCTCAGCCAGGATCGCATCGAAACAATCCTGCGAGTCTATCAAGGCAGCGAGGTCGTTGTTGTATATCAACTCGGTGTTTCTGAACACACGGGGTTCGAAGCCGAACATCTCTCGCATCGTTCGGCGGTGCAGGTTCACCTGTTCGAGGAACTCCTGCTTCGAGTACAGGAAGCTCAGGCTGTGGTAATAGGTCTCCGCCAGGAACTCGACGCAGCCGGTCTCGGCAAGGGCATGGAGTGTGCTGAGAACCTCGGGTGCATACAGGCGGAGCTGGTCCAGCAAAACGCCCGTGATGCTGAACGCCACACGGAACCGCCCTTCGCAGCGACGTATCAAGTCCAGCAGCAGACGGTTCGCCGGCAGATAACACTTGTTGGCGACCTTGCGGCATATGAAGGCATTCTTTGCGTCGTCGAAATAGTTGTCGTCCCTGTCGAAGACCGTGTAGTGCCGCAATCTCAACGGCTGATGCATTTGAAAGTAGAAACAAACCGAGGGCATAGCTGTTTTTCCTGGTCTAAACCTTCGAACCCACCGCCGCCAGCGTGCTGTGGTAAATCCGTACACACTTGCGTGCGGCATCCATCCACGATAACCTGCGGACCTCGTAATTGCCGTAGCTGCGAAGAGTTGTTTTCAACGGCGGATATTTCAGCACCGCCACAATCTTGTTCGCCATTTCGTTGACGTCCCAGAAGTCCACTTTCAGCACGTGCGTGAGGACCTCCGAGACTCCGCTTTGCTTGCTTATTATCACCGGAACATCGTTGTCCAGGGCCTCCAGGGGCACCAGGCCGAACGGCTCCGAGACGGACGGCATCACGAACAGGTCCGCCATCCTGTATATCTTCTGGACGTCATCGCCCCGGAGAAAGCCGGTAAACAGCACCTTGTGTCCTATCCCAAGCTCGGCCGCCATCTCCACCGCGCGCTGCATAAGGTCGCCGGAGCCGGCCATAACGAACTTCACGTCGTCCATAACCTCCAGCACCTTCTTCGCTGCCGCCAGGAAGTACTCGGGGCCTTTCTGCATTGTGATGCGGCCAAGGAACAGAACTATTTTTTCGTTTTTCTCGATGCCGGCGTCCGTCAAAGGCCACTTGCCGTTGCGGTCAAGTCCGTTATGCACCACCTCGATCTTGTCGGGGCTTATGCCGTAACGCTGGACGACGATCCCCCGGGTGTAGTTGCTGACTGCAATGACCCTGTCGGCGAGTTCCATTCCCCGCCGCTCGATGTCATAAATCATCTGGTTGACGTGTTCACCAGACCGGTCGAACTCGCTGGAGTGCAGGTGCACAACCAGGGGCCTGCCGCTGAGCGATGCGATTGCGATGCCGGCGGGGTAGGTCATCCAGTCATGAGCGTGTATGATGTCGAACTGCTCGCTGCGGGCAAGCTCGGCGGCGACCGCTGCATATCGGTGTACCTCCCCGTAGAGGTCTCCCTTGTAGTCGACGGCCGCCACGGGCTGGTCGATGTGTGTATCGACGCGCCGTTTGGCCTGTTTGATTTGTTCTATCCGTTCGGCATATGTCTCGCTGTCGCAGTAGGGTTTCAGTGCCGATCTGATCATCCGAAATTGGACGTTCTTGAATTGCTTGACCTCGACGCGGCTGCGGCTGCCGGAGCCGGGTGTAAGCAGCTTTACGTGGCCGGCGTAATCAGCGCCAACCGGTCTCGGCAGCACGAAGGTCACATTGACGCCGACTCGGTCAAGGGCCCGCGTCAGTCCGTAACAGGCGGTGCCAAGCCCTCCGCTGATAAACGGCGGGAACTCCCACCCCAGCATCAAGACCCTCAACTGTCCGTGGCCTGTGGTAGTATCCATAAGTAGTTTTTCCGGCCCGTCTATATGTACGGCTTTCGTGCTCCAAAACCGAAGATGTACGGTGCTGGGGCAGGCGGCGTCCCCAACGGCGCCGCTCCTTATGGCAATTTATCGGCAATAACCAATGGCGGCTTAATTTTGCAGCGATAAAATTTGCCGGTGGAACCGCATTATCAGTATCCAGACCGCCGGTTTCGACTGCTCAAGGTTGTCCCGGAACTGCGGTAATCGGCTTTTTTAATACTGATAAGGCCGGTGCAGCCGGTGGTGGTAAAATGCAATCCGCCCCCAATCGCACGAGGAAGACCCGCCGCACAGCCCATTTTGCTGCCGCGGAACTGGTCCGGGTGGCCCGGCGGCCAATGAAGAACAGCCGCCCGGGCCCGATTGGCCCGGCGGCTGTTGTGCGCAAATGGATACCACAGGGGGCGCTTCGGCCCGCCTGGCGGGATGACCGCCCAGTTACGATACCCCGTGGTGCAGCCACGGGGGCGTGGCGGGTCAGGCTGCAGCCAGAGTGCCCCTTACGTGCGGCTTATAGGTCCTGTGCCTTGATTGTGCTGCGGCGATTCGCCTTGGCTCGTGTGACGGCCTTGTCGATTAGCTCGTACACGGCGTCGCTTATCGCGGCCACCGCCTCTGACGAGGTCAGCATCTTCTTGCTCTTGATGTATGCTCTGACCTTGCTTGCAACAACCAGGGGCTCCTTCTTCTTCTTCGCCATTCTCTGTCCTCCATGAAAAAGGCTGTCGTTACTAGAACCCGGCAGACCCGCCTGACGGCGGGTCGCACCTTACCAGGGCCTTGTTATTACTGCGGTGGGGGTTGCTTTACAAGGAAAAAATGCCGCAGGGCCACAATTTTTTGCAACTCGACGCACAATCCGGCAACGACGGTCGTACCCTCTGCAAGCGGCCATGCAGGCCGGGGCACCATTTTTTGTGCGGGCGGTTCAATTTTTCATAATTGGCAGCCGCCATTTTGACGAAGGTATTTACCAAAGACCGGTAGAGGAGAACAGTTAACCTGGTTTCGGGAAGTTTTGGCTGGTTAGGGAGGTAAAAATGGCAAAGCGTCCCAGAAAAAGCGATCGTTCACAAACCGAGGTCCAAGACCTGGTCGTGGTTATGGTAACCGAGGATATGGAGGAGGCAAAAGACCGCGAGGCCCTGCTGAAGAACAACGATATTCCGGCCGTCATCAGGCAGCAAAGCGAAGACTCGGCCGGCCTGGGCGGCTATGCCGTGATGGTCCCCGAGGAGTACCTGGATGAGGCCCACGTCGTCATTGAGTCGCAGGACGCCTACGATGACTTCTATGACTTCGCCCTGGAAGATGAGGATGAAACGGACCTGGGCGGAGATATTTTTGACGAGCAGTTTTAGCAGGGCGGGGGATTGCTGAAGCGATAGCAGCGCTTGAGCGAGGCCAGCAATGACCGATCAGCACTTTCCAGAGCGCCGTACGGGCAAAGACCGCAGGCAGAACGTCGTTGACAGACGGCTCGGGCTGGAACGTCGACGCGGCCCCGGCAGGCGTCGAAGTGACGACCGCAAGGCCGCCGAAGAAGGCCAGATGTCGGACGAACAGTTCGAGTTCCTGATGGCCATCGACGAATACAAGAGGAAAAACCGGCGTCCCTTCCCCACCTGGACCGAGGTCTTCGAGGTCATAAAGGCCCTCGGCTACCGCAAGGTGGCTGAACCTCAGGGTCTTGACCAGCCGCCCCGCAAATCCAGGAAGTCCACGCAGCCATAACGCGCGGCGGCAGCGCCCTTGCTGTGATTCGGGCCATCATATGCACGACGAGATGCTGATGACCAAGCCGGACAGGCTTTTCGGCCGGGCAGAGGTCGAGTCAATGTGTAGAAGTTGTCACGGCCCGCATCGCAAAGCCGTTGCGGTGGAACGGTTCCGAAAAAAATGGCTCGGCTGCGCACGGCCCAACGGAAGAACCATAGCTCAAGACTCCGTCTGCACCGACTGTCACGGAACACATAACATCGTCAGGAAGAACTCACAGGGTTCCACAGACCGGGCCGGCGACCAGTGGACCGAACTGTTCGATGGAGAGAACCTCGACAACTGGGATGTCTCGGGAGATTCTGTTTGGACGGTCCGGCAGTCCTCCATCTTCGCAATTCCGGGCAGAACGAATCGTCCCGGCAGGTTGTTGAGCCGCCTGGTTTACCGGGATTATCTGTTGGCGGTGACATTCCGTGCCGAGCCGCCTATCCGAGCGTGGTTGCTTGTTGGGGCAGAAGCCGGCGGGGACGGTCTTCAGGTTGTGCTGTTGGATAGCGACCACCAGGCGACACCGCCGGGCAGCCTCCTGGACGAAACAGGAAGAGCTGTGATGAGAAGTTTGCGGCCGGAACTGTTTGCGGCCGAGGGCTGGAACACCATCTCCGTGGCGGTGCAGGGCGGCCGGATTCGGATATGGCTTAACGGTGAACAGGTCGGCTCAGTCAATGCTGGGCGAGCGGCAGGGAAGGTTGGGCTGTATGTAGCACCCGGCTCGGCCGGCGCGAGCGGGCACCTGCAGGTGCGCGAGGTAGTTATAAAGCCGTCGGCCCCGCAGGGTGAAAATATACAGTAGCGGTTTGACCCCTTTGCACAAACGGCTAAAATCTGTCGCACGATTGCCTGTGCCTTGTGCAGGCTCAACCGCAAGGATTTTTGGTAAGGCGAGGTTATGGTAATGAGTTACTCGGTAAGTCCGGATGGTGAAAAGTTTCCAATCCCGCAGGACAACGAGTATGCCGCTGAGTTCGAGCGCATCAAGTCGCTGGCCGAGTCTGCCAGGCAACAGGGCCAGGAAATCGTCGTGGTTATGGGGGTCGGTTTCGTCGGGGCGGTTATGGCGGCGATCGTGGCCGATACCGTTGACAAACAGACCGGCAAACCCAGCAAGTTCGTCATTGGCTGCCAGCGGCCCAGTACGCGCAGTTACTGGAAGATACCGCTGCTGAACCGGGGCCAGGCACCGGTCAGGGCCGAAGACCCTGAAGTGGAGCCTATGATCCGGCGATGCGTGCTGGAAAAGAAAACGCTGGTAGCCACGTATAACAGCGATTGCCTTAAGCTTGCCGATTGCGTGGTCGTCGACGTGCAGTGCGACTACATCAAGAAGGACCTCGGTAATATGCGAACCGGCAGCGTGGATATGGCGGCCCTGGAGGCCACGCTTGAGACCGTCGGCAGCAAGATACCGCCGAATTGCCTGGTATTGATCGAGACGACGGTCGCCCCCGGCACTACCGAGTACGTGGCCTGGCCTATCCTGAAGAAGGCCTTTGCCGACCGCGGCATCCAAAGCGAACCGATTCTGGCCCACAGTTTCGAGCGGGTTATGCCGGGCAGAGAGTACGTGGCTTCCATACGCGATTTCTGGCGGGTATGCGCGGGCTGCAACGACCAGGCGCGACAGCGGGTCGAGAAGTTCCTTACCGAGGTGCTCAATACGGAAAAGTACCCGCTGACCGTGATGGACCGGCCAATCGAATCAGAAACCACAAAGATAATCGAGAACTCGTACCGTGCGACGATCCTTGCCTTTCTGGATGAGTGGAGCCTTTTTGCCGAGCGCAACGGCGTTGACCTGATAAAGGTCATAGAAGCCATCAAGGTCAGGCCCACCCACGACAACATCATCTTTCCCGGCCCGGGCATTGGAGGCTACTGCCTGCCGAAGGACGGCGGGCTGGGCCACTGGGCCTACAGGCACATACTCGGCTTCGACGACGACATTTTCAGAATGACCACCACCGCCATTGATATAAACGACACCCGCGGCCTGCACGCGGCCGAGCTGACAAGAGATGCCCTGAGAAATATGGGCCGAACCACCGGCGGCGCCGTGGTGTTGTTGTGCGGGGCCAGCTACCGCCAGGACGTCGGTGATACGCGCTACAGCGGCTCGGAGATAGTGGCCCGGAAGCTGGCCGAAATGGGTGCCGAGATACGCGTTCACGACCCGTACGTCGAGCACTGGTACGAGTTAGAAAAACAGGATGAGTATCCGGCACGAGGGCATTCACGGTCGCGGTTCTTCCGCAACCAGGCCCGGCTGGCACAGGTACGAGTCCAGCACGATCTGCCGGAAGCGCTGAAGGGGGTTCAGGCGATGGTACTGGCGGTGCCGCACGAACCTTACCTGGCGCTGGAACCTGAAAAGGTGGTCGAATGGGCCGGTGGGCCGATTGCGGTGATAGACTGTTTCGGGATATTGACGGACGAGCGAATTCGCAGGTACTTCGAGCTGGGTTGCGAGGTGAAAGGGCTCGGCCGCGGACACATTCAGCGGATAAAGAAGGATGTTATGCAAAAGGGCGGCTAACGTGGTAAGGGCAAGTCAGTCAAAATGGATATCAAGGACAAGAGAATAGCCATACTGGCACCTGTGGCCTGGCGGACACCGCCGCGGGCTTACGGCGCCTGGGAAACCGTCGCCAGCAACATCACCGAGGGTTTGGTCAAACGGGGCTGGAAAAACATCACGCTGTTTGCCACGAGAGAATCCATAACAAAGGCACGGCTGGTCGGCTGGATCGACCGGGGTTACGAAGAAGACAAAAGCCAGATACCCCTGGTGTCAACGTGTCTGCACATCTCCAAGGCGATGCAGATGGCCGATGAGTTCGACCTGATTCACAACAACTTCGACTACCTGCCGTTGACATACCTGCCCTTTATAAGAACGCCGATGCTCACGACCATTCACGGCTTTTCGCACCCTGATATCCTGCGGGTTTACCACGACCACAAGGACACGTACTATGTCTCGATAAGCGACGCCGACCGGGACCCGGGCCTGCCGTACCTGGCGACGGTTTACAACGGTATCGATCTTTCAAACCTGACCTTCAGGCCGACGCCCGGCGACAAGCTCGTCTGTTACGGACGGATACATCCCGACAAGGGTTTTCATCTGGCTATCGAGGTCGCAAAAAAGGCCGGCCGGGAACTTATACTTGCAGGAATCATCCAGGACCAGGATTATTTCGACAACGAGGTCAAACCCCATATCGACGGCAAGCTCATCAAGTTCATCGGTCCGGTCAATCCGCCGCAGCGCGACGCACTGCTGAAGGAAGCTTACGCGGTGGTGCACCTCAACACTATTCCGGAACGATTCGGGCTGGTAATGGCCGAGTCGATGGCTGCGGGCGTGCCCGTGATTGCGATGGACCTCGGCTCCTGCCGGGAGGTCATCGCCGATGGCGTGACCGGTTACCTGGTCAACGGCGTCGATGAAGCAGTGGAGGCCCTCGGCAGAATAGACCGCATCGACCGCCGTAAATGCCGCCGGCACGTGGAAGAAAACTTCACCATTGACCGGATGGTCGCGAATTACGAAAAGGTGTATGCCGAAATCTTCCGACGGGAGGCGGAAAAGAAATCATAGCCACGGCCAAACCCGCAATGAAAGAACCACTGGTCAATCGTTATCCGGGCAATCCCATCCTCACGAAGGACGATGTGCCGTATCCGGTACATACCGTTCACAATGCCGGCGTCGTGAAGTTCCGGGGCGGTTACGTTATGTTGTTTCGCAGCCACCTCGCAACGGGTCGCTCGGTGATAGGACTGGCCGAAAGCCGGGACGGCTTGAGCTTCCAGGTCGCACCCGAGCCTTTTATGGAGCCGGGTGACCAGCCGCCTTTCGATGAATATGAAGAATTCGGCGTTGAAGACCCTCGCATCACACTGCTTGACGGGCATTACTATATCACCTACAGCGCGTACTCGCGTCACGGCGTGCGGATCGGCCTGGCCAGAACGACGGACTTCAAATCAGTTGAACGTGTGGCGCTTATAACCGAGTCGGACCACCGCAACGTTGTGCTGTTTCCGGAGAAAATCGCCGGCCGATATGCCCGGCTGGACAGACCCCATACTGAACTGAATCCGTGGGCTATCTGGATAAGCTACTCGCCGGACCTGGTGCACTGGGGCGACTCAAGGGTGCTCATCAAGCCGGCCCCTTACCACTGGGACCAGATGAAGATAGGCCCGGGTGCCCCGCCGATAAAAACCGAAAAGGGCTGGCTCAATATCTACCACGGCGTCTTCGAGACGATGGCGGGCTGCGTTTACAGGCTCGGTGCGGCGCTGCACAGGCTCGACGACCCTTCGCAGGTCGTCGGTGTCGCCGACCGCTGGATACTCGAACCGCAAGACCAGTGTGAGCGCGTCGGATACGTTCCGAACGTAGTGTTCACGTGCGCCGCGGTGCCCGAGGATGACGGGACCGTTAAGCTGTACTGGGGAGCCGCCGACACCGTGATGTGTGCTGGAACGGCCCGCATCGACGAGCTGGTCGAGCTTTGCCTGAGCAATTCCCGCCCCGCGCTTCCGTAAAACGCCCGCTGCGACTGCGTGATGAAGTCAATGCGGAGCCAGGGGGACGTTGCCTTGATTTTGTGGCGGCCGGGCTTATAATGCGGCCGGTATCAGCATCAAGGAGATCAGAGATGAAGTTCACAAAGATGCAGGGCCTGGGCAACGACTATATCTACGTCAACTGCTTCGAGGAAAAGGTGCGCAACCCGGCCCGGCTTGCGCCGCTATTGAGCGACCGGCATTTCGGGATAGGTGCCGACGGGCTGATACTGATCGGCCCCTCGCGCCGGGCCGATGCCCGGATACGCATCTTCAACGCCGACGGTTCGGAGGCCGAGATGTGCGGCAACGGCATACGCTGCGCGGCGAAGTTCCTCTACGAGCATAAACTGGCCAAGCCCGGTCCGGCCCTTGAGATACCGGGGCAGGGCACGTGCGACAACTCGCTGAAAATCGAGACGGGTCGCGGCGTGTTGACGGTGGGGCTGACTGTGGACAAGAAAAAGAGGGTGCAAAAGGTAACGGTTAATATGGGCCGGCCCATTCTGCAGGCCGACCAAATCCCCGTAAAGCTGCCGGTGCGGGAGATTATCGACCAGCCGATGCAGTTTCAAAGCAGGGCCTTCAGAATGACCTGTGTTTCCATGGGCAACCCTCACGCGGTGTTTTTTCGCAACGATATCTCGGCCCAGCAACTGCAGGTCTTCGGGCCGATCATAGAAAACCACAGCATTTTCCCAAACCGTGTCAACGTACATTTCGTGCGCGTGGACAAGCCGAGCGAGTTTACGATGGCTACGTGGGAGCGGGGCAGCGGACTGACGCTGGCCTGCGGCACGGGTGCGTGTGCCTGCTGCGTGGCGGGGGTGCTTACGGGGAGGCTGTCGCGTCGCTGCACGGCCCACCTGCCCGGCGGCGACCTGAAGCTCAACTGGGCCGAGGCCGACGACTGCGTGTATATGACAGGCCCGGCCGTGGAGGTCTTCAGCGGAATCTGGCCTGGTTAGCTTCCGGAGCTTACCGCTGAACCGGTCGCTGATGTGACCGGCTTTTCAGGTAAGACCAGTCAAGCCGGCGGCATTACGGCGGTGTGCCGGTGGGGCGAGACATCCGCCGGGGCCGTTGTCCTGGAGTCACCATTTGTTGCCTTTTTTCAACATCGTGCTTGACTGTTGCTTGCGGGCGTCTATGATTGACATCCGTAATGCAGGGCGATAACGGCCCGGCACAAGGCAGGCAGGGGAAGATGAACGGCAAAAAGATTCTGATCGTTGATGACGATCCTGCAGCAGAGGCCGGCCTGCGGGAGTTGCTTGCCGAATACGGCTTTCAAACCGCCCGTGCAAGAACTTTGAGGCAGGCAGCGCAGCAGCTTGGCGGCGACCGCTACGATCTTGTTATCACAGAGGCGAATCTTCCTGATGGCAACGGACTGGCCCTGCTGAAGCGTATTCGTGCCGACTATCCGCACATCGCCACCATCTTTGTGACCGCCGCCGGCACTATCCAGGACGCAGTCAAGGCGATAAAGGCGGGGGCGTGCGACTATCTGACCAAACCGATAACCGAAACGCAGCTCGTTTCGGCCGTTCAGGAGGCGCTGAAAGAGCGATCGCAGGGGCGGGGAGATATGGGCCGGCACGGCCAATCCACGGGCGGGTACGGCCTTGAAAACATCATCAGCCAGGATTACAAGATGGCCAAGATCTTTGAGCTGGTGGCTGCCGTGGCCGATACTACCACCACGGTTCTTATGACGGGGCCTTCCGGCACAGGCAAGAGCCTGCTGGCCCGCGCCATTCACCAGCAGTCGGCCCGCCGGGACGGGCCTTTCGTGGAAGTCAGTTGTGGAGCACTTCCGGAGTCACTGCTCGAAAGCGAATTGTTCGGTCACGTACGCGGGGCGTTTACCGGTGCTGTCAGCAACAAGCAGGGAAAATTCCTCGTTGCAGACGGTGGGACTATCTTTCTGGACGAGATATCCAATGCCTCGCCGGCCCTGCAGGCGAAACTGCTGCGTGTTCTGGAAGACAGGCAGTTCGAGCCTGTGGGCAGCAACAAGACCATAACCGTTGATACGAGGGTGATACTTGCGACCAACCAGGACATCGAGGCGCTGGTGGCGGCAGGGAGATTCCGGGAGGACCTTTATTACCGTATCAACGTGGTAACGATAGAGCTGCCCCCGCTGGCGGAAAGGCCCGGCGACATCCGGCTGCTGGCCCAGCACTTTCTGAAGCAGTATTGCGCCGAGCACAAGCGACAAAAGCTGGGCATCGCGGGGCCGGCGCTGCGGTGTCTGGAACGGTATGACTGGCCCGGCAACGTGCGGCAACTGCAGAACGTTATCGAGCGGGCGGTACTTCTGAGCAAGGGTGGATTCGTGACTCTCGAAGACCTGCCGGATTGGATAAAACAAGCCGAACCCCGCAGGCTTCACAAGCGGTCTGGTCTGAGGCAGGCCCTTGCCGAGCCGGAGAGAGATATTATCCGCAAAGCCCTGCAGGCAAATCACTGGAACCGCAGAGAGACCGCAAAGCAACTGCAGATAAACCGCAGCACGCTGTACAAGAAGATGAAACGATATGGGCTGGACAAGGAGGCGGCCGGCTTGGGTTTGAGTTGAGGGTTTTCCGCCTTAGCCTTGTTCTCTGCGTGTACGTTGCGACGACGTGAGTTTTTCTGGTTTCGGGCGCGCCTTACCGTAGGTACCGCGCCATATCTTGCCCCTCTTGGTCCTGCGGTCACCTTTTCCCATCCGGGTCTCCTTGCCTGCAATATCACCAGTAATCATAGCCCCGCGCCGCCGACCGGCCCTGCGGGGCGGCATCCAAAGCTGTGGTGACAGTATATACATCGGCGCCGGCCTTGCAAGCGGAATTGCCGCGATCGCAAAAGAACCACCGTAATCGGACCAGGCTTTCTCTGCGTACGGTCGTCGTAACGGCGGGTGCCTTTTAGAGTCTGGTCCGCAGACAGTCCGCCCAGAAACAGCAGTCGGTATTTTCGCACCGGCCGTTCGACCAGCCGAAGCAGGGGGTGTAGCCCTCGGCGGTCTGGATGGCGTGGATGAGGTCGGCCTTTTTCATTTTTCCGGGTACAATACCAAGTGATTTTGCCTTGGCCCGGATTTCGTCCATTTTCATTGATTTTGGTCTGGTAGTTGTAGCCTGCATTTCTGTTATCTCCTTTGCAGCGGGTGCAGATCTGGCTCTATCGTGCACCCGGCAGAACGTAATCAACACACTTCCGGCAAGCATGGGAATCGCCGGTTCAGCCATACAGTTATCGAGAAATTCGCCGCCCCGGATAAAAAAACCCGCACCACATTTCGGCGATGGGCTGCTGTTGCGTGTGGGTCGCTGCGACGTGCCTGATTTTCGGACGTACACCAGGCACCGGGAAAAAGCTTCGACGTGTTGGTTATTCGCCGTGGTACCGCCCGGCCCGGCAGGTGGCGGCTGCTATCTCATCACCCACCGTTTGCCGATATAGTCGCACCGCAAAGACGAGCGCACCGCCGGGTCGCCCCTGAGTCGGTATTCGAGTTCCAGCGTCTTTCTTAAATAAACGGGCCGGTGAGTTATGGGATGTTCGACAACGGCCGTTTCGTTACTGAGACCCGAAATGAATATCTTGAAGCCGGTTGCATCCCTGCTGCAATCCGGCCAGATGATGGCAATGTCCTTGGCGTTGTCTTCCCCCTCAAGTATGCGGTTGTCGGTCTGCTCGAGCGGCTCCAAGAGGGGGTATCGGCTCTGGTGGCGCCTTTTTATCAGATCGAAAACCTGTGGAGTGGTTCCTGTTCCGGCCGAAAGGACTTCGAACTTGTCCGTGACCAACTCGCAAACCGGGTAGAAGTCGATGTCCCGGCCGGTTCTGTTCATCACCGTGATTATCAAGTACCAGAAAAACTTGGCGCCGGCGCCAGTACCTTGCTGCAGGATAATCTGCTGGGGATGCTCGAAGCGAACCTCGGCGGTCCAGTTATCGGGCCCCTGCACCACCGCCGGCTCAGGGTAGCCGCCAGCAGCGACATTCAGCATCACTGTAATGACCAACGTCCAATAAACGGGGCTCTTCATCGGACCCTCTCAAAACTCAACAGGCATCACGTCTTTTCGCCCACGGCCGGTCTGCGCCGTAAAGCGCTTATATTATACCCTGCCGCCGGCCCCGATACAAGCATATTCTGTGTCCGCGGTGGACCGAACCGGCATCTACCGGCCTGGAACGCACTGAGCCGACTATGCTCTCAACAGATTTTCTTTGCCCGGCCGTGACGGCTGGGTTATCTTATGTGTCCAATCAACTGAAAAAAACGGCGTCTCTTCGGGGCTGAGATTATGGGACAGCAGCAGGAAAAACTTGCTCAGCGTATCGGTGCGCTGGTTGAAGGAGGCGACCCGGCGGCGCTTGGTCGGCTGCTCAAAGAGCAGCGAAGCAGCGACATCGCCGAGATCGTCGAGCTCAGCGACAACGAGCAGAGGCGCAGGATTTTCGACGTGCTCGACCGAAGCACCTCGGCGGAGGTGCTCGAAAAGGTGGACCCCGCCACCCGCAGACAGTTGTTCAAGCTGCTGGGGGATAACGAGCTCAAGTCCATCATCCTTGAACTCGACCTTGACGATGCGGCCGACCTGCTGGGCGAACTGCCGGAAGAAGAGAGGGAACAGCTTCTGGCGGGGGTTTCTCCTGCGCGAGCGGCCAGGATCAGGCAGTTGATGAGCTACAGCGCGGACTCTGCCGGCGGCATTATGGACCCGGTGGTAATTGCCGTGCCGGAGGATGCGACGGTCGCCGAGGCAGTCGAGCAGATACGCGCCGCTGAGATCGACGAGGATTTCTACTGCGTGTATGTTGTCGATCGCAACGGGCGCTTCCTGGGGGACGTTCGTGTGCGACAGCTTCTGACCTCACGTGCAGGTACAAAAATCAAGGACCTCGTCAACCCGGACACTATTTACGTGACCGTCGATGCGGACCAGGAAGAAGTCAGGAATATCTTCAGCAAGAACGACCTTATCGTAGTTCCGGTGCTGGACAAGAATCACAAGCTGGTCGGCAGGATCACAGCCGACCGCGTCGTCGAGGTCGCCGAGGAGGAGGCTGCCGAAGACCTGTACACGATGGCGGGAACCGACCCCGAGGAACGAGACACCTTCTCAGCGCTGCACGCTGCAAAGGTGCGGATGACGTGGCTTTTTCCGTGCCTTATCGGCACGTCCATCACCGCGATGGTTATGACGTTCTTCAAGAGCAGGGACCCGGCGATATACGTTGCAGCGGCAGCTTTCGTGCCGATGATAGCCGCCATCAGCGGCAACGCCGGGTTGCAAACCTCGGCCATTGTGGTCTCAGGCCTGGCCACCGGACACCTGGCAGCACTGAAATTTGCACAGGTGTTCGGGAGGGAGTTCAGGATCGCCGTACTGGTTGCATTGTCCTGCGCGATAATAGGCGGTTTGCTTTGTGGGTTGCTGCTTAACTACAGGCCAAGGACCAGCGACGTCGTCGAACCCGTAAGGCTTGTTTTCGCCTTTGGAATCGGAATGTTCACGGCAATAATGGTAGCAACGACACTTGGTCTGACCTTGCCGTTTCTGTTCCGACGAATAGGGATAGACCCGGCCATAAGTTCAGGGCCGCTGGTGACTACGGCCAACGACTCGATGAGTGTAGCGGTATATATGACGCTGACGCTGTTGCTGGCACGGTGAGTCGAAGTCGGCGCTTTCGCCCGGTGAAAGAGGGGGCAGGTATCTTAACTGTTTTTTTGGAGGTCTGCGAGATATGAGAAAGCAAGAAATAAAAAAGCTCAGCACGGAAGATTTCGGAAAGTACGGTACTTTCGCCAATATGCTCAACCCTGATGCGGAGAAGATAGGTGCCGAGCCGATCGAGTTCTACCGTGATATGGTTCGTTTGGACCTGGGGGGCCGGGGCATTGCCTCGTTCTCGATCTGCCGGGTTTGTAAGCGGGCGCCTGTCGTGGACGTGACGGAGTTCCACAACAACTGCGGCGAAGGAATCCTGCCGCTTGATGCGGACGTGTTGATCCACGTCGGACCCGCGACCGTGCCGGGCGAGGTGCCGCTGGACAAGATAGAAATATTCCACGTGCCCAGAGGGACGCTGGTTTCGCTGAATCCGGGCGTCTGGCACCATGCCCCGTTTGCATACAACGCCGAGGTGGCGAACGTTCTGATAGTGCTGCCGGAGAGAACCTACGCCGTCGATTGCCACGTCACCGAACTCGGCGGCGCCGACCAAATCGAGTTTGCATAGAGGCCGGGCCGATTCGCCGCAGACGGTGGTGAGCCTGAACAGGATGCCGCCTGCACGGTGGTGCCGTACACGGTCGCCGGAACAGGTGTTTGGGCGTGATGAGGCGGGATTCGGCCGTGGTATGCGGCGGCCGGTTTTGGCCGGGAGCCACGTTGCAGGAAATTCTGCCCCGGCCGCCTGTCCTGTTGACAATGGCCGTCGAAACTCCTATAATAACGCATATAGTTGTGCCACACTGTTTTGCCCGTGGATGACACAGGCCGCAGCGTTCCGGGATATAGAATTATGGTCAAGGGACAACCTATTGACACGCACAGCATCGGTGGGCGAGAGCCGCAGCTTAATCGGTTCTTCAAGGCCGCCGTAAAGACCGGTGCCAGTGATATGCACTTGAAGGTCGGCCAGCCGCCCAAATTGCGCATATACGGCGAACTGAAAAACACAACGGGCGAGGTGATGACCGAGAAGCGGATGGAGGAGCTTGTTTTCGAGATACTCAGCCCGGAGCAGAAGGAGTTCTTTCTGCGTACCGGCACGCTGGACTTTGCCCACGAGCTGGACTCGGAGAACCGCTTCCGCATAAACATCTTCCGACAGAGAGGAATGATCAGCCTGTCGGCAAGGCGGGTGAACTCCACCATACCACCTTTTGAACAGTTGCATCTGCCGCCTATTCTGGAGAGTATCGCGGAAAGGGGCCAGGGCCTGGTGCTGGTGGTCGGCCCGACGGGCTGCGGCAAGTCGACCACCATTGCTTCGATGATCGACCACATAAACCGAACGCGCGCCTGCCACATTGTTACCATTGAAGATCCGATAGAGTACATCTACAAGGATGCAAAGGCGATTGTTTCGCAGCGTGAGGTGGGTGTCGATGTCCAGAGCTATGAAGAGGCCCTGAAATACCTGATGAGGGAGGACCCCGACGTTGTGGTCGTCGGCGAAATGAGAGACTCGCAGACCGTTACCGCGGGGATGAGAGCCGCCGAGACGGGCCACCTGGTTTTTGGCACGATGCATTCCGCCAATGCCTCTCAGTGCGTGCAGAGATTGCTGGACCTGTTTCCCCAGGATGAAAGGGACCTGGTGCGGCAAACGCTGAGCCTGACGTTGAATGCTGTGATCAGCCAGGTACTGCTGCCGTGTCTCAAGGAGGGGGTCGACAGAATTCCCGCCGTCGAAATACTTATAGCCAACCCCGTCGTGCGAAAGCTGATAAGCGAAAAGCGAGAAGGGGACCTGCCCAGCGTCATCCGGAGCTCGCAGAACGAAGGGATGCAGGATTTCACGGATAGTTTGTGCGAGTTGATAAAGAACGGCAGCGTGGACCCCAAGGACGCTTATCGATTTGCACCCAACCTCGAGGAACTCAAGATGGCGCTCAAGGGAATCAGAGCAACAAGCAGCAGCATCCTGTAGGTGTGCACACCCTGACGACGGAGCACTATATGCCCATAAGGTTACTGAGCGTGTTGCAATTCGGCGGGTATATATCGGTTTTCAAGATCATTCTCTTTGCCGGCGGGTTCTACGTAGTGCTGCCTCTGATTTGCTGGGTCTACCAGGACGCCCGCGCGGTCGGGACAAAGCAAGGTTTCTGGACGGGGGTTGTCTTTGCCGCTGCCGGGGCCGGCATAACTCTCTGGCTTGTGATACCGGTTTTCTTTATCGGGCTGCTGCTTCACGTTGTTGCGGTGGGTGCGGCGGCCCTTAGCTATGTCGCTCATAGAAATGCCAGAGTCGTAGAACATGAACGGGTGCTGACAGCCGAGCATATCAAGAGCCTTTTTGCCAGCAAGCAGAAACGGCTCGAGGCACTGACGAGCCTGGTGTTCGTTACCGCCAACAACAACGAGGTTCCGGTTCCGGCTGCCAAGACGCCGGATTTTGTCGGCTACAAGGCGGCCCACGAGTTCTTTTCCGATATTATCTGGAGAAGGGTTAGTAACGTTACTTTGGTACCGGGGCCTCAGGCCTACAGGGTTGTTTACGAGGTCGATGGTGTGCTGGGCAAGGGGATCTCGATGCCGAGGGACCAGGCCGAGCATTTCATCAGGTTTCTCAAGAACCTGGGCGACCTCGACGTTGCGGAAAGGAGAAAACCGCAGAAGGGCACTTTCAGGACCCACAAGGACAATGAAACAATCGAATGGGAACTGACAACCGCCGGTTCGACCGCCGGCGAGCAGGTGAAGATAAGAAGAATAGAGCATGTGCAGATAACGAAGCTGGATAATCTGGGTCTGATGCCGGAACAGTTGCAGCAGCTTGCGGCGCTGCGTGAGGCGAAGCAGGGCATCTTTATTGTGTCGGGCACGGCCAGAAGCGGGGTAACGACGACGTTCTATGCTCTGTTGCGGAACCACGATGCATTCATCAACGACATCCACACTCTCGAACGAGACCCGCCGTTTGAACTTCCGAACATCACTCAGGAGCTTTTTACACTTAGCGACACCGGTACTACAACCTATGCGAAAAGGCTCACTGCCATGATACGGATGGGTCCCGATATAGTCGGGGTATCGGAATGCCGCGACACCGAAACCGCGAAGGTGATTTGCCAGGCGGCCGCAGACGGCAAGCTTATCTACGTTTGCCTTGAAGCCGACAGCGTATTGAGAGCTTTAAGTCACTGGATGCAACTGGTCACCAACAAAGCGGCCGCCGTCGAGAACCTGATTGGAATATCGAACCAGCGGCTGCTTAGAGTTCTCTGCGAACAGTGCAAGCAGGCATATGCGCCCAACCAGGAGCTGCTGCGCAAGTTCGGGCTGGCCGCGAGCAAGGTCAAGGTTCTCTACAGGGCCGGCAAGGTCATCTATGACAAGCACGGCAAGCCACACACCTGCGAGCACTGCCAGGGGACCGGCTTTGTCGGCAGGACGGGCGTTTTCGAGGTTATCACACTCGATGAGACGCTCAGGAAGAAGGTGATAGATTCCAAGTCACCTTCGGAGGTCAGCTCGCACTTCAGGGGTGCCAAGATGCTGTACCTGCAGGAACAGGCGTTAAGAAAAGTGATGGCGGGAACTACTTCAATAAACGAAGTGGTTCGGGTTTTTGCGAAGGCCAAGCAGCAAAAGCGAAACACGGAGACGTAGTGCAAATTGACGTGCAGCGGTAGTATCGGAGAAGAATTATGTTGATTGCCAACCTGGTTGTAGTGTTGATCGTTCTGATATGCGCGGTCTACCAGTACCAGAAGGGCACGCTGCTTAAGGCCTTTGTCGACCTGGTAACGGTCATTGTATCGAGCTTCGTTGCCTTCGCCTATTTTGAAACCGTTGCGGGGTTTTTCATCGGGCGGGGAGGCCAAAGTCGATTTCCCGCCTTGTTGCCCTGGGCCCAGCCGCTGGCTTTCGGCTTGTTGTTTGTGGTTGCCTTTGCCGTTTTGCAGACTCTCACGCAGCAGTTACTTCGGGTCAAGGTAGAGTTCGGAAAAAATGTCGAGCAGGCGGGTCGACTTATATGTGGGTTTCTGCTGGGCCTTGTGTCGTCGGGGCTGTTGGTCACGGTGCTGTTGATGTGTCCGCTGCCCGGTAAATACCCCTACAGTCGCTTCGACTCCTCCCGGCCGGACCTCCGGAATCCGCATAAGCTCATTCTGAACAGCGACGGTTTGGTTACCGGCCTGTTTGCGATGGCAAGTAAAGGCAGCCTTTCGGGGGCGGTAAGTTTCGCCCTGGTCCATCCTGATTTCCTCGACCAGTTGTACCTGAATCGGCTGGGGGTGTCGCGCAAAGTGACAACGGTAACCAGTTCTGAGGTAATCGCCCTGCCGCCGAAGCGGGCTTCGCAGGAGCAACCCGTTGTTGTGTGGCAGCCTGGCGAGCGCCTGACCACCACGGACGGCAAGCCGGTACCGCAGCGCAGCGGCCATCGCCTCATTATGGTACGCCTGGGCATCCGCCAATCGACACCGGCAGAGGCGGCAGCGTTCACGCTTTCGCAGGTCCGGGTGGTAGCCGCCGCGGAACGGCAGGGTCGGGCAGCCCTGCCGCGACAAGGCAGGAATCTTTATCCGGTCGGATACATTGAAAATGGTTTGCTGAAGGTTGCGCCGCTATCCCACACAATCACGCTGACACGCGAGGACTACCAGCAGAAAGAGCGTATCAAGTGGATTGACTTTGCGTTCCACCTGCCCAACCAGTACCGGCCGGTGCTTGTTCAGTTCAAGCAGAATAATATGCTTGCCCTGCCGGCGGTGCTGCCGGTCGATCCGCAGATAGAGCCGACGGGACTTCAAAGGAAGAAAGAACAGCGTGGCGACCGCACCGAAAGGGACACCGGTCGCTAATCGCCCGGGCTTCAGCACCGAACGGCCAGTTCTTCGAGGTCGAGCTCCATAAGGTGTTCGAGGTAGGCCGTCAGCTCCTGTTCCGAGAAGGTCTCCAGGAATTCCGGCCTGGCGGTCTTGTTAATCTCGCAAATACAGTCTATTAACTCCCTTTTGCTCATACTGCATCATTCCTCAGAAACTACTTACCATAAACGAGCCGACGCTTCGGTTGCCGCCGGCGGTGCGGGCTTTTCCAGGGCCCGCCGTAACTTAGGCGAATATCGACAGGAAGGGCGATTTTTCTTTAACCGCACGGCCGCCGGGTGACCAACGACCCATAACCGGTATCCCTACATACATACGCCGGGGTGTCTGCGCCGCTCAATATATTGAGCGTAACGCGGTCTTTAATCGGACCTGTTTTCAATGTCCAATAAAATGCCCGCGGGTTTGGCTGCACGGCTGGAGAAAATTTTGTGGAAAAATCTCCCGTGGCCGGGCACGGATCGCAACGTGGAACACCGCGGCCGGAGAAAAGCCGCGCATAAAAAAAACAGGGCCGGGTAGCGGAAATGCGGAGGGAGAGGGAAAAGCGGAAATTACCCCGGCACCTGTTGGCTTAGCTTTATTCTAATTATAGCAAAGAGCTTATCCTATAGCAAAGAGCTTATCGTCTGTCCAACAAAATTTACTGAATTCGACGACCCCCTACGATTTGCAATTATCCCAGGTGGCAGCGGGCCTGTCAAGCCCTGAATTTTTTTTTCGAGATTTTTTGCACGTCCGTTGGGCTGGGCGGCCGCCGGCGTGGTCCGCCCCAACCGGCTGCAGCATCATTGAATCGGCGAAAACCGACGCAAACGCCCCTTCGCGGGCAACTTCAAGATATCTGATTTTGCGTGCCAGCTCAGCGGCTTTGCGCCTGCATTTTGTGCTCAAAAGCACCATTTCAGCCCCCGTAGCGGCGGCGTTGCCCACAAATTGAATCCGGTCGGGGGCCACGCCGGGCAGCAAGCCTATCCGCACGGCGTTTTCGCACCTGATATAGTTGCCGAACGCTCCGGCCAGGAAAATCCGCCCGATTTCCTGCGGGCGCAGATTCAGCTTTTGCAGCAGCAACCCTATGCCGGCGGCGATGGCGCCTTTGGCAAGTTGCAATTCACGAATATCCTGCTGAGTAAGAATCACTCCGCCTCCGGGGCCTGGTTGCGGTGGCGAGAGCCTGAAAGCCGGCTGGTCGTTGTGCCTGGTAAGCCTGGCGCGAATCGCCTGTGGCAGATCATCTTTCATCTCGTCGGGGTTGTTGAATCGGCCGGTAGGCTCGATGACGCCCAGCTCGAGAAGCACCGCCACGGCGTCGATAAGGCCGCTTCCGCATATGGAACGTGCGGGGCCGCCACCTATGACATCGATGTCGATATCCTGCTCGTTCGCCAGCACGGCCTGGATGGCGCCGTTGACGGCCCTGCTGCCGCAGGTTATGCGGGCGCCTTCGAGAGCCGGCCCGGCGGCACAGCTTGCCGCGTAAATACCATCGCGACTGACCAGTATCACCTCGCCGTTGGTCCCGATGTCTACCGCCAGGCAGACATCTTCAGCCAGGTCAATCCCGGTGGCCAGCGCCACCGCCGTGGTGTCGGCACCGACAAAGCCTGCGATATTTGCGACGGTGTGGACGTTTCCTGCCGGGTTTATATCAAGACCCAGCCGCGCGGGCGAGACGTTCCGGGCATCGAGTAACAAAGGTTCGTACGGGGCCACGCCAAGCTGTTTTACCGAAAGACCCAACAGCAGGTGATTCATCGTTGTATTGCCGACCACGCAAGCCTCGAATATCTCGGCCGTGTTGACAGCCGCCCGGCTGCAGAGCCTGCCGATAAGTTCGTTGATGCACTCGATGATCAGCGTTTGCAGATCGCGCAATCCCTGGTCGGTGGAGGCGTGGCTTATTCTGCTTATGACATCGTAGCCGTACCTGGCCTGTGGGTTGTATTCGGCATCGGCGGCGAGGACCTGGCCGGTTCTCATATCGAGCAGCTTGGCTACGACCGTAGTGGTTCCCACATCGATGGCCAGCCCGAGCACCCGGCCGGAAGGGCTGAGTTCGACGTAATCCCTGAAAACGTCGCACACCACTTCCAGGCGCCTGGCGGGTCCTTCGGTGAGAATTTGGCCCGAGGACAATCTCGACTCGGCCGGGACCGTAACCGTAAGGTCGCGCTCGACACGGTACTGACAGGCGAGCACCTCCCTGCCTTCGGGTTCGAGCCTGACGATGCACTTGCGGCAAAGGCCTTTGCCTCCGCAAGGCGAATTGAGTATCACCTGGGCCAGGTGCGCCGATTCGAGAATTGTCGCACCGGCGTGGACCGAGACCTTAATCTTTTCGGGCCAGAAGGTTACCGTGAAGTGTTTCATAATACCACAATGGCGGCGTTCGCCGACGTGCGGTTTAACGGAGGATCAGCCCGCCTGGGCTGCCGGTATGCTGCCCTGATACCACCTGAAACTCAGCACTTTTTATGTCTGACTTTCCAGCGGGCACGCCTTTTCTTGCTGCCCACTTTGCGTCGTCTTCTCGGTTTTCCCACGCAGTGCTCCTGAAAAAGCCCTTGTGATTATCGTACAACACTTTCGGCCCGAGGGCGTATATGCTACTATAGCGATATGTTGAGTTGAGGCAATATCTTTTTTGCGCACGAGTAGTCGGAGGCACGAATGATTCAATGCAAAGACTGTGAGTTTTTCGAGACGGGACCGGCCGGCCAAAGGATTTTCAAGTGCGACCCCTTCGGCACGATCAAGGAACCCGAATGCCTGGCCAAGTGGCAGCTTCTGCGGCTCGATATGTTGGTGTCCAGTTACCAGCAAATGCTGGAATGGTACGGCAAGCTGGCACCCATTCAGGACAAGCTGGTCAAGTTTATGAAGCGCGAGATCGACGACATAGAGGAGTCCGAGAAGTGGAAGCTGGACGACCAGGACGAGGATGAGAACGAAGACGAGCTCAAGTTCTGACCGCCGAACCAGGAAAAACAGCATTTTGCCACTTTTTCGGCACCGCCGGGACGGGGAACCGCTGCAATAAACCCGGCCCGGGGTGCGTCTTTATCTGCGGAAACGGCGCCGACAGATGACCGACCACGCTGAATTAGAGCGGATTCTCGAAGGATGCAAGGCCGGGCAGGCCGCTGGTTTTGAAGCGTTGGTCGACAGGTATGCAACCAGTCTGTACCGTTATTTTTTTCGGCTGACGGGTGATGCGGCGACAAGCGAAGACCTGCTCGGCGAGCTATTTGTAAAACTGGTGCGAAAAATCGGCTCCTGTCGCGGGGACAACTTCGAGGCGTGGCTGTTCAAGACGGCGAGCAACGTGTTTCACGACCATCTCCGCACCGTCGCCAGGCGGCGAAGGTTGCTTCGTGCCGAAGCCGAGCAGTTGAAGCCGAACCCGGCAGCACCCGACCGGGGGCCGGAACTGGCCGATGAGTTACAGGTTTGTCTCGAGAGGCTCGATACCGATACGCGGGATTTAATTGTGATGCGGTACTACGGGCAACTCAGTTTCAAGGAGCTGGCCGCCATACGTGGCGAGCCAATAGGCACCACCCTGGCGAAGGTACACCGGGGGCTTAAGAAATTGCGGGAACTAATGGAGCCTTGATGCGATGCAGGGCAGAAACGCTGAAAACCTTGAAAGACTTGTCGATGAATTGGTGGCCCGCGACCAGGCACAGCAGGTGCTTGACGATATCCGGGCAGGCGATGAGCTTTTTGCCCGCGATCCCGGGCCGCAGCCGAGCCCGCAGCTCATAGAAGAGATAAAGGCGCGGGTGGCCGCGAATCTCGATGCCGGGCGGACGGGCACGTTCAAAAGGACCGTGCGCCGGGTGACAGCCGCCGCAGCGGTGCTGGCGGTGGCCGCGGCGGTCTACATTGCGTTTTTGCGAACAGGCCCGGCGGATTATCAAGAGATTCCTCCGGCCGTCTGGGACAGCACCAACCTTGCCGCCGACGACCCTGAGCTGGCTGCTTTCAAGGCCGAGATGGACCAGCTTGAAAACCAGCTTCTGGCGTTGCAGCTCGGCGAGGATTTTTCGCAGGGCTTTGACGAGGCGGCTGAAATAGAAAGCGAGTTGACGGATATCAGCGCGGAATTCTGGAAAGGATAGCAAGATGGAGAGAAGCGTATCTTTCGCATTGCGATGCGTGGTTGTTCTGTGCCTTGCGGTGTCGGCACAGGCCGTATGGGCCGCTGCCGAGAAGCAGGGCAACGCGATCCGCGCCGAGGATGAGCGTGCCGACCAGGCGCTGACTGAGGAACGCATCGACCGTATGATGCAGCGCCTGCGCGACAGCGACCCTTCACTGGCGGCTGAATTGCAGCAGTTGCGGCGAAAAGACGCTGCTGCATTCCGTGCCCGAATGAGCAGACTGATGCACGAGCGTTCTGAAAGAAGGGCAGGTGCGCACGGCGACCAGGGCCGGTATCGCCGCCAGCGCAAGGGTTCCGACCGGCAGATGCTCCGGCCCGGTGTGGGCGGTCAAGAACACGCTGGCCGACAGGCTCGGAGACTTTCTGGTCCCGGCCGGCAGATGCCCCGGCCGGAGGTGGTCGAGCAATACCTGAAATGGCTCAAGGAGAACTACCCGGAACAGGCCGAAGAGCTCCAACAGTTGCGGTCGGACGACCCTGCTATCTACCGCCGAAAGCTCATCTTGAGCTTCACGAAGTATCAGCGCATCTACGAAACATCCAGGTCGAATCCTGAGCTTGCGGAAGTTTTGAAACAGGACCTCGAGCTGAAAGAACAGAGACGCAAGCTGCTGCGAAAGATTCGAACCGCCGATGGGCAGGCCAAGACCGAGTTGACCGCAAGGCTGCGGGAGGTGGTTGCCGCGCGCTACGACCTGATCACCAGGCGAAAGCAGCTCGAGTATGAGCAACTGCTTGAACGGCTGCGCAGGCTCCAGAAGGAACTTGAGGAAAGCCAGGCTGAGCTTGACCACTGGAGAGACCCCGACTACAAGGCCAGGAACGTAGAGGCTCGCGTCAAGGAACTGCTCGGTAAGAGCAAAGACTTCAAGTGGGATTGAGCCGGCTCGTGGATATGGGGCCGTGGCTACAAGCGGTTTCGCATCTGCTCCATTTCGGTGGCGCGGCGGAGAATCTTTCTTTCCTTTGCCGTGAGGCTGTGGACGCCGCTGTCGTGCACTTTCTGGAGGATGCGGTCGACTTCCTGGCGTAGCTGCCGTTCGGCCGCGAGTTTTTTCTGCCACCTTCCCGAACGAAACTTGAGCATTACGGCCGCCCGCCCGCGTGCCGACAACACGTAAAAAGCGCCCGTGGCCATCCCGGCCAGGTGGGCGGCATCACCGCCGGCATTGTAGCCTCTGGAAAGCAGGTTGAAAACGTACAGAAGCGTTAATCCGACGGCGGCGACCCTTATCGGTACCGGAAAGAAAAAAACAAAAACCACGAAGTGCGGGAACAGGATGGCACAGGCCGCCAGCAGGCCCAGCACAGCTCCGGATGCGCCTACCATCGGGGCCGGGTCCAGAAAGCCCGCCGCAACAAGCAGCAGCAGGACGACCCCTCCGGCCGCTCCGCAACCGAGGTAAAACCTCAGGAACTTCTTGCTACCCCAGTGGCGCTCGAGCGTCGGACCCAGGAAGAACAATCCCAGCATATTCATAAAAAGGTGCCAGCCCGTCCAGTGCAGAAACTGGTAACTCAGCAGCCGCCACAACTGCAGCCCCTGCCCGAGCGTGGCGGGATACACGGAAAAGAGCTGGTCGAACGGCGTCAACGTCGGCCCGCTGGTACGGAAAGTCAGCACCTTGACCAGGTGCACGCCGATGTTGATTATCAGCAGCCACTTGACCACGGGTGTGACTCGCGGCCAGGCAAACCGCATCTGCGGCGTACTGTGAGGATGGTGCTCGTAGCCTGCGCGCGTGTAGTCTCTGTCGTAAAGACCCATAATACCCACCGGACCATTCGGACCGTATATCAATGTATCGGCTGGCGGCAACCTCTACTATAATAGCACATAACATCTTGCGAGGTTCAACTGAAAATGCCGACGGACCGATTTGACTTTGTCAGGGCCGAACTTGACCGGCTGAAGCAGGCCGATCTGCTGCGTCGTCCTGTGCGGGTTGATTCCGTGCAGGGCCCGGTCGTCGAAATCGGCGGGCGGCAAAAGGTCACGTTCTGCAGCAATGACTACCTGAGCCTGGCCGGACATCCGCACCTGCGACGGGCCGTCTGCGACGCCGTGACCAGGTACGGCCACGGAGCTGCGGCATCACGACTGATAAGCGGGACGATGAAACTTCACGTCGAACTCGAGGCCCGCCTTGCCGGGCTGCTGCAAAAACCGGCGGCCCTGGTTTTTCCGTCGGGCTGGACGGCCAACGAGGGCCTGATAAGAACCATCGCACAAAAGGGCGACCTGCTGCTTCTGGACAGGCTCGACCACGCCTCGATCATTGACGCTGCAAGGGCCGCCGAGGCGCAGTTCCGCACGTACCGACGCGACAGGCCGGACCGCCTGATAAAGCTGTTGGCGGACGGCCGGTTCAGGCGCAAGTTCATCATCACCGAAAGCATTTTTTCGATGGACGGTGATACGGCGGACCTGGCCGTGCTGGTTGAGCTGAAGAACAAGTACGGAGCCTTTCTTGTTGTTGACGAGGCACACGCGTTCGGCTGCCTCGGGCCTGCCGGGGCAGGTCTTGCCGAGCAGATGCAACTTCTGGACGAGGTCGACATAGTAGTAGTGACGCTCAGCAAGGCGCTGGGCAGTGCCGGCGGTGCGGTTGCAGCCGACAGGGCGGTAATCGACCTTCTTATCAACAAGTCGCGTAGTTTCATCTATACCACCGCGCCGACGGTTGCGAACTGTGCGGCGGCCCTGGCTGCGCTGGACATCCTGCGGAACGAACCACAACGAAGGCGACGCCTCTGCGACAACGCCCTGTACCTGCGAGGCAGGCTGAAGGGGCTGGGGCTTGATACCGGCGCAAGTCAAAGCCACGTTATCCCGTTGATGATCGGCGATACGAAAAAGGCCCTCGATGTCTCGCAAAGGCTGTTCGAGGTGGGCTTTTTTATACCTGCAATCCGCCCGCCTACCGTTGCGCCGGGGACCGCCCGACTGAGAATATCGGTACAGAGCGGACATACAAAACAGCAGATGGATGCGCTTTGCGAGGCGCTGAAAGAGCTTATCGACGAGTCGTTGCTGCGTTCTTCGTCTTTGTGAGCGTCGCGTTCGGCGATTTTGCAAATCGAAACGCGACAATCAGGCACAACCCCAGCACTACCAGGTATATGCCGAGGTTCTGTGATATGGTGCCCCCCCTGTAGACCATCCACCAGCCGTATTCAAACGGATTGTCGTCACGGAGGTACTCGATCAAGAATCGGGTGATCCCGTACAAGATGAACATCGTCGAAAAGACGTAGCCGGCCCTGGCAAAAAATCGCGGCTTCTTGTTGGTTCGGATGGTTCTTCTCCGCAAAAAGTAAAGCACGAGGCACAAGAATACCGCGTTCGCCGACGAATACAATTGCGTCGGATGCACCGGCAGGCTGCGCAACATATCCTTTTCCGCCAGGAATTGCTTTTGTTGACTGGTTAGGCTTTCGAAGGGCTTCAGCACCCGCACCACCCGGCCGTCTGCGTAGAAAACGTCGAAGAAATCGTCGGGTAGCTCGAAGTATGGTCGGCTGCGGCCCCTTGCGGGGTCGGGCTGTACCTGGCTGCGGTAGGCGAACGAGCCGTACGGAAAACGAACCCCCCACGGCAGCGACGTCGGCTTGCCGAAGCAGCAGCCGTTCAGAAAGCAGCCGATTCTTCCGAACGCGAGCGCAAGCATCAGGCCCACCGCCAGAACGTCGAGGTAGTAAAGCACCGGCAGCCTGTGGTGCCGCAGGTATAGCAGCACGACAACGATGGCCAGCGTCACTCCGCCGAGCAGCTCAAGCCCTCCCTGCCAGACGGCGAAAACCGAGCCGATGCGGCCCTGGAACTGGTCGAAATGATGCACGACGTAAAAGATGCGTGCCCCGACAACGCCGGCTATCAACGAATACAACGCGGCGTTGGTGATGAACTGGGGATGTGGTGTTACGTCCCTGCTGAGCCGCCGGATAAGCGAAACCGCGGCGATAAAACCCAGCACTATCATCAGGCCGTAGCTCTTGACCGTCAGGTGCACCAGTGGTATCTCGAACAGTTCAGGATGCATTTTTTGCTCCCCGCGGCCGAGACCTGTTCGTGCCGGGCAGGCTACGGCTTCCGGGCTTTTATGCGATTCTTTTCGTCGAGGATAATGACCTTCGGTTCAATTCCCTCGAGTTCATCACGGTCATAGTAGCCGAAGCCGAAGATTATAACAGTGTCTCCCCGCTTGATTAAGTGTGCGGCGGCGCCGAGTACGACGATGTCACCGCTGCCGGCCGGGGCGGGCACGACGTAGGTCTGAAGGCGGTTGCCGTTGTCAAGGTCGGCAACCATAACACATTCGTACGGCACAATTTCCGCCGCGGCCATCAGCGACGAATCAATCGCCAGCGACCCCATATAATCCAGTCTCGCATCGGTTACCGTGGCACCGTGAAGCTTGCTTTTTAGCACTTTTATATACATAATTTCTGCCTTTTGCCAAAGCGCTCATGGGCGGTTCTTTCGGTGTGTATTGTACAATTTCAGCGCGGGACGTCCACGATAATGTTGTCTATCAGCCTGGCGTCGCCGAGCCGGGCGGCTATGGCAACCAACACCCTGCCGCGGACCTGCTGCAGGTCTTCGAGCGTCTCGGCGTCCACAATGCTGACGTACTCGGGTTTTATCTGCGGCGATTGTTCGAGGACCTTGTGCATCCGGCCCACGAGCGTCTGTACGTCCCGGGTACCCGATTCTATAAGCGAGCGGCACTGCTGCAGCGACTTATAAAGAAGTGCCGCATCTTTTCTCTGCTGCGGGTTGAGATACTTGTTTCTGCTGCTGACGGCCAGTCCGTCGGCTTCGCGAATCGTCGGGCAAACCACGATCTCAAGCGGCATATCCAGATCGGCGACCATTTTCCTGATTACCACCGCCTGCTGGGCGTCTTTCTGGCCGAAGAATGCGACGTCGGGCTGGACGATGTTGAAAAGTTTCGCGCAGACGGTGGCCACCCCGCGGAAATGTCCCGGCCGGAATCGCCCGCACAACGGCTCGGTTATCTTCTCAACGACGACCCACGTCAGGTGTGGCCGGCGGTACATCTGGTGGGGCTGCGGTGCAAAAACGAGGTCGACCTTGTGCTTTTTGCATACTTCCAGGTCCGCTTCGAAGGGACGAGGATACCTGTCAAAGTCCTCCCCGGTACCGAATTGGGTGGGATTGACGAATATGCTTACCACCACATAGTCGGTATCCTTGCGGGCCTGTTCGATGAGCGAGATGTGGCCTGTATGAAGCGCTCCCATAGTCGGGACAAGGCCGATTCTCTTACCCTGCCTGCGTGCCTGTACAACAAGCTGCCTGACACGCTCTATTGCCTGTACAACTTCCATATATCAAACCGCCACGTAACTTCTGACCTGTTTTGCGAGATGGGCCATATCATCGGGTTTCATACAGTCGAACCGGCTCATCCGCAGGCGAATCACCGGACAAGCCTGCCAATCTGCAAGCATCTTATCGTACCGGCGGTGCAATTGTTCGAGGAAGTCGGCCTTGACCCGTCGCTCGTAGGGGCGGTTTCTCCTGCGGACCCGCTCGAGGCAGTTTTCCACGGTGTCCTGCAGGTAGATTACCACCACCGGCCGAACGACCCTGTTCTCCAGGTATCGGTATACGTTCCGGTAAAGCTGCAGTTGCCGGCCGTCCAGAAGCGCCTCCGCATAGATAAGCTCCTTCTCGAAGAGGTAGTCCGTCACGGCAAGCTGGGCGGGGCCAAGAGCCTCTTTGCTGAGCTGCGCCACCCGGCTGGTCAGAAAGAATAACTGCGAATCGAGCGCCAGTTCCTTCCTGCCTTCGTAAACCTGCGGCAGAAACGGGTTCTTATCATATTCTTCGAGAATAACGCGACAATCCAGCAGCTCCGCCAGCTTACGTGCGACGGTGGTCTTGCCGACACCTATAACTCCTGCGATGCTTATCAACCGGGCCTGGTCTGGTTCGAGCACAAAGTCCCGGCCGTTGAGCCTGGCCGCCAGTTCTTCCACGGTTACATTCATCAGCGGATGGACCAGCTTGGCATCAAGTTCGCACAGACCCCGAAGGACAAAGCTGCGAAGGTGCATCTGTGGATGCGGCACCGTCAGTGCGGGTTGTTGTATCACTTCTTCGCCGAACAGCAGCAAGTCCAGGTCAATAACGCGCGAGGCCCATTTTTCTTTCCTGACCCGGCCGAGTTCTTTTTCCACGGAGCTTAGCAGTCCCAGCACGTCGCGGGCCGGCAGGGTCGTCTGTATGCGGGCAACCGCATTTATGTAACTTGGTTGTTTGGCCTGAGCCAGGGGCCTGGTCTCCACGAGCCGACTTACGCCTGAAACTTCCACGGCTTCGCTGCGTGAAAGCAATTCCAGGGCGCTGCGTATGTGCGCTTCCCTGTCGCCCAGGTTGCTGCCCAGGCCGATATATGCGGTAACACTATTGCGCATCTTGAATCATTTTACGGCTTGATATCTTCAAGCCGCTGCAGGGCCTGCCGGACGTTCGGCGGGTCTGCGAAGGCCGTCAGGCGAAAATAGCCCCTTCCCGAAGGCCCGAAACCAACGCCGGGCGTGCCCACGACGTTCGCCTTTTCCAGCAGCAAATCGAAAAACCGCCACGAGTCCATCCCCGCCGGCACCTTCAGCCAGATATACGGTGCATTGACGCCGCCGTAGACCGTATAGCCCATTTCACGCAGCCTCGTGCGGATCATCTCCGCGTTTTGCATATACAGCTTGATTGTTTCGCGGACCTGCTTTGCGCCCTGCGGAGTGTAAACGGCTGCTGCGCCTGCCTGCGTTATGTATGAAACGCCGTTGAACTTGGTGCATTGTCGGCGGTGCCACAGAGAGTTGACTTCGATCGTCCCGCCGTCGGCCGTTGATGCCTTCAGAGCCTTCGGCACCACCGTAAAGGCACACCGGACACCAGTAAAGCCCGCCGTCTTCGAGAAGCTGCGAAACTCTATCGCGACCTCCTTGGCGCCGTCGATCTCGTAAATCGAGTGGGGGATATCCGGCTCGGTTATAAACGCTTCGTAGGCTGCATCAAAAAAGATTACCGCGCTGTTTTGCCTGGCGTATTCGACCCACCTGCCCAACTGTTCGGCGGTGGCCACCGCGCCGGTGGGATTGTTGGGAAAGCACAAGTAGATCAAGTCCACGTGCCGGCGGGGCGGCTCGG
The DNA here is from genome assembly GCA_964429265.1 of uncultured Pirellulales bacterium. GTDB lineage: Bacteria > Planctomycetota > Phycisphaerae > Sedimentisphaerales > Anaerobacaceae > CAYSBK01. Next base: position 4,544 of record CAYSBK010000004.1, on the reverse strand, counting down.
GCACGAAATTGTTGTCTTCCGTGCACGGCATATACACGATGCCGCGGTAGCGGCCGTCGTGGCCGGCCGGGCCCGTTCTGCCGGCGATTACGTTCGTGTCAACGTAAACCGGGTACACGGGGTCGGACACCGCCACCACGTTGTCGGTTCCGAATATCTCCTGGATGTTGGCGGTGTCGCACTTGGCGCCGTCGCTGATAAATATCTCGTCGAGGTCGATATCGACGCCGCGCTCGGCGTAATCGTGCTGTCTTATTGCGCTTCTGAGGAACTCGTAGCCGATGTGGCCGTCATCGTAGCCGTGAAAGGTTTCTCGGCGCGACATCTCGTCGACGGCTTTGTGCATTGCCTCTATCACCGCAGGTGCCAGAGGTTGCGTGACGTCACCTATGCCCAGGCTGATCAACTCGGCGGCGGGGTTGGCACGCCTGAATGCGTTAACCCGTCGCCCAATCTCGGCGAACAGGTAGCCCGCCTGCAGTTTCCTGAAGTTCTCGTTTACCGTTGCCATTTTTTCCTTTCAAAAACAACCCCCCCTCACACCACGCGGGCGATTCTATTGCCACGACCGGCCTTCGTCAACAGCCGATGCGGCCGGCAACGCCGGGGCGGTTTTTTCACTTTTGCCGCGTCCGTTTTTTCGCTAAGATGGGTGACATATCCGGCAGCAGCTTATCGTATCAATTGCAGGAGTTGTATTATGGGCATTCACACGAGGCGAGACTTTCTCAGGTTGGGGCTGGGCGGTGTTGTCGCAGGTACCTTGCAGGTGCGTTGCTTCGGCGGCGGGCAGCCTCAGAAGAAGCGGCCCAACGTGCTGTTTGTCGTTACCGACGACCAGCGTTTCGACACCATCGCGGCACTGGGCAACACGTACATCGCCACGCCGAATATGGACCAGCTCGTCCGACGCGGCACAACCTTCGCAGAGGCCTGTATTATGGGCTCGACCAGCGGAGCGGTCTGTAAGCCGAGCCGGGCGATGCTGCTTTCGGGCAGGAACCTGTTCGGGCTGGTCAAGGGCGGCGGTGTCATCCCGGAGCAGCACGTTATGCTGCCCGAACTTTTCCGCAGGCAGGGTTACGTCACCTTCGCCACGGGTAAATGGCACAACGACAAGTCCTCCTTCTCGCGCTGCTTCAGCACCGGCGCAAATATATTTTTCGGTGGAATGTCGGACCACTACGGGGTTCGTGTCTGCGATTTTGACCCGACGGGCAAGTATCCCGCCGGGGCCAGACACTGCTACGAGGGCAAACACTCCAGCGAGCTTTTCAGCGATGCCGCCGTCGAGTTTCTTCGCAGCCACGATGGTAACAGGCCTTTCTTTATGTGGGTCGCGTACACGGCCCCGCACGATCCCCGCACGGCACCGAAGAAGTACCGCGAGCTGTACAGGGACAAGGAGATGCCGTTGCCGGCGAACTTTATGAGCGAGCATTTGTTCGATAACGGCGAGCTGAAGATTCGCGACGAGCGGCTTGCCGACTGGCCGCGAACGCCAGCGGAGATTCGCAGGCACCTGGCGGACTACTACGCGATGATAACGCACCTCGACGCCCAGATCGGCCGGGTGCTCGGTGCCCTTGCCGACAGCGGCCGCGACGGCAACACGATCATCGTCCTGGTTGGGGACAACGGCCTTGCCATAGGAAGTCACGGCCTGATGGGAAAGCAGAACCTCTATGAGCACAGCGTTCGCGTTCCGCTGATAATATGTGGGCCCGGCGTTCCGCGGAACAGAAGGGTTCAGGGGCTATGTTATGCGCACGACCTGTATCCCACGCTGTGTGAGCTTGCGGGCATAGCCGTGCCGAAGTCCGTTCAGAGCCGCAGCCTTGTGCCGGTTATGGAAAACGGCACGGGCGGGCGAGAGACGTTATTCTTTGCGTACAAGGACCTTCAGCGAGCCGTCCGCGACCGGCGGTATAAGCTGATTGAATACACTGTGGCCGGCCGGCGAACGACCCAGCTTTTCGACCTCCAGGCCGACCCCTGGGAGCTGCGCAATCTGGCCGAATCGCCCGAGCACAAACAACACCTCGAGAGGCTTCGCGGCCGATTGTTGCAGTGGAAGAAGAGAGTCGGCGACCCCACGGCCGGGGCTTAGAAACCTCAAGAGGCAAGATGTCGTTCGCATCGCCGGGGAAGAATCTCCTTTTCGGGCCGGCCTGGTGCTTTGCTGCGCTGAGGGTGGCGGTTTTCGGGAGGTAGTTTGTCAGCGGGCCGTCCAGCCGCCGTCCACCGTCAGTACGGCCCCCGTCACGTAGCCGGCGGCGCGGCTGGCAAGGAACACGACCGGCGCGCGTATTTCCTCGAGCCGACCCCACCTTTTCATCGGTACGTTCGCCAGCAGTGCTGCGGTCGCCGAGGGGTCTTCCATTACGGGCCGATTTATCTCGGTGGCGAAAGGACCGGGGCAGATGCAGTTGACCGTGACTCCGCTTTCGGCCAGCTCCAGTGCCAGCGTCCGCGTCATCTGCACAACCGCCCCCTTGGACGCAGTGTAACTGATGCGCTGCGGCAGGCCCACGAGACCCAGCACCGAGCCAACGTTGATGATTCTGCCGTAACCGGCCTCGACCATATATTTCGAGACCGCCCGGCAACAGTAGAACACGCCCGTGGCGTTGACCTGCTGAACCTGATGCCACTGTTCGTCGGTTACCTGCGCTATGGGCGAGCGGATGTTTATCCCGGCGTTATTGACCAGGATATCTATTTTGCCGAACCGCTCCATTGCCGCCGTTACAAAGGCTTCAACGCTGCGGGGGTCCGTCACATCGAGCACCGAAGGTACGACCTTTCGCCCGGTTTCGGCGGCGAGCTGCTCGGCCGCCTCGGTCAGCGTTGCCTGATTTCTGCTGCCTATCAGCAGGTCGGCCCCCGCCGAGGCCAGTGCATAGGCCATTTCCCGGCCGAGTCCTCGTGAGCCGCCTGTGACGACCGCCACGTCACCTCTGAGGTCGAACAAATCATCCATCTTTTGCTCCCTGGTCCAACTGCCTGTTAGCGTCCGAATAACCGGTCTTTTGCCCAGTTTGACTATATGTCGGATTTTCGGCTTTGCCTGTTTTGAAGAAACGGGCACGGCGCAAATAATAAAGCCAGATTCCTCAGAGGAGAATCTGGCTTCGGAGGAGGGTGATGAAAAGCTATAAGAGCGGGCACAAGGACAACTCTGCGCCACCTAAAGTAATCGAAAATCCGCCGCAAAATCTTTAACCAAAATTTTCGTATAAACGCTAAGCTCTTGGCGGCAACCGTCAAGTCCCTTCACCAGAAAAACCAAGGAATCTTCCGGAACAAGGCCCCCGGTGCCCTGGCGGCGGCTTATGCCAGAGCAAATTACGCTTGATAAACGAAATTTGTTCGCATATCCTAACCGCAAAGCTGTTATTTTTTCGAACAGGGGAAGGTTCAGCCTATGGAGAAGCGATTCACGCTGGCCGACCTGCAGGCCGCAAAACGCCAGCACCGCCGGGTGGCAGCGGTTAGTTGCTACGATTACCTGACGGCCAGGCTCGTCGCCGCGGCAGGGGTCGAGATGATACTGGTGGGTGATTCAGCGGCCCAGGTCGTGCTGGGCTTTGAGTCGACCCTTCCTGCGACGATGGATTTTATGGTGGCCATAACCGCAGCGGTTCGAAGGGGTGCCCCGGGCGTGCTGCTGGTGGCGGATATGCCTTTCCTGTCTTACCAGCTCGGGGTTACGACTGCCGTGAAGAATGCCGGCCGGTTCGTCGTCGAGGCGGGCGCCCAAATGGTAAAGATTGAAACAAACCAGGCATACCTCGACGTGGTAAGGGCCGTAAGCGACGCCGGTATAGCGGTGATGGCGCATATAGGAATCCGTCCGCAGAGCATTATGAAGATGGGCAGATACCGTGCCGAGGCCACCGCGGCCGAGGATGGGCTGGGCCTGATAGCGCTGTCCGAAGAGATGGTTCGTGCCGGTGCCAGCGCCCTGCTGGTGGAGGGTGCCGCCGCGGAGGTTACCGAGGTCATCACGGCCCGGTGCGGTGTGCCGGTGATAGGCTGCGGTGCGGGACCGGCCTGTGACGGGCAGATCCTGATAGCGCCCGACATCCTGGGCCTGACCGAAGGGCCCGTTCCCAAGTTCGCCCGGCGGTTCGACAACCTCGCTGAAAGAGTCCGGGCTGCGTTACGGAAATATGCCGAAGACGTTCAGGCGGGTCGTTTTCCCGATGCCGACCACAGCTACCATATGAAGGCGGGCGAACGGGACCGTCTCGGCGCAATGCTGAAGGACCAGGCCTGAGATACCGCCGGGCAGAACAAGACCTCGAAAGGTCCTACGGCCACGGCGGGGCAGCCCAGTCCGACCAGGCCGTAAGGTTCTGATTAATCGAAGTGTCCCTTGCCCTGACGCGCCACGGCCAGCCCTGCTTGTTGAGACCGAGGTTCACCTCGTACTTGTATGGCGGGCCGTCGGGAAACGATATCCAGCCGCTGTCGAACCCGCTGTCGCCGCCGCACTCGAAGTAGAACTCAAAGCCTGTTTCGTCGGCGGTATTCGGGTC
>CAYSBK010000003.1:39475-40805 GCA_964429265.1 uncultured Pirellulales bacterium | reverse complement strand
AACAGTCAAATGAACGTAATCCCTTATAATAAAAGGACTTACGACCAAATGGACACCCGCTGCGGCGAGAAAAACAAACCCAAACAAACCCAATTTCTCCGCTCCCCTGCCCCCCTGCCGCCCCGGCTTTCACTTGACAGCACCGCCTCGCCCGCCAAGACTACCCCCGTCCGCGGGCGGATCGGCTGCCCGCCACCGGCGCACCGCCGAACGAAAGGCAAAGCCATGGCAAAGCTCGAGTCAACCCCAACCGGCATCATCCGCCCGACCCCCCCTATTACCACGAAGCCTGATGCCCTCTGCTCTACCCGACCCAAGCAAAAAGGAGATCACTCGCAAATGAAAACTGCTCGACCCTTCGCTGCAACCGCCACCAACAAAGCCGGCCGTTCCGCCGCGCCCCACCCTCGCCGCGTGGCCTTGGCCGTTGCGGCCGCACTGTTGCTGACGGCTTCCTGTCGCTTCCCCACCAACCCGACCGCACAAACCGAAATGTCCCTGTTCGACGGCCGAACTCTCCGGAACTGGAAAATCACCGACTTCGACGGCCACGGCCCCGTTCACGTCGCAGACCAAACCATCCTCCTCGCCCCCGGCGAAACCCTCACCGGCATCACCTGGACCGGCCCCCTGCCGCGCCTCGATTACGAAATCAATCTCGACGCTATGCGCACCAGCGGAGACGACTTCTTCTGCGGACTGACCTTCCCCGTCGGCCACGCCTGCGTAACCTTCATAGTCGGCGGCTGGGGCGGAACCGTCTGCGGAATCTCCAGCGTAAACTACTACGACGCCTCCGACAACGAAACCACCAGAAAGGCATACTTCGACAACAACCGATGGTATCACATCCGCGTCCGCGTCACCGCCGGCAGGATTCAGTGCTGGATCGACGACAAACAATACGTCGACCTCGAAACCGCCGGAAAAAAGCTCAGCGTCCGCCTCGACGTTGACCAGTCTCAGCCCCTGGGAATCGCCGCGTGGCGCACCGGTGCAGCAATCAAGAACATCCGCCTCACAAGACTGACCCCCTCGGCCCCCACCCGGAAACCTCCAGCCAAATCGCCCGATACATCCCGGCCGTACAAAAACTGCGGCAGGCCCGCTCAACCGGACCTGCCGCCTGCTTGCTTCTATCCCGGCTGTGTGGCGATCATTCCTCTGGGTTCGCCGCCCCAAGAAGCTCAGCCGTATCCTCCGAAGCCGTATTCTCCGTCGTCACGTCTTCTGCCGCCGCATCCTCAGAGACTACGTTCTCCGCAGGCTCCGCGGCCGCCATCGTTTCGTTCAACCTGTCAATCGCCTCAAGGTTCGCCGCCACGCGCCG
>CAYSBK010000003.1:0-39375 GCA_964429265.1 uncultured Pirellulales bacterium | reverse complement strand
CCGCCATCGTTTCGTTCAACCTGTCAATCGCCTCAAGGTTCGCCGCCACGCGCCGAATGTTGCTTTCGATACCGCTTCGCAGTGCCGCCTGGTCCTGTTCAATCGCCTCCAGTTTCGACGTTACCGTCTCGGTGCTGCTTTGAACCGCTGACACCATCTCGTGCAGCTCGGCCAGACTCTCCTCGACCGCTTCAAACCTCTCGATTATCTGCCGCACCACCTGCGACGTCGCCGTCTGTGATTCCCGCAGATTCATCTGGTTCTCACTCATCGCCGCAAGCTGGGCAACCACGTCCCGACTCTGCTGACCCAGTCGTTCCACCATCTGCTGCACCGCTGCTACGTTATCCCTGGCCTGCGCCACCGCTGCCGCATTCGCAGCAACCCGCCTGCCGTTTTCACGCACCCCGCTGTCCAGCCCGGCAATCGCCCTGTCGAGTCGCCCGAGGTTTTCGCTTACCGCCGAAAGCGTCTCCGCCGACGCCGACAACTGCTCAACGTTCCGCGCAAGCGCCGTCTGGAGCCTGCCCTGTCCGCTCTCCAGCGCCTCTATACTGCTCATTACCTTATCTATCTCCGCCCCCAGCTCGCTCTGCAGCACCACCTGCTCCTGCTGTATCGCCGCCACCGCCATCGTCATCTCATCGCCGCGAGTTCGGATGTCGCGCTGCATGGAGGCCTGTTGCTGCATGACCGACGCCACGGCATCAGCCAACTGTTGGTTGCCGTCCTTGACGAGCTGACGCAGCTCGTATTGGTTCTGCTCGATGGCATTCATCTTGCCGCAGCCCGCCAGCAGCAAGCCCCCCAAGGCACAGCCCAGAATCGCCCACACAATACCTCTCGTCGCGACCCATCGAGTTGTCTTCATAGCCAATCCCCTTCAAAAAAAAGCTTCAGTGAATATCCTGGTGCCCGAGCCGGCTCTGCGGCGGCGGACCCGATACTCCGAGAAGACGGCAACGCCGGCAGATTCACTCTGGCCGAGTCGCTGCGGCAAGAATGCCCCCTGTTTTCGATACTGAAAACAGCCTTGCTATAGGTCTTTCGTCAAAAGCGGCGCCGGGACTTTATTTTTTATAGGTCCTGCGGCAAAAAAGACAGGTCGCTCAGGCGGGGTGAACGTAGTTGTGCAGCCGGTGTGTCAGACGCGCCACTCCTTTGCGCCTTTTATGAACTTGTTCTGGACGATCAGGCCTATTGCGGTCGGCACCATCAAGGCGGTCGGCAGAAACCACTTGCTGCCGAGTACGAGAGCCTTCAGGTTGCCGCCCCCGGGGTGGTACGTATAGAGCAGGGCAAGCAGGCCCACAACTATCAGGCTGCTTCCGCCGAGGCTGGAAAAGAGCATCACGGCGATTCTGAACACGATAAAGGAAATCATTCCGCCTGCGATGATCCCGATAAGCGCACCTGCCCAGATATAGGTGTCGGTCAGTCCGCAGGCATACCACAGCCCGGAGGTAAGTATGCCCCCCGCGATTGCGCCGAGGATGCTGACGGCGTACCGCATCAGCGGCAGCGACACGGCTCCCATCAATCCCAGGCCGGCCAGGCCGGCCCACAGTTCGCTGTTGTCACCCTGGATTTTTTCGCCGAGCGTCATGCCCAGCGCCAGGCCCAGCAGCGCAAAGCAGATAACCACCAGAATCTTGAATACCCGCCAGCCGTACAGCAGGCACACCGTTCCGAAGGAGATGAAGGTTGCGGCCTCGATCGGTCCAAGGTCGACGACGTGGTCCCAGAACAGGTTGAGTACAAGCATACTGTCGGAGGCCGATGTTTCGGCTGACTCAACCGCCTGTGCCAGGATACCAAGTGGTTCCATCGCGAACTCCTGCATTTTGCCGTCCGGGTCATCGTGAAGCTGGACACGGTCGGCCTGTGTGTGCGGTCGTTAAGAGGTCCTCCAACTGGTTCTTTCGGACGACGATTGGTCGTGGTCGGCCCGGCCGGAGGTCTTTGGGGGTTCCTTGGGCGTCTTTTTAGAGCGATGGCGGCAAAGCAGCAACTGCTCGAACGTTCCGAAGACCACCATCGCAGCAAAGACGCCGCCGTAGAACCCGGGCTGGAGCCTGATTTTCGCGACCGGCTCGGCGCCCTTGAACAGCAGCAAAGCAATCATCCCTGCAAACACCAGCAGTGCACCGAGAGTTGCACAGGCAACCGCCGAGAGCAGGTCCCAGAGGTAGAACCCAAGCACAACAGTCAAAGCAGCGGCCGCAGCAATCGCGACCGGCAGTATGCGGGGCATCGACATACAAGCCTTGTGGATGCCCTGGCTGAGGTCAACGTCGTAAATCCACGCGGCAACAACGATCGTTGTCAGCACGGCCAGGGCCGCGGCGACCAGGGTGATAAAGGCCTTTTCGAGGCAGACAGCCAGTACCGCCCCGACCGCCGCCGCGGCCAGCACGGGCAGAAGCCTGGGGCCTGCGATGACGGCGCCACCGGCGGCGGCGGCAGCGGCACCGACTACAAGTGCAAGCACGCGTCGCCAGCCGAGGCCGCCGAGCCAAATAAACAGCCCAGCAACGAGGCAGGCCAGGCCGCCGGCGACCAGCACCCCTTGAGGAAGCAGGGCGGCCTTTTCGGCCACGATTTCAACGATTTCGAGCATAGTATAGTTATCGGCCGGAGGGGGTAATTTCCTTCAGGGCCTGTGCGGAGGTGTAACGCCGGGGGCCGGGCAGGCTGTTTCGGGACAGGCGCCGGGGCGGCTTCAGGTGGCGGGTTTTCTGCACCGTCGGCAGAAATCGGCCATCAGGGTCATTGCCGTGGCTTGTTTATCCGGTGAGCCGTCCATATCAGCATATGCCCTGACCAGTTCGAGCAGGTCCGCAGCGGGTTGACCTTCGTTGAGATGGTGGCTGGGGTTGGCAATCGCCGAATCCAGGCCGTATTCCATCGCCACGTGCACGAAGGCCCTCATAACGCCGATCTTCCTTCCGGGCAGGTCGCGGGCACAGTTGCTGATGCCGCCGGTGAAGTGGGTGCCGCGCATTTCGGGGTCGGCCTTTATCCTGCGCATTGTCTGAAAGGTAGTGTAGGTATATCCTGGCCTGCCCGGTTCCATCGGCATATCGATGGCCAGCGGGAAGATGGTGGAGTCGAAGAAGATTTCCTCCGGCTTGAAGCCGTAGGTGGTGACGGCGTGGTCGAAGATTTGCCTGGCCAGCGTGCATAACCGGTCGACGGAGTGTGCCTGGCCGGCCTGGTCCATCAGCATTGCGACGAAGGTGAAATCGTAGTCCTTTTTGAGCGGCAGTACGGTCTCCATCGTGTAGGTCTTGACCGAATTCACCAGTGGCGCGGCGACGTGGCGGTCGGTGTTGTACCATTGACGCAGGCCGGCAACCAGGACGTCGTTGTCGCTGCTGTCGATGCAAACGGGTACACCTTCGGAGTATTTGCGGACGAGGTCCACATAACGGCGCATCAAGTCGACGGCCAGTTTCGGGTCATCCTCGCCGAAGGCGTCGACGTTGACGGCTATGTAGTCGGCACCCTCATCGGCCTGCATCTTGATGAGGGACTTTACGTGGTCGAGGGCGGCGTTGGGTGTTTCAAAGGCATCGGGGCCGAGGTGCACCAGCTCGTCCATAGCCTGACGCACCTTTGGAATAGAGGCGTGAATACTTTCGCCGATGACGATAAAGTGGTCGCTCATACTTGCGTTCCTCCGTCTACGAGAAGAAATTACGGTCTGCGTCGGTTATTGCTCAAGGTTATAGAAGGTCGTTTTCCGCAGTTCCGGCGATGGGGTCATCTTGCTGTGGTCGCGCGGGGGGCGTATTTTCTTGAGGTTATCGAGTTTGCCGATAGCCTTGAGGTGCTCGTAGATTCTTATCCACCCGCAATCTTTTTCGCTGTCGATTTCGCACTTGCCGTCGTTTGCTCCGCCGCAAGGTCCGTTGAGCAGGCTCTTTGCACAGGCGGTTATCGGGCAGATTCCGCCGGTGTAGTCGAGGACGCAATCGCCGCAGGCCTGGCATCGCTCGTCGGAAGGCCACAGGCCCTGAAGGTCGCCGAGCGAGACGGTGTTTGCGCCGGGCTTTACGGGTTTGGAGAGGACCTTTGCGGCGGCCTGGACGCCAATACCACAGGTCAACGCCAGAACGGAATCCGAGTTGTTTATCTGGTCGGTGTACCTGGCAAGGCGTGCGGCGACCAGCAGCTTGTTGCAGAGAAAGTCAACGAGGCAGGAGCCGGTGACGTTCTTGCCGGCCTGTTTGAGCCGGGCGCTCATAGCGTCGAGGGCCTGGCGTCCGCCGGTGCGGCAGGCCTCTGCGCAGCCGTTACAGGCAAGCACGAAGACGTTGTCGTCGGACTCGAGGGATTCCAATACTTCGTTCAGTGGTTTATCCTGCGTGAACAACATTTCGTATTTCCTCTACAACGACGTCCAGAATTTTCGGTATCTTTTTTCTTACGGGGTCGCTCAGGTCGAGGCCGTAGCCGACGTCTTTCGGCTCGATGCCGATGATGGTGATACTATCCGGGGCTCGGCCGAGCTTTTGTGCGGCGGCCAGGGCGGTTCTGACGCCGTCCTGGTGGAGGCTGAGCATCGAGCAGGACTCGGCGGAGGTTCCATCAATAAGATCGTTCACCCGGGGGCCTTCAAATCGCGCGCGGTAGATGGTGCCGGGCTGGTTGTGGGCGGTTACGGCGTCGATAATGATCAGCCGGTAGGCAGTGCCGCAGGCCAGCAGAGCGTCGATGGGTGCGGTGCCGACCTCTGCGACTTCGACGCCGGCGGGCAGCGGCCATTTGGAGAGCAACTGAGCAACGTGAACTGCGATACCGTCATCGCGCATCAGTAGATTTCCCACGCCGAGCACCAGCACCCGGCGGTCGCTCGAAGAAGGTCGTGATGTCAGGTTTTCGTCAGACAACCGTGAACTCTCCCAGTCTTGTGCCGGCAAAGTCGAGCACGTGCACGGAACAGGCCAGGCAGGGGTCGAAGGCGCGGACGATTCGGACCAGTTCGAAGGGATTTTGCTTGTCGCGTACCCTGGTTCCGATGAGGGCCTGCTCGACGGGCCCGGGCTGGTCGTTGTCATCCCTGGGCGAGGCGTTCCAGGCGGTCGGCGTGATAACCTGATACCGATGGGTTCTCCCGTTCCTAATGCTTATCCAGTGTCCGACGGCTCCACGGGGGGCCTCGGTGAGTCCGGCTCCGGCGGCGGTCTCGGGGATCTGGTGGCCGATGATAACCGGCTCGGCGGGCTTGAGAGCCTGGAGCCAATCGACCATAGCGTCGGCGACGAGCTTTGCCTCGACGGCGCGTGCGGCGTGGCGGCCGAGCACCGAGAACAACACAGCAGGGTCGGCATTGAACTCTTTGAGCACCGGCTCGAGGAGTTGTTTGACTCTTTCGTCGCCTGCGACGTAGTTATTGAGCATTCTCGCCAGAGGACCCACCTCGCATACGAGGTGCTCATAGCGAGGTGCCTTCAGGAAAGAATAGGCTTTTTTCTTTTTGAGGTCGGGCGTGGTGTCGCTGTCGGCGGGGTTTTTGCCGGATTCGGCGTCGTCGTACCAGGAATGCGTCAGGTCTTCGGTGATTTTGTCCCTGTCGAAAGTCTCCTGTTTTAACTGCGGTGAGACGATGCCGGTTTTGAAGAGCTTGCCGGTGGGCAAATCGAAGCCCCCGTAAGCGAGCATTCTTTTGCAGCCCGGTCCGATTTCGAAGTAGTCCGTGTATGCCTTTGCGACGGCGATGACATCGGGTATGTAGGTATTGTCGATGAAGTCGCGTATTTCGTTGAGCCGCCAGAGGAAGTTGGTGATCTTGTCCTCGGTTGGTTTTTCAGTGACGCCGCCGGGGACGATCCCGACGTTGTGGGGCATTTTGCCGCCGAATATAGCCAGCATTTCCTGGCATTTGCGCCTCACGTCGAGCGCCTGGACGTAGTGCCCGACGAGGTCGGCGTTTGCTTTTCCGGTGATGCGATAGTCGCCCTCATATCGCGGCACGAACGGGCTGACGGCGCCGAGAGCGCCGACGGCATCAACGTAGTCCAGCGCGGCAAGATGGTAGAAGTGGAGGATGTGGGACTGGAGGAAGTTTGCGCCGAAGATGAGCGCTCGAATGAGCTTCCCATTCGGCGGGATGCTTTCGGTAAGGCCGAAGGCATCATCGATGCACAAAGCCGAGGCGGTTGCGTGGGCGGCAGGGCAAACGCCGCAAATGCGCTGGGTGAGGCGATTGGCGTCGCGCGGGTCGCGGTCCTTGAGGATGATTTCGAAGCCTCGGAAAAGCGTGCCGGTACTTTTTGCGTCCTTGACGACTCCGGCATCGACGACGGCCTCTATGGCCATATGTCCTTCGATTCGCGTTATGGGGTCGATAGTTATCTTTTCGGTCATTTGAGGTCCTCGAAAGTGACTTTTTCGTACATAGGCGAGGTGCCATCCGGAAATTCCGGCTCGACGCAGCCGAGACAGGGCGAGCCTGCCTTGACGCACCAGTTGACGCCGTTGTTCCACTGGCGAAGGGGACAGTCGGCGTAGGTGTAGTGGCCGCGGCAGCCGAGCTTGTAGAGGCAGCCGGAGTCGCCGAGCTTTTCGGCGAACTTGCCCTTGTCGAAGTCGGCCCGGCGGGGGCAGTTTTCGTGGATGAGTTTGCCGTAGACGATGGTCGGTCTTGCCAGGTCGTCAAGCTCGAGGGCATCGAGTCCGGAGAACATTATCACGGACAAGGTTGCGGTGAACCAGTCGGGGTGCGGCGGGCAGCCGGGGACGTTGACAACGGGGGTTTCAACGGCTTTTTCGTTGAGCAGGGTCTTGACGCCCTTGCACAGCGTTGGGTTTGGAGCGGCTGCGGGTATTCCGCCGAAGGCCGAACACGTGCCAAGCGCCACGGTGAGCATTGCATCGGCGGCAAGGTCGGTGACGCTTTGTTCGATGGTGAGATGTTTACCGTTGAGCTGACCGATGCTGCCGTAGAGTCCCCGCTCGGCGGTGGGGATGGCACCTTCGACAACGAGGATGTAGGAACCTTTTTTCGCTTTTTCGGTATCTTTGAGAACTTTAATTACGGGTTCACCCTGTCCGGCCATTATGGTGGCGTGGAAAAGCAGGTTGAGCTGCCGGCCCGGAACAAGCTCGTCCAGCAGGAGATTCTGGATGCGCGGGCTTACGGCGTTGAGGACCGAGATCGAGCAGCCGGTACAGCCTGCTCCCTGCAGCCACACTACTGGATATATCTTGGTAGTCACGTGCTTTGCCTCCGTTACTTCAGGTGTTATTCGTGCCCGGCATTCGGACAGTATTCGCCCCCGTCAAACCTGAATGTAGGCGTGGTCGTGACGTTCGCCAAAGCCCTGGGGCGACTCCATCTTGCGTAGTCCTTTGGCGGTCGGTAGGTGCGCAGGTTTTCGATTTTTCCGAGTTTTTTCAGCCTTTCATAGATCAATACCCAGGCACAATCACGTTCAGGGTTTACCTCGCACTTGCCGTCTTGAGACCCGCCACAAGGTCCGTTGAGAAGTCCCTTCGGGCACAGGGTCAAGGGGCACAAGCCGCCTGTCCAATCCACGATACACTGGCCGCACAGGGAACAATACTCCGTGATGAAGTCGTCGGTTACGGTCTCCCCGCCAAAAATGGTATCACAGCCTGGATGAACTCTGCCTCCATCTGTTGCGTCTATAACGGTATGAACACCCTGGCCGCAAGCAAGGACCAAAAAAGCGTCGGCTTCTTCGGCCTGATCCTTGTAGTCAACGGTAAGCAACTGCTTCGCCAGCGAAAGCTTGCACAGGCTCTTTCCACTGGCCGTAGCTGCTGCGCCGGTAACAGTTATGCCCCGCGCTTCGAGGCGTTCCTTCATTTGCTCTGCCTGCTGCTGGCCGCCCGAGCGGCATTTTTCGGCGCAGTTTCCACAACCGACGATGAAGACCTTTTCATCTTTCTCGAAGAAACTAATAATTTCGTCCAGTGTTTTCTGTATAGTTGCATGCATTTACGGGGCTCCGGCTTTATAAACCGGCCTGGTCAAGGATGGCGGGTATCTTGCTTTCCCAGCCGAGTGCCATAATGTGAACGCCCTGGCAGTAATCCTTGATTTGTCTTATGGTTCGGGCGGCTATGTCGATGCCCGTCTGACCGGACCTGGTTCTTTCCTTGTCTTTCTTGAGTTCGTCGATGAGTTGTTCGGGGACGTTGACGCCGGCGACGTTGGCGTTCATATAGCGGGCCATGCCGACGGATTTCAATATTACGATGCCGGCCATAACGGGGACATTCAGATGGGCGACCTGATCTATGAAGGTCTTGAATCTTTCGGTATCGTAAACGGCCTGCGTCTGGAAGAACTGGGCGCCGGCGTTTATTTTCTTTTCCATCTTGATGATTTGCAGTTCGACCGGCTCGGCGTCGGGGGCGACAACAGCGCCGAGGAAAAACTGCGGCGCGCCGTCGAGGTCATGGCCGGCCATATCCTTTCCTTCCTGCAGCATTCGGGCGGCTTGCAGCAGTTGCACGGAATCCAGGTCGAAGACACCCTTGGCCTCTTGGTGGTCTCCCAGGGCCTGGTGGTCTCCGGTGAGACACAGGACGTTTCTGATCCCCAGGCCGTAGGCACTCAATAGGTCCGACTGCAGGGCAAGGCGGTTGCGGTCACGGCAGGTCATCTGGAGGATAGGCTCGAGTCCGCGTTCGTGGAGGAGCCTGCAGGTAGCCAGGGAGCCGAAGCGCATCACTGAGCTCTGCAGGTCCGTAACGTTGAAGGCCGTGACCTTGTCGGCCAGGGCCTGTGCCTCGTCGAGGACCTTTTCAATGTTTACACCTTTCGGGGGGCCGACTTCGCTGGTGACGACGAACGTGCCGGCGTCCAAGGCCTGTTTGAGCCGTGTCATTCTATTTCTCCTGCATCGGCGATGGTGCTGGGTCTTTTCAGTGGCGTTATGCACATCGGTAAAATCGCTATCGTAGCGGTTATGAATTGGGATTGCAACCGATTTGCCGCGGTTTGGGCACAAAATCCTGCAGGCCAGGCCGGTCCGCACCGGAATCGAGCAGCCGGGCTTGGTTTATTGTGGACAGCCTGTTGATAACTTCCGGAGTCGGCTGCCCGTCGGGCTTACCTGTTTTAACAGGCGGACCGGGTGCCGAGCCGGTGTAGCTGAACCGCCGCCGCGCAGCAAGTTTCGACAAGTTTCCTTGTTTCGTAACCTCTTATCCGTAAAGGGGTTACATCCAGTCAACGAGTGTCGGTGGCCGTTGCGGCAGGTGCGGCTGGATTGTCCCGGCCTGTAGCATCGGGCAGCACGGGGGCCTGCGATTGTCGCTGCGTAGCGAGTGCTGATAGTGGATAATCGGCGGCAAAGAGGCGCGGGCGGCCTTATGCGCCCGATAATACGCCCCGCTCAGGGGGTTCTCAAAGGCTCGATTCTTTTCCTGAAGGCCCGGCAGGCGGAGGCAGGGTCGCCAGCCGTTGTGACGGCGGAACAGACGGCAATGGCGGCGGCACCGGCTTTCAGCACGTCTGCGACATTATCGAGCGTGATGCCGCCTATGGCCACGTGGGCTATGCCTGTATCGGCCAGCGTTTGGACGGCGTAGCGGACGTAATCGAGGCCGACCGGCTCGGCAGTTGGCTTGGTGGGGGTGGCGAAGACCGGCCCGAGGCTGACGTACGTGGGCAACTGTTCGCAGGCCGTGCGCAATTGAGCCGGCGAGTGGGTGCTTTTGCCGATGATCAGTGGTGCGAGCTGGAGCTTGCGGACCTGGTCGGCAGGCAAGTCGTGCTGCCCGAGGTGAACGCCGTCGGCACCGGCGGCGATTGCGATGTCGGGGCGGTCGTTTATTACGCTAAGCACGCCGGCGTCTCTGCAGATGCCGACGAACTCAACGGCGGTGGCGAAGCAGGTGTCGTCGTTGAGCTGTTTCGCACGCATCTGGATGCAGTCGGCGCCGGCGGCGGCGCAGCGCTGAGCGAGACTGATGACCTCGGCGGGCAGGCTGCTGCTGATTATTACATAGAGGCGGACGCGCGAGAATTTTTCGAGGGCGCTGCCGAAGAGTTTGACGTCTTTTTCGAGGGTGTACACGTGGTAGCGGATCTGCTCGACGCGACCGGCGGTATCGGAGTCGATGGGCTGGATGGTCTCTGCAAGGACCCGCAGCGCCTCGGTGAGGCGCCTTGCGGCGGCGGTCAGTGCGCCGGTTAAGTCCGTTCTTTTGAGCGCGCCGGTGACTGTCGTCGTGGTGCCGACGTCGGCGAGGGTGTCCCTGGAGGTGATAAGTTTCTGCGGGTCGAGTTTCGCGATGAGTGCCGAAAGGTCGTGTCTGAGCTGTTTTGCGCGGGCGGCAAGCGGACGGCAATTCAGGACAAAGCGGCAGAAGTCTTCGATGACCCGGATGGCCTCGCGGGCACGATTGAAATTGGCGTCGATGATTCGATAGGCTGCACGTTCCATAAGCTTCAGATTATACGAATGAGCCGGCCCGGCAAACAGACAAATTCCCGCAAATGATGTGCGACTCGGCTGCGCGGCCGCCAAGCAAAGAAAATGTTTGACTCAAATGTCGCTCCTCGGCAGCATAGTTGCCAATAAGAAGGCGTTGAGTTGATAGAGAGCGTCCGCCGGAAGGGCCGTTGGTTTTTAATTCGGGAGGCCTCTGAGCGATTATGGCTTTTCAACGAGAGCAACAGGACGTTTCGTCGAGCGAGTTATTGCAGGCGATTGCGGACGGCCAGGACGTCCGGCTGAGCCGGTGCACGATCACAGGCGCGGTTGACGTGAATCGTTTTTTCCTGGCCGCGGAGAAATTCCAGACGCAGCATCTGGCGGTGCGGCAGGAGGCAGGTCATCGTGTCATCAGTCTCAGTGAGTCGCTGGTTTTTGATAAATGCGTGTTCGAGGACAACGTGGTGTTTTCAGGGCCGTGGTCGGAACCGGAAAGCATTACGGTGGAGTTCAAGAAGGAGGTTATCTTCAACAGTTCGACGTTCAGGGGCCAGGCACGGTTCAGGAAGGCGCTGTTTTGCGGGACGGCGGGTTTCGACGGCTGCTCGTTTTCGGGTGTGGTTACGTTCAAGAACGCCAGATTCCGCGGAGACGCGAAGTTCCGAACGGCGACGTTCAACGGGTATTGCCTGCTCGGCGGCGCGGTGTTCGAAGGGTCCGCGCGGTTTGCAAATACGCACTTTGTGAAAGGTGCGAACTTTTCCGGCGTCAACTTCCTGGGCCAAACCGACTTCGGGGGCGTGTACTCATCGAGCCGGGCGGTGCCGTTGTGCGACGGGGTTTTCTTCGGGCGGCGGCGATATGGAGAAGACGAGAGCTTCTGGCGATTCGTGAAGCAGTCGGCGCAGGAAGCGGGCTACTATCACCTTGCCGGTGAATGTTTCTATAATGAAAGGTGTGCGGGGCTGTGGCAGAAGTTCCGGGGGCAGAATTACGATGCACTGTCGGCTTTCGGGAGATTCCTGCGAGTGGTTGCGGGGGTTCGGCTGTTGCCGGAGGTGGTGTTCGGACGGCTTCTTTTCGGCTACGGTGAAAGGCCGGTGAGAGTGCTTCTTGCCAGTGCGGTGATAATCGTTGCGTGCGCGTTCGTGTATGCGCGGCCGGGGGCGCTGGTTTTTCGCGGGGGCGACGGTCCGCCATCGTTTCTGCAGGGATTGTATTTCAGCACGATAACATTCACGACGCTCGGCTATGGCGACCTGTACCCGAATCCCGAGGGGTTTTACCGGCAGGTGGCTATGACGGAGGCGGTTGTCGGGGGGTGTTTGATAGCGCTTTTCGTGGTGTGCCTTGCGAAGCGTTTTTCCCGGGGCTGAGCCGGTGGCCGGCTCAAAGTCGCGGCGGCGGTTTTCGAGGCGGGGAAAGAGGCCAAATTTGCGGTTCGGACAGTGCGGCCGGGCCTTGCAGAACGGCTCTGAAAAGGTTAAGCTAAGGGATTCGCGTAAGCTGCCGGGGTTCCAGCGCAGCGGTGTCGGCGCAGGTTTATTCGGGTTCTGAAAGTGTTTGAGTCGCTAAGTACAAAGCTGAATTCGGTATTCAGGTCGCTGTCGGGCCGGGGCAGAATCACCGAGGCGAACGTTTCGGACGCGATGCGGGACGTTCGCAAGGCGCTGCTCGAAGCGGACGTGAACTATCACGTGGTCAAGCAGTTCTGCAAGGACGTGATGCAGGCGGCGCTGGGAGCGGAGGTGATAAAGAGCCTTCATCCGGGCCAGGTGATGGTGAAGATAGTGCACGACGAGCTGACTCGGCTGATGGGCCCGGTGGATACGCGGATATATTTTGTTTCGCCGGGTCCGACGGTGATTTTGCTGGCGGGCCTTCAGGGCACGGGCAAGACCACCACCGCGGCGAAGCTGGGCAAGTACCTGGTGGCGAAGGACAAGAAGCCGCTTCTGGTTGCGGACGACCTGCAAAGGCCCGCCGCCATCGAGCAGCTCAAGATACTCGGCGAACAGACGGGTATTGAGGTTTACAGCGAAGACAGCAAGGATGCTGTTCGGGTGGCGACGGACGCGGTGAAATACGCTCGCCAACGCGGTTACGACGTGGTTGTGCTGGATACCGCCGGCAGGCTGCACATCGACGAGGAAATGATGACGGAGGTGGCGAACGTAGCGCGGGCGGTGAACCCGCACCAGATTTACCTGGTCTGCGACGCGATGACCGGCCAGGACGCGGTGAACTCGGCCAAGGAGTTCAACGAGCGGCTGGAGCTTGACGGGGTGATACTTACCAAGCTCGACGGCGATGCCCGTGGAGGAGCGGCGCTGAGCGTCAAGGCCGTTACGGGCAAGCCGATCAAGTTCATCGGGGTGGGCGAGAAACTGGACAAGCTGGAGGAGTTTCATCCGGAGCGAATGGCAAGTCGAATCCTCGGGATGGGCGACGTTGTGACGCTTGTTGAGAAGGCGCAGGAGCAGCTCGAGGCCGAGGAAGCGGAGAAGATGCAAAAGAAGCTGGCGAAGGGCAGCTTCGGGTTCGACGACTTCTTGAAGCAGATGCAGGCGATCAAGAAGATGGGGGGAGTCAAGGATATGCTGAAGCTCATTCCGGGGATGGGCGCTCAACTGGATGAGCTTGATATCGACGACGGGCAGATGAGGCGGATGGAGGCCATCGTGCAGTCGATGACGCTGCAGGAGCGTCGCCGGCCTGAGATTATCGATTCATCAAGGCGCAGGCGTATAGCGGCCGGTTCCGGCACGCAGCCCCAGGACGTGTCGAGCCTGGTGAAGACCTTCACGCGAAGCCGGGATATGCTGCGGGCCCTGAGCGGAGGCAGCCTGGGAGGATTGAAGAGCCTGTTTTCGGGGGGACTGAATATGGGCGCGCTGGCTGCGGCTATGGGTTCCGGCAGGAAGATAAAGCAGCGGTCGAAGCGCAAGAGAGTGATAAAGAGACGCGGGAAGATCAGAAAGCGGAGGTAGCGTGAAGCCTACTATCGAACAATACCTGGAGCAAGTGGCCGGCTTTGCGGGAGATGAATACGGCGCGATGGTGCGAAGCAAGTTCAGGGACATCAGCGGCTGCAGCGAGCTGGCGATGCTGGCGGCTCCAAGTGCGGGCGAACTTGAACAGCTCAGAAGAGCCGTGGCTATAATGACGCCGGCCGAGAAGGACAACGCCGACAAACTGACGGACGCGCAGATACAGAAGATAGCGGCGGATGCGAAGGTTGACGCCGGCAATTTCGCTATCTTCATAAACGGCTACGCGTTGCATTGCAAACGTGTTTCGTAACCTGTTTCGTCGTGGTTGCGAATATTGAGCATAAACTTTTTGCAGGAGTAGATTATGGCAGTGAAACTGAGACTGAAACGATTCGGCAAAAGGCATCGACCATTTTTCAGGTTGAATGCGGTGGAGGTGCGTACGCCCCGCGACGGAAAGGTATTGGAGAAGTTGGGTCACTATGACCCCCTGGAACCGAACGGCGAAAAGCAGATCGTGGTGCAGCGTGAGCGCGTGCTGCACTGGCTCAATGCGGGTGCGACGTGCAGCGAAACCGTTTCGCAGATACTTCTTCGGTGCGGGATTAAGCACAAGCAACTCGAAAAAAAGAAGGCGCGCCGTGAACGGGCAAAGGCGATAGCGCGGAAGCAGGGCAGGTTCTTTACACAGGCTGAGAAGGTAGCGGCCGAGAAGGCGGCCGAACAGGCCAAGGCCCAGGCCGAGGCCGAGGCAAAAGCCGAACAGGAAAGGTTGCAAGCCGAGGCAAAGGCAAAAGAGAAGGCGGCCCAGGAACAGGCGAAGGCTGAAGAAGCGGAGGCTAAACAAGCACAGGCCGAGGCCGAAGAGAACCAGGCTCAGGCTGAAACCGCCGGCGAGGCGCAAGCCGAGCAGCAAGGCGGTGCAGGCTCCGACTCCGAGCAAGGCAAGGGGGGCGATGAAAAAACGCAATGAGGATCGACATTCTCACTCTCTTTCCCGAGATGTACGAATCTCCGCTGGGCCATTCGATACTGAAAAGGGCCCAGGACAAGGGAATCGTGGAGATCGTCATCACGGACATAAGGCCTTTCTCGCCTGATAAGCACGGGAAAGTCGACGACCGGCCGTACGGAGGGGGTCCCGGTATGGTTATGCGGTGCGAGCCGGTCTTTAACTGCTTCGAGCACGTTCGCGGGCTGTCCGAGGAGGAACCGCGGGTGGTATTGCTGACGCCGCAGGGACAGAGATTCGACCAGCGCAAGGCCCGCGAGCTGGCGAAGGAAAAAAGACTGGTCCTTGTGGCGGGGCGATACGAGGGATTCGACGAGCGTATCCGCCTGGGGCTGGGGGCTGAACAGATTTCGATCGGCGACTACGTGCTCAGCGGCGGGGAGCTTGCGGCAATGGTGGTGGTGGATGCGGTGGTCAGGCTGGTGGACGGCGTGCTCGGTGACGAGGAGTCGGCCCAGCAGGAATCTTTCAGCGAGGCCCTTGGAGGGGGTCTTGAGTATCCGCAATACACCCGGCCTGAGGTTTTTCGCGGGATGAAGGTGCCGGAGGTGCTTCTGAGCGGGGACCACGGGAAAATCGCCGAGTGGCGGCGACAGCAGGTGCTGGAACGGACCGGCAGGATTCGGCCGGACCTGCTTGAAAAACGACGGGGCAGTTGCTAAAATCATTTCCGTTCTTGCCGAGGGGGTGGGAATCTGGTATTGTCTGTGGCTTTGTAGTTGCAGACAGATGCACGATTGTGCGAAGGTGAAGCGTGGCCGCCGGGGCGGCCAGCGATAACGAGGAAAGAGCAATGGCAAAGAAGGCCACAACAGATAAGACCAACAAGGGCCGGCTGCTGCGTGACGTAGAGGCGAAGAGCCTCAGGAAAGATATACCGTATTTCGAGATAGGCGACACGGTTGACGTACGCTGCAGGATCGTGGAGGGCGACAAGGAGCGGGTGCAGGTATTTACGGGGACCGTCATCGCCCGCAAAGGCAGCGGCATCAACGAGATGATAACGGTCAGGAGAATCGTGGCGAACGAGGGTGTCGAGCGGATTTTTCCGATTCATTCGCCGAACGTGCTCGATATAAAGCCTGTGCGAAGCGGGAAGGTACGGCGAGCGAAACTGTATTTTCTAAGACAGCGGACGGGCAAGGCGGTCAGGCTGGCACACCGACACAGCGACCATAGTACCACCGGCTGACGGGGCGGCGGCAATTGCTGAGCATTTTGTTCAGGAAGAAGCTTCCGTCGGACAGGCGGAAGCTGGGCCGATGGGGGGAGAGGTGGTGTGAACGATACCTCAGGCGCAGGGGATTGAAAACGCTGGCGAGGAACTTCTCGTGCAAGACGGGGGAAATCGATCTCGTTATGGTGGACGGTGACCGGACGGTCGTTTTCGTCGAGGTCAAGACGCGGGTCGATGAGAGTTTCCAGCCGGCGGAATCCGTAATCACCACCGCCAAGAAAGCCAGGATGGTCAGGGCGGCGAGGTACTTCCTGATGCGTTACAACATCGAAGACAGGCCGTTCCGCTTTGACGTTGTTACGGTGATCGCCGGGCGGGGTCGCCGGCCCGAGATTCGGCACTACCAGCGGGCGTTTGTACCGTAGGCAGCGGGCGACGGCCGGCGTCGGGACTTCAGGCATTGCCGTAGCGGACGGCGGCGGTATGCAACGCAAGCAAATTCTCTTTCGGAGCCGAGCGGGGGATGACGCAGCCGGAGCCGAGGATGTAACCACGTCGGCCCGCCCCTTCGATGCAAATGCGAGCCTGTTCAATGAGCTGCTGCGGGGTGGAGTCGATGAATGAAAGCGTGTTAATTCCGCCCATCAGGGCGATGCGGTCGCCGGCGGCGTGTCTTGCGTCGGCGCAGGTGAAGTTTCCCAGCGGGTCGAGCGGGCCGATGCAATCCAGCCCGGTTTCAATCAAGTCATCGATGATGGGCATCACGTTGCCGCAGATGTGGCAGTAAATCCGCACACTCTGCTCGTAGCGGTGCAGCTCGTCGCAGACGGTTTTTATGCGCGGCTTTATGTAACGGCGAAAATGCCGGGGGGAGATCACCGACATATTGGCGATTGAATCGTTGAGGCGCAGTATGCGAAGCCCGCAGTCGACGTGGAACTTGCCTTTTTCAACGGCGTGCTCGACGCCCTTATCCATAATGGCATCGGTCAGCGCGGGGTTTTCGACAAGGTCCATCAACGTCAGCGACAACGGCCGGAACAAAACGTGAAAAGCCAGCGTTGCCGAGCCGCAATCACCAATAAGGGCGAGGTCCTCGCCGACCTCGGCCATAAGGTCCCGCTGCAGCTTGCCGAAGCCGAGCTGCTCATAGAATGATTTCTGGGGCACGGCCAGGCGTTTGACGTCTTCGAGGCCGGTTATGACAGGCCCATCAGCCTTGTAGAACTGGATCATCGCGGCCTGATAAGGGTCTTCGAGGCGGATGCGGTTCTTGTCGGCCACGCGAGTGGCCAGGCCGGCCTGCATGTCGACGGGCCCGAGGATTTGCCCGCGGTCGTCTATTTCGAAGACCGTGTCGTTTTCGGTTTTTGTCCGGCGGTTGGGCAGGTGAAACAGCCGTGCGCCGTCGGCCTTGACCGCAAGGGCCGCTTCGACGACGAGTTTCATCGCGGTTTCGGAGCTTTCGACGACGCGACGCAGGTCGGTGCCGGTAAGGGCGGCAGCCAAATCGACCCATATTTTCGGCAGCGTGGGCACGCGGTCGACGCTGTCGCGCGAGATCGCAGCATAAAACCTTTCGGCGGGGGTCATCATCTTTTCACGACTTGCGACCGACCGGGTAGTCAGGCGAGGGTGCCGGCGCGGTTCGCATTATTCGTTCCATTTCAGCGACGACGTCGGGATGGTCGGCGGCGATGTTTTTTGTTTCGCCCGGGTCGGTTTGCAAGTCGTACAACTCGACGGGCGAGCCGAGCCCCACCCTGACGGCCTTGTACCGGCCGAGGCGGACGGCCTGCTTGTAGGTCTTTCGGACGTGGCCGTAGTCCCAGTAGAGGTATTCGTGGTTTTTCTGAGGTCTGCCCAGAAGCGCCGGCAGCATCGAGATTCCGTCAATACCTTTCGGTGCAGGCAAGCCCACAAGCTCGGCTGCCGTCGGCAGGAAATCCCAGAAGGCCCAGACCTGGTCGCTGACCTGGCAGGGCGTGATTTTGCCGGGCCAGCGGGCAATCATCGGAATGCGGATGCCGCCCTCGTAGAGGTCTCGCTTGCCGCCGCGCAGTATTCCGTTGCTGCCGAAAAACTCTATTGGGATGAGCGAGCCTTTGTAAGGGCCGTTGTCGCTGGTGAAGAAGACGATGGTGTTTTCGTCGAGACCCAGCTTCTTGATAAGCTGCATAATCCTTCCGACGTCGCGGTCCATCCGGGTGATCATCGCGGCGTAGTTCTTGGCTATCTGCGGCCAGGGCCTGTCGGTGTAAGGTTCGTCCGAAGGAACCATAAAATGCTCTGGCGTATTACTGGGGTAGTCTGAGAAATGAGGAATGGTGTATGCAAGGTACAGAAAGAAGGGGTCTTCCGCGTTTCGTTGGATGAAATCGAGAGCCTTTTCGGTGAAGAGGTCGTGGGTGTAGAAGACTCTTTGTCCGCCGCGGTTGCCTATGAGCTTGCCTACGTCGTTTTCGAAGACGACTTTCTGCAGCAGGACGACCTTGTCGTTTTCCCAGAGATAATCGGGGTAATAGAAGTGTGCCTGATCCTGGTTGAGGTGCCCGTAGAAGTAGTCGAATCCCTGATAATTGGCGATGCCCCAGGAGCCTGGATTTCCCAGCGACCACTTGCCGATACAGCCGGTTTTGTAACCGGCCTGCTTGAGCACCTCGGCGACGGTCAAGTCGTCGGGACGCAGCCAGATGTTGTGCGGTATGTTGTCGCGGATGCGGTTGTGGCCGTTGTGCATTCCGGTCATCAGGCTGCATCGGGAAGGCGCGCATACGGACGAGCCGGCGTAGCACTGGGTAAAGCGGATACCCTCGGCCGCCAGGCGGTCGATGTTGGGGGTCAGAATCTTCTGCTGGCCGTAGCAGCCCAGGTCGCCGTAACCGAGGTCGTCGGCGACGATAAGGATGATGTTGGGTTTTGGTTTCGGGGGATCCGCGGCAAGCAGCCGTGGCATCGCCAGTGCCGCGGCACCACAGCCGGCCAGCTTGAGCAGGTCACGTCTTGTTATGGAGGCGTCATGCATCAGTTGCCTCGCTACTCGTTTGCTGCGGCAAGGTCTGTCCGCGATTCATCAAGCTCAGCAGATAGGCGACGACTACCATAACAAAAGTTGCGGTCGCCCCGACGATAATCGGGTCGAGGTTGCAGCGGATTGCGCCGAGCACCGTTGCAAGGACCGACCAGAACTGGTGAAGGGCCGCCTGGGGGTCGTCAGCAAGCCGTGCGACTTTGTCAACCAGGCCTTGCCTGATGAACATACCCCAGCAGATGGTTACTATGCTTGCGGCGATGGCGACGATTCCCTGCCACAGGCGCAGCCTGATCCTTAGCAGCGACAGCAGGAACAGCCCGAGGATTCCTCCGCCGAAGATGCCGGACATCGTCCACCAGACGTCCAGGACGCTCTTGGCCTTTAGCATCAACGCGGCACAGAGCATACCAAGGACGCCCCAGATGACCGTTACAAGCCGCAGGACGAAGATGCTGTCCTTATCGGTTACGTTCTTGTTGATGTACTTGGTGTGGAAGTCCTGCAGCCAGATGGTGGCCGAGCAGTTGAAAGCGGTGGCGATCGTGCTGATGGCGGCGGCGAGGATGGCGGCGATGAGCAATCCCCTGAAGCCGGCGAACAGCTCAGTGGCTATGTAGTATGGAAAGACGTGGTCCTGGAGTTTGATGCCAGCCGCTTCGAGGGTGCCGGGAACGTTGTAGTGATAGTGGGCGTAGAGGGCGGTACCGATGTAAATGAAAGTGGTGGTCATTATGGCGTAGATTATGGTGGCGACCCAGATGGATTTCTTGGCCTCTTTTTCGCTGGAGCAGGAGACGTATTTCTGAACGTAATTCTGGTCGGCCATGAGGTTTCGCAGGTTCTCGGTTATGCCGTACAGGATCATCACGAGGATAGTTCTATTGGCCAGGCCCTGGTCTGCCAGGCTGAAGGTCCACTTGCCGAGGCTGAACTTGCCGGCGTTCCAGGCAGCGACGATGGCAGGGTCGGGACCACGTGTGATCTTGTAGGTAAGTATCGCGCAGCAAACCGCGATGCCGCTGAGCATAATGACCGCCTGCATCACGTCGGCCCATATGACCGCTTCCATTCCTCCCAGCAGCGTGTAAATGATGGTGATTATGCCGATGACGGCTATAAGGAAGATGATGTTGTAATTAGTGTTGTCGAAGGCGTGTGCGAAGTAGTTGAAAAGAACGGCGGTAAGAAACAGGATGGCGGCTATCCGGCCTATCATATACAGCATAAAAGACAGAGCGGCGTAGACGCGTCCCCAGCGGCCCAGGCGGGTCTCGAGAAACTCGTAAACCGAGATAATTCCTATCTTGCGATAGTAGCCGATGATGAAGGAAGTAACAAACAGGGCCACCGGTATCATCGCGTAGGCGAACAGAACGGGATTCCAGTTGCTTCCAAAGGACTTGCCGGGCGTGGCGATATAGGAGAGACTGCTGGTATAGGCGCACATAACCGACAGACCCGCGGCCCAGCCGGGGATTCGGCGGCCGGCGATCATGAACTCCTCCGAAGAGACTATCTTGCGCGAGGTATAGACCCCCAATCCTATCAGCACCGCGAAGTATCCGAGAAGAATCGCCCAGTCGAGCTTGGCAAGTTCGCCCTCGACCTGTGCCAGCAAGTCGCAATTTGCAAACATAATCCGTCTCCTTGCCTAATAAATCCTTGAGACTGCACCCGCAGCCCGCGGCATCGGCCCGGCAGGTCCGCGAGACAACAACCGTCGGCAATTATAGCCACGAAGCTTCGCCTTGCAAGCTCGGATTCACCGGGTGGTCGGCGAGCACCCGGACTTGTCAGCACCGGCGGGTTCGGGTAGTATGTCGGCTTCGTGCAGGATGATTTGAAGAACGCCAGAATGCCGGGATCGAAAAAGCACCACATCTTCATCAGCGCAGCCGAGCCAAGCGCGGATTTGCACTGCGCAGCGCTGATACGCGCAATCAGCGAAAGGACCGACGAGGTCGGCTTCGTCGGCGTCGGCGGTGCGGAAATGGCAGCCGTCGGCTGCGAGCTTCTGGCTGAGACGGCCCGGTCGGCGGCTATGATATACAATGCCTTTGGGCGGGTGGCGTACTTCTATCGGCTTTTGCGGCGGGTTCGCCGTTACTTCGAAGCCAACCACGTGGATTTGGTGATTGTCTGCGATTCACCAGCGTTCAATATGCACGTGGCCGCGGCGGCGAAAAAGGCGGGTATCAGGACCCTTTTCTACGTCGCGCCGCAGCTATGGGCCTGGGGCGGGTGGCGAATCGGCAAACTGCGCAAATACTGCGACAGGCTGTGTTGCATCCTGCCGTTTGAGCCGGACTGGTTCCGCCGGCGAGGCCTTGAGAACAGCGTGTTCGTGGGCCACCCGATGCTGGATGGGCTGCCTGGCGAGCCGACCGGATTCAAAAGAGATTACGCCGACTTTGATGCGGACCGGTCGTGCCTGGCGTTGCTGCCGGGTTCGCGCCAGGCCGAGATCAAGACCCTGTGGCGGCCTATGCAGCAGATAGCCCTGGACTTGCAGCGCAGATACCGGGCCGCATCCTTTGTGGCCGTGGCAGTGGACCAGCGCCGCCGGGAACTGCTGGCCGCAAACCAGCTACCGGGTTTCGAATGCGACTACATCGTGGGGGACGTGTTCGAAGCCGCCAGGCGGGCCGACTTTGCCATCGTGGCCAGCGGCAGTGCGACCCTGCAGGTTGCCTCGGCGGGCTGCCCGATGGTGGTGATGTACCAGTGCAGCAAAATCCTGTGGCACCTGGTGGGGCGATGGATAGTCCGCGGCCGATACCTTTCGCTGGTAAACGTCCTGGCGGGCAGAGAACTGGTGCCGGAGTTTATGCCCTATTTCAAATCCATTCGAGAGGTGACCGCCGTAATAGAAGAGCTGCTCAATGACAGCCGGCGTCTGGCACGAATGAGTGCCGAACTGATCGAGTTGGTCGGGCCGCTGCATACGACAGGGGCATCGGAAAAGGTTGCGGAAATCGCCCTGGAGATGATGACATCGGCGGAAAGTCAAGCCGGCGCCCGTTAAGGCCGCCCCGAAAGAACCGCCCTGCCGTCGCAGGCACAAATCAGCTTTTTCCAGAGGCGATAAGCCGCTGCAGCGCCTCGGCGGTGCTGATGTTTACGACCGGGGTTTTGCGGTCAATTCTTTTCATCAGGCCGGTCAGCACCCGCCCCGGGCCTATCTCGTAAAAACGTCTGAAGCCCTCGGCTATGAGCCTTTCCATACTCCGCCGCCAGAAAATCGGACTTGTCAACTGCAGGGCAAGAGATTCCCTGACCTGTTCGGCACTGCGGTAGTAATCGGCGTTGACGTTGGCGATGACCTTCACGCCGCCCGGCTCATTGAACCGGCAGCGGCGCAGCGCCTTGCGCAGCGCTTCTGCGGCGGAGGCCATCATCCGGGTATGAAAGGCACCTGCTACTTCCAGCCTCACCGCCTTTATCGCTCCGAGCTGCTCGGCAAGTTCTTCCGCCCGGCGGCACGCGGATATGCTGCCGCTGACCACGACCTGGCCGGGACAGTTGAAATTGACCGGCTCAAGCAATTCGGAACCCCGGGCCTGTTCACAGAGCTGTCTGATTTTGTCGTCGTCAAGCCCGATGATGCTAACCATAGCGCCGGGATTTTGTTCAGCGGCCTGCTGCATCGCCCTGCCGCGTTCGGCCACCAGCAACAAGGCCTGCTTGAAGTCTATCACCCCGGCGGCGTACAGCGCGGTATATTCCCCCAGGCTCAGTCCCGCTGTAACATCCGGCACCAGCTCGGCAAAGGACGGTGAACCGCTAAGCACTTCCAGAATGGCCGCCGAGACCGTAAATATCGCTGGTTGTGAAATCTCGGTCGTATTAAGCCGCTCTGCGGGGCCTTCAAAGCAAAGCCTGCTCAAATCAAACCCCAGAATGGTGTCGGCCTTTGCAAAAATCGCTGCAGCGGCAGGAAAGGCCTCGGCAATGTCTTTACCCATACCGACCGTCTGGGCCCCCTGCCCCGGGAACAACCACACACAACCATCAGGCTGACTGCTCATTCCTTACCCCGTCCGCTTGCCCGCAAGGCTCAGAACTTGATAACGTTTGCGCCCCACGTAAGCCCGGCACCGAACGCAACGAAGACCACGATGTCGCCGCGTTTTATCCGGCCCTGTCGAACACACTCGTCGAATGCGATGGGAACAGAGGCGGCGGATGTGTTGCCGTACTCGTCGATATTAACGAAAACCTTTTCCTCGGGCAGCTCAAGTCTCTTCGCGGCGGACTCGATTATGCGATGGTTCATCTGGTGAGATATGACCATAGCTACGTCTTCCAGTGTCAGGTTGCAATGTTCCAGTGCAGCGGCAACCGACTCCACAATTTTTCTGACCGCCTGCTGGTAGACCACCCGGCCGTGTATTTCCATAAAGACCATATCGGGGTCGGGCAACGGCTTTCCGACGGGATGTCGCGAGCCGTATGCCTTGCAATTCAGCGCCTTCCACTGGGTGCCGTCGGCCCCGAGTGTGCTGTATAGCACACCCCTTTGTCCATCCTCGGCGGCCTCCAGGACGACCGCGCCGGCGCCGTCTCCGAAAAGGATGCAACTGCTGCGGTCTTTCCAGTTGGTGATCTTCGTGAGGGTCTCGGCACCGACAACCAGTGCGTTGCGGTAGCGGCCGCTCTCGAGGAATTGCTGAACGATGGAGACGCCGTAGATAAAACCGCTGCAGGCCGCGGCCAGGTCAAAAACTGCGGCATCGGCGGCACCCAGCTCGGTCTGGACAAAAGATGCTGTTGACGGAAAGACCATCTCCGGCGTGATGGTGGCGACGATTATCAGGTCCAGTTGTGCCGGGTCGAGGGAGGCTTCGGCCAGGGCACGCTTGGCAGCTTCTGTGGCGAGCTGTGCGGTGCTTTCGTTGTCGCCGCAGATGTGGCGTCTCTTGATGCCGGTGCGCGTAGTTATCCACTGGTCGGAGGTATCGACCATCCTTTCCAGGTCGTGGTTCGTGAGGACTTTGGGCGGCACGTACGAACCGTGCCCCGTAATAACCGCGCGATATCGGCTGCGGTGCTGCTCGGTTGCTCTTTGCATCAGTTGTCCCTGAATGCGACATTGCCGGTGCCGTCCGTGGATTTACCGACAGGGCACGCTGCCGCCAGATATTCGACTATTGTGTCATTTATTTTTCTTGTATGGAACTTCTTTGACGCCAGGATCGCGTTTCTTATGGTCCTGCTTCGGCTGGTTCCGTGACATATCACGGCGGTTCCGTTGACGCCGAGCAGCGGCGCCCCGCCGTACTCGTTGTAATCATACTTACGATAAATGCGTGTCATAACCGGCTTGAACTTCATAGCCAGCCTGAGCTTTTCCATCATCAACTCGTGCTTTATGGCCTTGAACAGGCCGTCCACCAGGCCCTCGGTGAGCTTGAGCACCACGTTTCCGACGAAACCGTCGCAAACCGCAACGTCGCAAACGCCCCTGAATATGTCCCTGCCCTCGATATTGCCGACAAAATTGAGCCGAGAATCGGATTTTATAAGCTCGCGGGCCTTTTTTACGATTTCATTTCCCTTGGCGTCTTCCTGTCCGATGCTCATAAGACCCACTCGCGGCGAGTCGATACCCAGCAGGTCCCTGGCATACACGCCGGCCATCAACCCGTACTGATAAAGGTTGATAGGCTTGCAGGCGATATTGGCGCCGACGTCGCAGATGACGACGGGCCCTTCGAACGTTGGAAAAACCACCGCGATACCGGGCCGATTCACTCCCGGCAGGTTTCTCATTCTCATCTGGAACGCGGCCACGCAGGCACCGGTGTTTCCGGCCGATATCACCGCGTCGGCCTGCTGCCGCTTGGCCAGTTTCGCAAGAACCGCGATCGAACTCTTGACCTTCTTACGCAGGCTCTCTATGGGCGGCTCGTCCATCGCAATGACCTCGGGCGCATCAACAACACTTATGGCGCTGCTGTCGCAACCCAACTCGGCCAACTGCGTCTGGATGACATCGGCGGGCCCGACGAGTATCAACCGGTCCTCAGGGGCCAACGATTCGAGACATTCGACGGCACCGGCGATGATTTCGTCCGGCGCGTTGTCGCCTCCCATTGCATCGATGGCGATACGCATATCTCAGTCGCCTTCCTCCTTGGCCAGCTTCAGCGTGATCTTCGGGTTGACGTAACCGCAGTTACTACAGGCTGCATGCGGCAGCTTGGCACTGTCACACCGCTTGCAGATCGTGTAGTTTACAGGCGTGAGCCGATGATGGCTCCGTCGCGTTCGTGTTCTGCTTTTACTTGTCTTTTTCACCGGCAACATAGGCGGATTCTCCAACACGGCGTACCGCAAACAACAATGGCATCTCAAAAGCCCAAAACCACATTGATACGCTACACCTGGAGGTTTGTCAAGCGAAATTTGCCGCTGCCTGCGCCTTGCCGGGGCCCCCGGCAGCACAACGCCGGTCAGGCTGGTTTTTCAGCGGCAGATTTCCTCTTCGAGGCCCGTCAGGATGGTTCTTGCCTTCGCAACCCTGTTGCCGGTCGGGCCGTGCCAGTGAAGCTCGGCGTTTTGCTTTAGCAGTTGCTCGACCTTTTTGCACGCAAGCAGAACCGTCGCGTGGTTCTTGTTGCCCATAACCCTTCCGATTTCGGACGATGACATCCTGGTATGCTTGCGTGCCAGGTACATACTGAAGTGGCGTGCCAGAGCGACGGTTCTGTCCCTTCTTGCCGAGTGAATGCTGGCACAGGTGGTTCCGAAGTATGCCGCGACGGCTGATTCGATGTCCGTGAGGCGCACTATGGGGTCGCACCTTTCGAGATGCTCGGCCAGCACCTCTCTTGCCATTGCCAGAGTGGGCTTCTGGTTCTTCAGCGACGCCAGGGCCACCAGCTTCACCAGTGCGCCCTGCAGCTCGCGGACGTTCGAGCGGAGGTTTTCGGCGATGTAACGGATGACGTTTTCTGCAAGTTCCTGCTTCATCGACGCCGCGTACTGTCTGCAGATACGGCATCGCGTCTGGAAATCCGGACTTTCAATCTTCACCACCATTCCGGATACGAAACGGTTGACCAGCTTCTCCGATAGCTGGCCTATCATTTTCGGGTGTGCATCGGAAGCCAGTACAACCTGTTTGCCGGCCATGCTTATACTGTTAAACGTATGCAGGAATTCTTCCTGCGTTGATGGCTTGCTGGCCAAGAAGTGTATGTCGTCGATCGCCAGCAAGTCCGTTTGCCTCAATCGGCGTCGAAAAGCCTCCAGCTTTTTCGTCTTCAAGGCCAGCACGAACTGATTCACAAAGTCCTCCGCTGAAAGGTACGACCAGTTTGTTTCGGGCCGGCTTCGACGCACCTGGTTGCATATCCCTTGCAGCAGGTGTGTCTTGCCGACACCGTATCCTCCATGAATGAAAAGCGGATTGAACGGACTTTGTGGCTCATCCACAACCGCTTTGGCGGCGTTGTATGCGAGTTGATTGGATGGCCCTACAACGAAAGTATCCAGGGTCAGCCTGAGCTTCTTACGTGATGTTCGCCGCAAACCACCAGACCGAGGTAGACCATTGTTATTGCCGCCCTGGGCCCGGGCCGGTCCGCCGGAAGCTACCTTGGCGCCGCCTGCAGCAAGCTCCGGTTCGATGACAAAGGAGATATGCCGGGCGGAACCGGTCGCTTTTTTCACCGCCAGGTCGATTTGCCCAAGGAAGTGGTTCTCCAGCCAGCTTGCGACGAAGCGATTGGGCACGCCAACCTCCAGCTGGTCTGCGCTGAGGGTGAACCTGGCGGAGTTCTTGAACCAGATTTGAAATTTTTGGGTTCCAATTATGTCCTCGAGAGCTTCCCTGACCTGTTGGGCCTGTTGTGAGGCGGTCGCTTCGTCCGTGATAGTGCCCTGCATCACAGTCTCCCCTTTAACTTATAGTGAGCCTTCGTTGTGTCGTGTAAGTTCTGCGGTAATTATTTGGCAGGCGAAATGCAAAGCAACACCGTTTTGTGAGGTTTTTTTTCCACCGTGCCAATCTCAAGGCCTGCGTTGAACTTGCGCCCGAAAAAAAATTATTGTGAACAGCTTATGCACATCCTAAGTGGGATTTGTGGAAAGGTTGTGGATTGAGGTCCGGGCGCAATATCCACCCATTCATAAATCGGCTGATGCGGAATAATACTTTAAAAGCGGGCATTTCCGGCGTCAGTCGGTCGCATCGCTTATGGAAGTAAAGGCGTCACCCGGCTTGGTTGCCCTGCCCCTGACGAACGCCGTGAAGTCCATAAGGTTTCTGCCGGCCGGTTTGATTTTTCTAATCTTCAGTGAGTCCTTGCCGCAGATTACATTCAGGTGCTCGTCGAGTGTACCCACGGCCAGGGCGGCCGGGTTCTCGCAGGGCACCACCTCCGCAGAAGCGATTGTTACACGTTCAGGCCGACGCGATTCGCCGCGGAGGTACAGGGCGGCCGCCGCCGGCCAGGGCCAAAGCCCACGTATTCTTCGCTCCAGATGGTTCGCAGGGGCGCTGAAATCCAGAAAGCCGTCCGATTTCTTGAGCCTGGGTGCAAGCGTGGCCTTGGTGTGGTCCTGCTTCGTGTAGGTGGCCGTGCCGTCGGCAATTTTGTCGAGCGTTTCCAGCAGCAAAGGCCCCGCCAGACGAGCAAGCTTTGCACCCAGCGTCTCGGCGGTATCATCAGGGGCGATATCCACTTCAGCCTGCGCGATGATGTCGCCGGCATCCATCTTCTCGGCGACCGTGATGATGCTGATGCCCGTTCTTGTTTCCCCGTTTATTATGGCCCAGTTGATGGGCGCGGCCCCACGGTACTTCGGCAGCAGCGATGCATGAACGTTTATTATCCCCCGCCGCGGCAGATTGATTATTTCGGTTCCGATTTTTTGCCCGAAGGCGGCTACCACGATCACCTCCGGGGCGGTCCGGGCGATTTCGGCAACAACGGTGGGGTCGTTCACGTCGTGTGCTTCCACCAGCCGTACACCCTTTTTCATTGCCCACACCGCCACCGGCGTCGGGCGGGGCTTTCTGTGCCTGCCGGCAGGCCGGCCAGGCTGGGTAACAACAAGCTCCAGGCTGTGCCGCGAAGAGGACAAGGCATCGAGTGAATCTATGCCGAACCGGTCGCTGCCCATAAAAACCGTTTTCATCGAAAGGCCCTCGTAACCTGACGCCCACAAGGCTGGGCTGCTTATTCCTGCTGCTGCCGAAGCCTGCGTAGCTGTTTGCGATGGGCGATCCTGGCGGTCTGGCTCATCCGGTTGACTATGGTCAAACCTTCG
Source organism: uncultured Pirellulales bacterium (assembly GCA_964429265.1). Classification (GTDB taxonomy): domain Bacteria; phylum Planctomycetota; class Phycisphaerae; order Sedimentisphaerales; family Anaerobacaceae; genus CAYSBK01. The sequence goes on along the minus strand of CAYSBK010000003.1, from coordinate 11,462 downwards.
AGGTGGTCATACTCGTGCTGTAATGCCCGGGCGTAAAGACCCTCGGCTTCTTCGGTGAATTGCCTGCCTGACAGGTCCGTCGCCGTGACCGTGCACCTGCTGAACCTTCGAATCTTCGCACGGACGCCCGGTACCGACAAACAGCCTTCATCCATCAGCTCGCTCTGGTCGGTGGTGGGTTTTACTATTGGGTTTATGTAGACCCTCACCGACTCTTTCGTGCCGTCGAGCGATATGATGAATATCCTCAGATCGACGCCGATTTGAGGTCCAGCCAGGCCGATGCCCTTATGCTTGAGCATAACCTCGGTCATCCTGTCGACGAGCCTGCGTATGCTGTCGTCGATCTTCTCGATCGGCCTGGCTGTTTTGGCCAGTACCTGGTTGGGATAATGCGTTATATCGAGGTTTTCAGCGTCCAGCATAACAAGGCTCCCTTTCCCAACACCCCGGGGGGCTACTCTGCCGTACTTACACTGCGCCGCGTGTCGAACTCGTCGCCTGCAAAGACATCGCCGAGGTAATGCTTCCTGACGGTTTCGTCCCGGACGATTTCAGCGGGCGTACCTGCGCCGATTACCCTGCCCTGGTCGAGGATGTACGCCCTGTCCACCACCTCAAGGGTTCGCTCGACGTTGTGGTCGGTTATGAGGATGCTCACGCCCGATGCAACGAGCCGGCGAATCTCGCGCTGCAGGTCCTGCACGGCGATTGGGTCGACGCCGCTGAAAGGTTCGTCAAGCAATATCAACGAAGGCTCGGTCACCATCGCACGGGCTATTTCGAGCTTTCGTCTCTCGCCGCCCGAGAGAAACCGGCCCTGGCTGTCGGCCACCTCCGACAGTCCGAAATGCTCGATAAGCTCGCGGGCCCTGCGATTTCGCTCAGCCCTCGTTATCGACATCGTCTCCAGGATGGCATAGAGGTTCTCGGCGACGGTGAGCCTCTGAAAGATGCTCGGTTCCTGCGACAGGTACCCGATGCCGAGTCTGGCCCGCCGGTACATCGGCAGCGTCGTAATATCGCTGCCGCGAAAGACGACCGCCCCGGCATCCGGAATAACCATCCCCATAATCATTCGGAAAGTAGTGGTCTTGCCAGCGCCGTTTCGGCCAAGCAGCCCCACGATACTGCTGTGGCCGATCGCCACCGAGACCTCGTTGACCACTACCCGGCGTGAATACCTCTTCACCAACCCGAACGTTTCGAGAAGATTCTCAGCCATTAAACTGCACCTCGGTTCAAAAACACGCTGACATAGGCTATCACCACCAGGCTCGTCGGTAAAGGCCAAAAAGCGAAAATCACCACCCGCTGCGGTCGTCCGCCCGCCCCGGCGCGATACAGCCGGGCGCCCGGGCCATTTTTAGAACGGCCTGACGGTTTTGGCTTTACTTTCGGCCTTTATCGGCTAAGCTTTGGGCGTATGTTCGCAGTCATAAGTGATATACATTCTAATCTCGAGGCCCTGACCACGGTTCTGGCCGACATCGAAAGGCGAGGAATCAAGAAGATTTACTGCCTCGGTGATGTCGTGGGCTACGGCCCCGACCCGAAGCCGTGTCTCGAGCTGATAACGCAGAAGACCGAGTTGTGCGTTCTTGGCAACCACGACTACGCGGTCTTTTACGAGCCGACCAATTTCAACTACGGTGCCGAGCAGGCGAGCTTCTGGACGCGCGAGGTCCTCGAGACCGAGCAGGCCGAGGACAAACGCAACAAGTGGTGGCGGTTTCTGGGCGAGCTGCCGATGCGACACAGGCTGCGCCTGGCCACCGACGGCGGCCAGACCGTCATAGACTTCATTCACGCCTCGCCACGCCGGCCAATCAACGAGTACATCTTCCCCGACGACGTATACACCAATCCCCTGAAGGTCAGGACGCTGTTCGAGCGAATCGAACATATCTGCTTCGTCGGCCATACCCACCTGCCGGGTGTTTTCCTCGGCGAACCTGATTTCTACCTGCCCGGCGAACTGGGCGACGTCTATCCAATCGTTCCCGACGAAAAGGCGATCATAAACATAGGCTCGGTCGGCCAGCCGCGCGACAGAGACAGTCGCGCCAGTTACGTCTACGTCAGCGACCAACAGGTGCACTTTGTCCGTCTTGAGTACGACATTGAAACCACCATCAGGAAGATAAAGGCCACCCCACAGCTTGACGACTTCCAGGCCGAGCGACTGCGGGAAGGCCGCTGAGACGAACGTCAGATTAACAGGCAAGGCTTTATGAGAATCGTGCTGGTTGTATTTGCGGCGTGCTTTATTGCACTTTGCGGGTGGCTGATTGTTCAGTCGGCGCTTGTCGACGGCCTGTGCGCCCCCGGCCCCTGCCCCCTGCTGCAAAAGACCACGACAACGAATGCAAGCCAAACTGCAGAGACACCACCTTCGCTGCCACGGCAGTCCCAGCCCGTGCGGTTGACGGCGCGTGGCGGCCCGGCACGCAGGGTGGTCCTCGGCGCAGCCGACCCCAACACCCAGGACCCAACAGCCGGGTTCAAGTTTCAGGTGGTCCTTAACAGCCGGGGGGCGGCCATCGAACGAACGACGTTCAGCAACGGCCGCGGCAAGGGCTTCGACAATCGCGACCCCAAGAATCCCCGGCCTCTGACCATTTTGGCCCCGGTGGGCGGCGATATACTGTCGCTTGCCAACGGACCACTGGTGCTCGTCGGCCAGCAACAACAGCTCGACCTTCGCAGGTTGAGCTGGAACTGGCCCGGCCAGGTCGAGCGCGATGCCCACGGTGTCCAGACCGCGCAATTCGAGGCACGCGTCGAGACCGAGGATGGTCTGCCGGTGCTGAGGCTGACCAAGCGTTACGCCGTTCGGCCGGGCAGCTTCCTGCTGGACTGTGTTATCACGGTTGAAAATCTCTCGCCCGAAGTGCAGAAAATCTGGTTCGACGTCGTCGGCCCGACGGGCATCGGCCGCGAAAGCTACCGCGGCGATATGCGAAAAGTCGTCGGCGCCTTCATTACGGAAAAGCAACAGGTGGTATCAGCCAGAAAGCAGATTCAAGGTTCTTTCTTCAGCAGAAAGCCGGGCCTGAAAAAAGCCACAAAGCAATACCTTGAAGCCCTTGCAACCGGCAATGCGGACCGGATACAGCGAGCCAGGCGGCAACTGACCATCCGCAACAGCCTGCCTCGCAGGCACAAGCTCGCTCCGCTTTTGTGGACCGCCGTGACGAACAAGTATTTCGCTGCGATACTCAGGCCCGTCCCCGACGGCAACGCACAATACTGCCCGTGGGCGAAGGAAGCGGTCGGGCTTTTCTACAACCCCGACCGGGACGACCCTGCCGACAGCGGCGACGAATCCGTCGGGTTTGAGTTGCGCACGGCCGTGGTCCAGCTACCTCCGGCAGGCCTGCCGCAAAGCACCAGGAACTTCGCTTTTCAGCTTTACGTCGGACCAAAGGACAAGGACTTGTTCGACAAGAACCCCCTCTATCGAAAGCTCGGATTCGCCGAGACCATCGACTTTATGAGCTGCTGCTGCCCGGCCGGCATAATCCGCCCGCTGGCCTTCGGCATACTGGCACTGATGAAATGGATGCACGGGTTCATAGGCAATTACGGGGTGGTTATTATCATCCTGGTATTCGTGTTTCGGCTGGTGATTCACCCCATCACCAAGAAGAGCCAGGTCTCGATGAGCAAGATGAGCAAGCTCGCCCCGAAGATCGAGCAAATCAGAAAGAAGTACGCCAACGACAAGATTGAGATGAACCGGCAGGTGATGGCATTGTATCGCCAACACGGCGCCACTCCCATAATGGGTATGCTGCCTATGATGCTCCAGATGCCCATCTGGATCGCCCTGTGGAGCGCGGTCTATACCAGTATCGACCTGCGCGGCGCAGCATTCCTGCCGTTCTGGATAACCGATTTGTCGGCACCCGATGCGCTGTTCAGTTTCTCGGCGGTGAAGCTGCCGCTTTTCGGCACGCTTGACTCGTTCAACCTGTTGCCCATCCTGATGGGCGTGGCGTTCTACCTCCAGCAGAGGCTTATGCCGACCCAGCCTTCGGCGCAAACCAACCCCCAGATGGCCCAGCAGCAGAAAATGATGATGATTATGTTCCCCCTGCTTTTTCCCCTTATGCTTTACAAGGCTCCCTCCGGCGTGAACCTCTACATTATGGCAAGCACCTTCGCAGGCGTCATCGAGCAGTACGTCATTCGAAAGCACATCCGCGAAAAAGAACAGGCCGACCAACAGGGCCTGGTCCCCACCACCGCCAAGACCGGCGGCAAACCGAAAAAGAAAAAGCCCAAACCCTTCATCAAAAAGTTCTAACCCCGACCAACCCCGGCACCAGGCTTGTCTGCGAAAGCGGCATAAGAACGCGCCAGGACGTTCAGCAGTTGATATCGGCAGGCGTCAGGGCGGTGCTGGTGGGGCAGGTGCTTTGCGAAAGCCCCGACATAGAAAGCAAGTTCGCCGAGCTGTTCGGTTGACAGGGCGGCACCGAACCCGCAGCGATTCCGGTATTTTTGGCTCAGTTGCGATTCCTTACAAGCACCGGCTCACCGTCAACCATCAACAGTATGTCGCCGCTAAGCGCAAGGCCGGCCTGGCGGTTTTCCCGTGCCAGTTTGTCGGCAAGCTCGAGGAACTCGTCCGAGCCGAACTCGATTATCCTGGCGGGCTTGATTCGGCTTTCCTCCTTTGCCAGGCGGCTGTCAATCCATCGCGTGCCGCGGCGGTAGTATGCCAGGTCGTTGATTTGCTGGACGTTGGCTATCGAGACGCGACGCATCTCGGCAGAGACGAAGCTATTGGTGATATTCAGCGTTGGCTCATTCTGGCGGGCGAAGTTAAGGCTCTGGTTTACCCCGGCGGGGCCGGAGCGGGTGCGCATCGCCCTGTCGGTGAGGTTTCGGCCGGCGGATTTGCGCAGGGTCTCGGCCCTGTCGAGCGTGGTTGATTCCTCTGCGAGAAATGCGGTGTACTCTGTGAGGATACCGAACTGGGTGGAAAGTCGGACTATCTCGTCGACCAGTTCCTTCGCTTTCGGGTCGTTGCAGCTGGCGCCGGGGTCGGCGCCCATCTGTCGGATTTCGTCGATAAGGACGGCTATTTTTCTGCTTGCCCATAGCCGCGGTACGAAGCCGTTGCGAACAGTTGCGTTGTCGAAATCGAACGTGAAGCGGAAGGTCCTTTTTCGTCCGAGGTAGTTGCCGGTTATCTCGAAATTGACCGGCGTGTTGTCGACGTACTGGCCGAGTAAAACGAGCTGGTCACCTTCAAACATATCGGGCAGCTTGTCGGGCAGGATGTCGCGCGTTCTTCCGTGGGCAGGCCGACCCTTTTCATCGACGACCTTTAGTTCCAGGTCGGCCAAGACCGGGCCCGAGAGGCTCTCGAAGACCCGGCCCACCTTGGCCTCCACGTTTTCCTTGGGAAGGACGAACTCGGCGCGTGCGCGGCTGCTCTGGGCGATTTTTTCCAGAAGCGGCGCGTTGACATTCAGGCCGACGCCGAAGGTAAAGACCCTCCGGTTGTGCGGATTCGCCCTGGTGGCGAGTTGGCGAATGGCGATTTCGGAGGTATTGCCGACGGTCGGCAGCCCGTCGGTGAGAAACAGGATCACCGGCAGGAACTCATCGGTCGGCTGCTGCTGCAGGGCCTGTTTCAGGGCCTGGTAGAGGTTGGTTCCGCCCGATGCGGTGATGCCTTCGATGTACTTGCGGGCGGATTCCTCGGTCTGGTCGGTTTTGGCAACGGGGTTCGGCGAGAACCACTGCACGGTGTCGTTGTAGATGCAGACGTTGAACTTTTCGCCTTCTTTCAGGCCGGCGATGACCTGCAGGGCGGCTTCTTTCGCCTGGCGGATTTTTTCGTTTCTCATACTGCCGGAGCGGTCGATTACCAGGGTCAGCTCGCGTCTTATCGCGTTTTGGGCGGCGTCTTCGGGCAGCTTTGCCGGCAGCCCGGCCAGTAACAGGAAGTATCCGCCGCCGATTTTCGCATCGGGGTAGGCGAACATCGAGGCGGTCACTTCGCCTTGCTGGAGCAGGTATGACAGGCGAAACGGCCCGGGTTCGGTGGTGGCGCCTTTGGTCTTGGCGGTGACGACTACGGGGCCGTCGGCTGATTTCATCGACTTCGGGTCGATGGACCTGGTTGCCTCCAGCTCGTGGGTCGGCGAATAGATGGTGGATATGGGGCGTTTGCTGCGGATTCTGACCTCTATCTCCCACGGCAGGTTGTACTGGATGGACTCGCTGCGGGGCAGGACGTAATCGACGCGGTTGCGGTCGACGGCCAGCAGGTGCTCGTATGTCAGGCGGACTTTGGTTTGACTGCGGGCCTCAATCGGAAAGACGCTGGAGCGGATGAGGTTGTAGCCGATGAACTCAACCAGCGCCGGGTCGCGGATTTTGGCTACCAGCCGGCGGTAGATTTTTCGGGCCTCGTCTTTCGGCAGGACGCGGGCGGTAATCTCGCCGCCGGGCCCGTCGTAGGCGAAGCCTTTCACTACGGCTCCGGCCGGAACGGCGAAGTCAAGCTCGGCTTCCTGGCGGCGGCCGGTGGTGTTGCGCAGGTGGATTTCTATCGTGGTTACGGCGGTGGTTTCAAGTATGTCGGCCAGGGCGGCGACTTTCGTTACCTCGATAGTCCTGCGGCGGTCGCAGCGGAACAAGCCGCATCCCGTTTGCGGCATAATGACGTTGTCGGTCAGTTCGCCGACCTCGACGTGATGGACCTGGGCGCGGCCACAGGCTGCAAGGACAAGGCAAACCAACCAAATGGCGAGGGCTGTTTTCTTGTGCTTGGCCATTTTGTTATCTCCTAACATTGCCACCGTAATTGCCTGTCGCTATATGAATTATAGGGTGGGCGGGGCGGAACGTTTTGTAAATTCCGTGTAAAAAAAGCAGGTATATGGGCGCCGGATTGTGCAGGGCGAACGATCATGCGCGGACCGGCAGGGCCACGCGGAAGATTGCGCCGGCGGGTTCTGCGGTGAGGATTTCGACGAAGCCGTTGTGTGCCTCGACAAATTTCTTGACCAGTGCCAGGCCCAGCCCTGTGCCGGCGGTTTCCCTTGTGGCTTCGGCCTCGGTGCGGTAGAACTGCTCGAAGATTTTCTTGCGCTGGCGCCGGGGGACGCCCGGTCCGTGGTCCTCGACCTCGATAATGGCGAAACCGTCGTCGCTGCTGGTTCGCACAGTGATGGTTCGGTCGCGGGCGTTGCGGGCGTACTTGACGGCGTTGTCGAGCAGGTTGACCACGATTTGCTTGACGCAGTCACGGTCGAACGCGGTGGGCGTTATCGGTTCCAGTTGGGTCTCGATCACGAAGTTGTGCTGGCCGGCGTAGGGCCGCATCATCTCCACGACCTCCAGCACGGCCCGGTTCAAATCGCCGACGGTGAAGTTGTATTTCTTGCGGCCCTTCTGGATGCGCGAGAAATCGAGGACATTTTCAATCAGCCGGCTGAGCCTTTCCGTTTCCTGTCGCATACTCCTGTAGTATTCGAGCAGCTTTTGTTCGGATTTGACCCAGCCCTTTTCGAGCATTTCCGAGTACATTCGTATGGAGGTCAGCGGGGTTCGCAGTTCGTGCGATACGGCGGAGATGAAGTCATCTTTCTTCTCTGCGAGCCTGGCCTGTGCTCGTGCATACCGCCACAGACTCACCAGGCCAAGGCCGGTCGCTATGCACACAACCGTAACGATACTGAAGTACCAGTTTCGCAGTTGGTCTATCTGCCTGCTCAGCGCCGCGGGGTCGCTTTCATCGAGGTTCAGCACCAGCTCGCCGAAACCGAAATCCAGCACGGCCGTATAGGCAGGCTCGCTGTGCTCCGCGGCGGGCTGTCGCAACTGAGGCAGCGCAAACCGCATTCCCTCGCGCATAAATCTGGCTGCGGAGTCGCGCACCTCCTGGATGAGCCTCTTTTCGTTCAGCAGAAAGCCCTGCCTGATGTGTCTGTTTTCGATTTGTACGTGGCGCAGCAGAAAGACCTGTCCGCCGAAGATGGAATCGGTCGCCCGGTCATTGCGGACAACAATGGGGACGAACGGCTCCATCCGAACCAGCACGGTATCGGCGGGTTCCTGCTGCTGAATGTTTGCAGCCAGGTCGAGTGCCTGAGCGGTTGGCTGAGGGGGCGGTTGTGCCTGTTTGCTTGGGCCGGCGATTTGTCGGGCGGGCGCCGGCTGCAGCGGGGGCCGGCGATCAACAGCGCCAGGCTCGATTGTTTGGGTTTCTTCTGCTGCACGGCTCTGCGGTTCACCAGCCCCGGGGGGCCAGGTCTGTGCTTGTTGAACCTGCTCGGCGTCGACCCAGGCCGGGCCGCCTTCGGATACCGCAACGTTTGTGACGACGGTCTCACGAGATTGCCGGACCACCTGTGCGCCTCGGTCTGCGTTCTGCAGGCTGGCGATGGGGTAGTTATCGCGCCGACGACGGAAATACTTCACTTTCGAGCCGAGATACTCGCGGGATGGGCGTTGTGCCGGCTCCTGCGGCGGGCGGCCGCCCGGTGGTTGTGGGCCTGCTTTTCTGGAGGCCGTCCGAAGCGCTTTGTCGATGCTGCCGGACAGAACGGGCAGCAGGTTACGCCGGACGTTAAGGCTGTTGCTGAGCGCCATCTCGTTGAGCCTTGCGTTGACGGTGCTGGGGCCTTCGAACTGAATGATATCTTCGTTGAGGCTGGTGACGCGGCCGTCGGGGTCGATCTGGAAGTAGCCATAGGCCAGGTCGTTTTCCATCCGACCGGCCAGCGGCGAGCGAAGCAGGGCCATTTGCTGCTGGGCATTTGTCGGGCTTTCCGGGACGTAGTAGTACTGGTAGTGAGTATAGGGGCGTTGTTCCTCGCGGCGGATAAAGTCGTCGAGCTTGCGCTTGACGTCCTGCCTTATCTGCTCGGCGACCTCGGCAAACTCGCCGAGCCTTTTCCATTCCAGGCCCTCGGCCCATCTGGCTATGGCGTGATAGCCCAAAAGCGTGAGACTGCAAAGTGCAGCTATTATGATCAGCGTCAGTATAAGCAATCGCCTGTTCATCTTGCGTTGACCACAGGTTCAGGCTTTGTACCTGTATCCGGCCCCGCGGACGGTCGTGATGATCGCAGGGTGAGAGGGGTCAGGCTCGATCTTGCTTCTCAGCTTGGCAATGTGCATATCAACGGTGCGGGTCCCGAGGTCGGTCAGCGTATCGTTCCAGATATTTCGGTAAAGCTCCTCGCGGCTGATGACGCGATTTGGATTGGCCGCGAAGTACTGTATGATTCGGCCTTCGCGCTTGCTGATTTGTGTGGTGTTGTCGTTGCGGCGGACAGTCAGCTTCGAAAGGTCGACCTGCAGGTCTGCAAATTGAAAGTGCCGCCCGACCGCCCGGCCGGGGTCGGTCCGCCGAAGCACCGCCCTTATCCTGGCCAGAAGCTCCTCGAGCGAGAACGGCTTGGTGATGTAATCGTCGGCGCCCAACTCCAATCCGGCGACTTTCTCTTTTTGTTGGCCCTTGGCCGTGAGCATAATTATCGGGGTCTGCAGCCCCTGCCGACGCCACGAAGTACACAACTGCTCGCCGCTTATCTTCGGCAGCATCAAGTCCAGCAGGATCAGGTCAAAGTCTCGCTCGGCCACCAGCCGCTCGGCCTGCAGGCCGTCGCGGGCCTGGAAGACCTTGAAATCGTGAAATTCCAGAAAGTCCTTCAGAGCCCCGCGGATTTTCTCCTCGTCTTCCACCAGCAGGATGGATGCTTCGTATTTCATAGCGCACCTACACCATATTATATGCCAAATCGCAGGCGGACGATTGTAAATACTTTGTAAAAAAAAGTACGCGATATTTTACAGGCATTTTACTTCGGATACCGCCAGCGGCTACGTAAACTCGAAGTGGTGCCGCGGTTGTCAGTAAACGGCGGTAAAAGTGTATCAAATACCGCATAAGTGGAAAGGAGATTCGCTATGGCTGGCAGAAGGACACTGTTACCGTTGGTGGCCGCGTGCGCCGCGGTCGCGGCGTCGGTGGTATGTACAAGTTCGGCTTCGGCCGAGCCGGACGAAAAATCCGCAAATCCTCATGTGTGGAAACCGAAGGTCAAATCGGTGGCGGTTTTCAAGAACGGGCTGGGCTTCTTCATCCGCCAGGGCGAGGTAAACCTGCGGGACGGCTGGTGCCTGGCGAAGTACGTTCCCCCGGCCGCCTTCGGCACGCTTGCGATCTACTCGGCGAATGAAAAACATCTGGTTGACATTGTAGGGTCGGGCCCCGGCGAGATAGTCGAGTTCGACGGCGAAGATGCGCCCGGGGATAACGCCTACAAGCGGAAGCGACTTGAAAGTTCGGTGAACCTTAACGTACAGCTTACCTACACGTACAAAGGCACCGACCGGACCGCTGCGGGCAAGATAGTATCACTCGGCTCCGAGTTCGTCGTGCTCGAAGCGAAGGACAACAATTTCGCCGTTCCGCTGGATGCGGTCTCCAAGATGCAGGTGCTCAACCTTCCCGTTCGCGTCCACGTCGCCAGCGACAATGGCCCAGCCGCCCGCCAGACAGCACTGGGAATGGCTTATCTTCGAAAAGGAATAACCTGGATTCCGGAATACACGGTGAGGATTCTCGACGAGACGACGGCGGAGCTGACACTCCGCGGAACACTGGTCAACGAGGCCGAGGACCTGATTCACTGTGACGTTCACTTCGTGGTGGGCGTGCCGCATTTCCTGCACACTGATTATATGGCGCCGATTGCGGTGGGCCAGGCCATAAGGACGATCGGTGCAGCCGTGGCGCCGCGACAAGTACAGAGGCAAATTATGAGCAGGGCCGCAATTGCAACCAATACGGCCGTCTCAGACCAGTTCGGTCGGGGCTGGGAAGTGGTTGAAAAACCGATTACCGAAGGAAGCGGCCAAATCGACAAGGTCCTCGGCAACCTGCCCCAGATGGGCGGGGCCGCTGCCACGGACTACACGGTCTATACCAAAAAGGACGTGAGCCTTCGCCGCGGCGAAAAGGCCATCGTCACTCTCTTCGTGAAAAAAATAAAGTACTCGCACATTTACCGCTGGAGTCCGCCGGAACAGATGCACCACTTTCTCGTGCTGCACAACAGCACCGACACGGCGTGGACGACTGGGCCTTACCTGGCGGTCAGCGCTGAGCGTCCGCTGAGCGAGGACCTCTTGAAATACACGCCGAAGGGAGGCGACTGCGAAATCCCGGTGACCGCCGCGGTGAATATCGCCTACGAAAAGACCGAGTCCGAGATAGACCGGAAGTTGAAGGCTCATTCCCCGCAGCCCGGATACTTTCTGGACCTGGTTACGATCGAAGGCAAGCTGAAGCTGCGCAACTTCGAGCGCAGGACCGTGACCATAATCGTTGAGGTCGCCGTTCCCGGCAAGCCGATCCAGGCCTCGGACGATGGCGTGCTGCGTGCGGACCCGCAGAAACTGGAGCTTACCAAAAGGGCCGGCAC
>CAYSBK010000002.1:35080-52418 GCA_964429265.1 uncultured Pirellulales bacterium | reverse complement strand
TGGCCGCCGAGCCTTTCGAAGATGACCGCCGGGCTGCGACGGACCTCGACGACGGTGCATCCGTGCCCGCAACCAACTCCCGCCGGGTGGTGGCGTCTCCAGATGTGCCGGTGGTGGTGGCCGAAGGGCGTCGTGCAGAGATGGCAAGGACGACCCGTGCGAGTCCACACGTACGATTTTACGTGGTGGACGCCCATGCGGTGGCCGACGCCAAGGAATAAGCTCCAGCCGGCCCGGCTTATCGCCGGCAGGAGAAACAAAACAGCGAGAACCGTCAATACCACCAACTTGTAAGGTCTCTTTTTCATTTTGAAATCTCCGTTGATAATTGTTGTCAAATGCCGTGGTTCACTCTTAAGAGGCTCGGACGGCAAAATCGGTAACGCGGTGTCGGTGTTTTGTGGCGGCAGGTGGGCGTTGGGCGTGTGATCCGCAAGAGGCTTGCGGGGCGGCGGAGGTCTGTTACAATTGTTGGACTTGTCGGCGCGGGGACGACGGTTCGGCCGCGTTTGTGACGGTGCAGATGACGGCGACGGCACCTTTCGGAATTCTGGTGCGGGGAACTATGGGGAAGACGGCGAGGATTTCAGCGGGGCTGGTCATTGCGTGGCTTTTGGTTGTGTGGGCCGGGTGCCAACCTGCGTGCACGAACGGACCATGCTGGAAAGAGTTTGCCGTGGAACCGCGGTGGCGGTTAGGCTCTTTACCCAGCCCGACCCTGGGGACACACTTTCTGGAGCTTGAGCAACTGGGCAGGCACAGTTATCGGGGGAACTTTTCGGAGCAAAACGGGATCGTCTATACCTGCAAGGCGGGACACATCGACACTTACCACGTGCGGGATGCGGCCGACTGGACGGCATATCTGGCGGCAAAAACGTACAAGGCTTTGAGCAATAGGCGAACCAAGTTTTCGTTTATCGACAAGGACGGCTCGGTTTGCTTTGTTACGCTGAACTATCCGGACGACTGGGCAGGTTCATCCGATGCTGAAAAAGAGGATACTATTAAGGCGATTTCCATAAGGCTGGGACAGTACCTTTCGTACACTTTGCTTACCTGGCACGAGATAGTTACGTGGTTCGGCTACAAATCGTCGGGCGTGTTTCCGGAGTACCCGTCGGCGTTTTCGTGGGAGGACAGCTACTCGAACGTTCTGGGCAGCCGGGTGGGCGCGCTTGCGCTGGCGGACAGCGAGCACGATTACGACGAAGCGGTGACGACGGCGCTGGAGATGGAGCTTACGAGGCTCAGCATTCAGCCGGCCGCCGTGGCCCGGCAGGCCGCCGAGAACGTCAGGGGGGTATGGTTCGAGGGGGAGCTACCGTTCGTGGTCGAGGTTCGAAAGAGGAATTTCGATATCGGGTTTGACGACGGGCTGGTAGAGCCTTGTATAGCCGAGGTCGAGGGCAGGTGCCGGTCGCTCCGGGCCCAGCCGCTTCCGGCTCCGGGTCTCGATTTTCTTTCGCAGTACGGGTTGTCGGTCAGGTTTGAAATTGAGCCGTGGTGCTGGGAGCGTGAGAAGATACTGGACATCGTGTATGCCGGCAAGACGACGGGGTTGAGGCTTATTGAGCCGGCCAGGCATTTCCCCGCTATCATTGAATACATCCGAAAGCAGGCCCAATCCCGCTACGGGGCAGAAATGGTTCGCCCCTGCGGCGGTTAGGACGATCGGCGGCAAGACAAAGAGGCTTCGAGCACGGCCTGTTCGGGCGGGTGAGCCCGCCGGGGATGCTGGAGCCAGGGGCGCAGCTTAGAGTATTTCCAGGGCCAGAGCGGTTATGTCGTCGATTTCTCCGAGAGGGACATCCTTTATTCGGATAAGCTGGTTGAGGCCGTTCATCATCTCGCCGACGGGTAAGTCCTTGAGTTTTTCGAACTGCTCGTTGAAGGTAAAGCCGGCTATTTCGTTGTACCTTCCGATGAAAGGCTCGGCGCCGTCGGAGTATATCAGCAGCTTGTCACCTTTCTGCAGTTGCGTGGTCTGTTGCTGATACTCGGAGTTGTCGAAGATTCCGAGCAGGGGTCCCTGGGCCTCGATGATTTGGGGTTTTTGTCCGGGCCTTATCAGGATTGGGTAAGGGTGGCCTGCGCGGGCACATTTCAATTCGAGGGTCTCGGCATTGAGCAGGCAGTAACAGCAGGTGGCGAACTGGTAGCCGGACAGTCTCTGCTGCGTGATTCGATGATTCAGGTTGCTCATCACATCGGCCGGCTCGAATATGCGGTAGTTTTCGCCGCGCGTTTCGCGCATAACCAGGGCCTGCTTGGCGAAGATCGTCAGCAGGGCCGCGGGCATTGCGTGTCCGACGGCGTCGATGATGTAGAAGCCGAAATGCTGCTCGTCGAGGCGGGCGATGTCGTACATATCGCCCGAGACCCACTCGGCAGGGACAAAGACAGCGGCCCATCGGACGGTGTCGGTGTCGGGTAACCTGGCGGGCAGGAAGTCCCTCTGGACCAGGCCCGCCATTTGAAGCTGCTCGGCAAGGTTGTCGACGAGGTCGCCGGTGATTTGGAGCTTTTCGGCCAGCCTGTTGTGGTTGTTGGGGCAGGCGGGGGTGACAATGGACCTGATGGAATGGTCGGAGTCTTTCTTGCGGTAGGCGAGGTTGACGCTGATTCTCGCCCAGAGTTCGTCGAGCAAGACGGTTTCCATCGTGCTGACGAGGGCAAAGCTTTTCACCGGCGGACCGGCCAGCGAGAAGCTTTTGACGGGCTGTTTGGGGCGGTGGTTGAGCAGGATGGCCCCTACGCCGGCCATCTCGAGAGATTCGATCATTCGGGCCAGTCTCTGCTGGTAGCAAAGCCCGATACCTCTTGAATCGATGATGACGGTTCCGATAAGCGCAAGCTGGTGCAGGATTTTGGGGAACTCGTCGACGGTCATCCGTCGGAACGACAGCCTTTTCCGGTGGAGCAGCCGCTTTATTTCGGTTGGTATGGCGGGCCGGTTGGTGACGTAGAGCACGTCGATGTACTCGGTAAGAATTGAGGAATCGTCGCGGCCGGCATCCGGGGCTTCGGCGCGGCCGGCGGTGTCAAGAGCGTTGTTCGGCTGCGCCACCTGTAAGCTTGTCATTTTAGCTCCTTTTTCTACCCAATTATGGGACGTCCAGCCCGGCGGCAGGGCAGCCGTTGCCGTCGGTGCGGTCCACAGCACGGTTTGCCCGCGGGCAGGCCGGGCGCCGCAACCAGGTTGTTAGTATGTACGGCCTATCCGAACCTAAATAGTTTCGGTTCATTGTGGTGATTACTTTGGTTTTTTCTGAAAGGCCTGGGGGCGACGTGTCGGCTTTTTGCGGAGCCTGGACGCCGACAAGTACCCTGCCACGACGGGCGAGAATCCACAAGAAGACGTACGTCCATCAAACCGCCAATACCTGATTTATGTGGGGGAAATACCTTAGGTGCCGCCGGACAGCCGGCCTTTAGCGTTGAAAAACCGGGGTGGGGGGCGTGTGGAGGGCAGCAGAGTAATGGCGGCAAAACAAACCCCCGCCTGAGGCGGTATAATAAATTAGGGTCGCATCGTGGCGTTTAAGCCGGCGACCAATGCGTGCAATGTTGTTCTTTTTTGCGTGAGGACAGGTAACTTGGTTAACCATCCCGAAAAACCAGATGCTATGAGACTGACTACCGACCAGCGGTTGAAGGCCCTCGAGCGGGAAGTAGTGGTGCTGCGTGATACTGCAAAACTGCTTCACAAGCTCATCCGGGAGCAGGGCAAGCTGATAAACGATTACGTCTTTCAGACGGTCACGCAGGCACAGGCGGAATCAGACCAGCAAGCCGGCCGGTCGGAAGACGCCGTGTACACATTCGTTTGCCAGAAGCGGTTCGACAGGCTCGAAAAGGAACTGAAGAAGTTGCGGAACACAGTGGACAGCCTGCGATACAGAACGCGGGCCGGGTAAGCGCGGCAGTTTACGTCGATCCGAAAGCCGCGGTAATCAGCCGCACGGTTGTGGTGCAAGCTGCGGCGATTTCATCTGAGAGGGGGGTATTCAATTTCGTCTGCGCGGGCTGGATGCCGACGAAATACACTGTGGCGCTTGTTTGTCTTGTTATCAAGTCGATGAACAATCCGGGGTTTGCCATATGGGTGGAAAAGCTGCGTGTGGCGAGCTGGTCCGGTTCAAAAAGGCGGATGGTACCAGGCGGCGCCGCGAAATCCGTCGCATCGATGATAATGACTGTTTGGGGTCGTTTATCGACAATCTTCTGGATATAGTTTTCCGGGACGGTGCCCGCGTCAATAATCTCGGCAGGGACGCCGAGCCGCCTGAGGCCGCTGCAGACGGTGGGCCCGGCGGCGTCATCGCCCTTCAACGTGTTGCCGATACCGATGATCACGGTGTTTGCCGGGCTGAGTTTGCCCAGGGCCGCCAGAGGCTGGTCGCTGGAAGGCATAAAAGCTTTACAGCTTAATGTTCAGTTCGCATTTGCACTTCGGGCAGAGAATCCGCATAAAGTCGGCGGTGACAACCTCGTCGGTCTTGGCTGGGGCTGCAGGCGGCTGAGGTTTTGTCGTCAGCTCGCCGCTTCTAGCCAGCAGCAGAGACGGATTGGTATAGGCAAGGGGCCCGAGCTTTTCATAAAGCCAGACGAGATGTTTCTTCGTTCCGACGATGGCACCGCATTTCTCGCACAACTGCAGCTCATACTCGTGCGTTTCGGTCATTGCCTGCTTATCGAGGCCGGCCAGGTCCCACTGCTGAGAGAGCTTGATACCGTCGCCGGTGGTGCAGTTGTCCTGGCAGTTGCCGCAGAAGATGCACGTGTAATAGTTGAGCGTAATCCGTCTGACGGGAGGCTTTGCGTCGAGGTCATCGGCCATTGTCAAACAACCGCTGCTGGGACAGACCTGTACGCACGCCCCGCAGCCGATGCAGCTATCGGTGTCGAACTCGGGCTTACCCCTGAATTTTTCTGGCACGGTGCATGGTTCGGCGGGGAAGCGGGTGGTAAACCGCGGCGAAAGGACCGCGGTGACAGCCTCTTTCAACTCTCGCAATTTTGGCCAGCGCAATTTCACACTCCTACATCAATTGGTTCAATCGCCGCGGCTTTGAGCCGACGGCCTGCGTATGTCAGCTTTGTTTTTCAAGTTCTTCGGCGTACTTGTCGACCACGCTGTTTTCCCAGAGCTTGACCTTCGAGGCATACGAGCCTTTTGCGATGGCGTGGGCGGCGGTGGGCGACGTTATCAGGATAAAGACCGCACAGACAACCGCCCTGGAGGCGGTCGGCCCCAGTCCGCTGATAAGCGCCACACCGACCAGCAGCATAATCGTGCCGAGGGTGACGCACTTGGTCGAGGCCTGCAGGCGGTTGTAAACGTCCGGGAAGCGAACCAGGCCTATGCAGCCAAAGATATCGAACAAAATGCCGACTATGATCAGTATGTAGCCTATTAGATCAGTCATCGAAACTCCGGCCCTCCAGGAATTTTGCCAGTGCTATGGTTCCTATGAAGCTGAGCAGCGCCCAAGCCAGGGCGATGTTGAGGTAAAAGTCTTTTTTCGTGTGCAGCGCGAGAATCGCACAGAATCCCACGATCACGATGCCGAGGATATCAATGGCGACGGTTCTGTCTGGCGCGGTCGGGCCGCGGCCGATACGATACAGACACAAGAAGCAGCAGATAAAAAGCCCTATATAGAACAGCGTTATCATAGTCACCCCTTGCTACTCGAAAATCTTCTGCAAGAACCATTCAAACCTGCGAGCTATGTGCCGGGTCGCCTGTTCGACGTCGTCGGACTTGACATTGATCCAGTGTACGAACAGATGGCCGTCGTCGGTGAGGTCCACGGTGAGCGTGCCGGGCGTCAGCGTGATCGAATTTGCCAGCGCGGTGATCGCCGAATCGGTCTTCAGAGCGGTTTTTATCTTCACGATGCCGGGCCTTATGGGCATTCGCGGATGCAGGGCGCGGTACACGACATCCAGGTTAGCCTTTATCACATAGTAGAAGAAAACCGGCACGTACACGATGGCCCAGAAGATGCGCACTGGGGAAACGAACACGTGGTGTTCCTTGGGCAGCATTTCGTGGAACAGGACCGCGACGATGAACGAAGCGACGACTCCTGCGAGCATAACCTGGACATCGAGCTTTCCGTCGACGAACGGCCAGGCCGCGATAATCCAGATAATAAGCGCCACTATGAAGTAGATTACTCTTCTCATAACACACTTGCCTTTTGAATCACTTGTTGTGAATAAGCCACACCGTCGGTCAGTGCCTTTACCGCCGGTTCGAGGACGGTATGCCTGAGCCCCGGCACCAGCAAAAGCCCCATAAGCACGCACAGACAGGCCAGGAAGACCATAGCAACCATCATCGTGCCGGTGTGGTCCGTTACGTGTTCCAGCCTTTGAGGCAACTCGCCGAGGAACACCTGCCTTTGGACCTTGAGGTACATTATAAGCGTGCACAAGCTCACGAAAACGACCACGGCTGCTACCCAGTAGAAATGTGCCCCTACGGCGGCGACCACCAGCAGCAGTTTGCTCCAGAAACCGCTGAACGGCGGTACGCCAACGATTGCAGCAGAGGCGACGGTACAGGTCGCGCGTGTCAGGGGCATACGCTGTGCCAGGCCGCCCATTTCGGCCATTTGTCGGGTACCGGTGGCCATCTGGACCGCGCCGCTGTTCAAGAACAGCAGCGACTTGTACACGGCGTGATTGAGCAGGTGGAAAAGCCCGGCCATAAAGGCCAGCGACGCCCATGTCAACTGCTGGGGCTGGAGGTTTTCGCCTGCCCTGGCGATAATCAGCCCACCCAGAGCAAGGCCGAGCACGATGTAGCCGACCTGGCTTATGCTGGAGTAGGCCAGCAGTCGCTTGAGGTCTTCCTGGCCTATGGCGAGGAAGGCACCTGCGGTCATACTCAAAATCGCCAGTACAACCAGCAGCCAGCCGACGGCCTCGGAGATGCCGAAGACGTTAAAGACGACCCTGGCCAGGGCATAAATACCGAGGGTCTTTATCAGCACGCCCGACAGCATCGCAGAGATGGGCGCCGGGGCGGAGGGGTGAGCATCCGGCAGCCAGGCGTGAAATGGAACAAGGGCGGCCTTGAGCCCGAATCCCACCACAAACAGCGCCAGTGCAAAGCCCAGCCCGGCGTTCATACCTGACGATTGAATAGCTTTTGCGACGTAGGCCATATTGAGCGAACCCGTGTTGCCGTAAACCAGCGCCACGGCGAACAGTATGAATGCCGAGCCGATGCTGCCCAGGACCATGTACTTGAACGATGCCTCAAGCTCTTCGTGCTCGCAGCCGAAACCGACCAGTGCGTAGGAGGCGATGGAGGCGATCTCGAGGAAGACAAAGAGGTTGAAGATGTCCCCGGACAGGGCCACGCCGTTCATACCCGCGACCATCAGCAGGAAAAGGCTGAAGTATTTCGCCTTTGCGGTGTACTGTTCCATATACCTGGCGCTGTAGAGCATAACGGCGGCGCTTACGATGCTGATGGCAAGCAAGACAAGCGAGCTGAGCCCGTCGAGGACCAGGTTGATGCCGAGCGGAATCGACCAGGTTCCAACCTGGTAGACGGCGGCCCGCCCCACGGATGCGATGGCCATCACCAGCAAAGCGATGGTTGCGACGTTGGCCAGGGCGGTCGCGGCGGTCCTGGTCCTTCTGCCGAAGGCCCCGAGTATGGGCATTACGAAAGCCGCCGTCAAAGGCACAGCCACAAACAGGGGCACGGGTATGCTCATCCTTTCAATCTCCTAATCTTCGTGATGTCGAAGGTGCCGTATTTTTCGTACATTCTGATGCAGATCGAAATCATAAGCGCCAGGGAGCCGAGGCTGATCACTATGGAGGTAAGCACCAGCGCCTGCGGCAAGGGGTCGACGGAGGTGTTTATGAACGCCTGGGTGACCGTTCCCGCAGGTGATGCAAGCTCGTCGGGGCCAACGATGGGAGCGATTCCGCCCTTACGGTAGCCGAGCATAATCAGGAACAGGTTGACGGCATACTCCATAATCAGGATACCGATGACGATCTTGACCATATTCTTTTTCACGACGGTGCAGTAAAGCCCGATCGTAAACAGCAACAAACACAGTGCATAAGCCATAGTCTACTCCTGTTTGCTGTCGGCTCCATTTGCGCAGCATACCGACATTGTAAGTATAACCAGGAACAGCGACGTGCCGACTTTGAGACCTATTGCGATATTGGAAAGCGGTATCGTGCCGGCGCTGACGAGTTTCAGGGCCGTTTCTTTGTCGGCGAGGTACTGCTGCTGGATGAAATTGTAAAAGAACGAGCCGGCTCCGAAGCACAGCCCGAACAGCGCAATAGCGATGAATATCAATGCGCCGATGCAGTCGAGTTTCGAGGCCCAGCCGAGCGAGAGGTTTTCTTCTGCGAAATCCCTGCCGAAGGCAAGCATCAGCAGCACGTAGGACGCTGCGAGGATGACTCCGCCGGCGAAGCCGCCGCCTGGGGTGAGGTGTCCGAAGATAACGATGTAGATGCCGAACAAGAAGATAAGGACCTTGACCCAGCTCGAGATGGTTTTGACTATAACGGTCATACCCTTCATTAGTCCGATTCCTCCAGCAGCTTTCTGCTTTTTTTGCGAAGGATCACCGTAGCACCGATTATGGAGGTGAACAGCACCGTTGCCTCGCCGAGGGTGTCATAAGCGCGGAAATCAAGGATTACCGAGGCCACCAGATTTGCCGCGCCCGTGGCGGTCATACCGTCGGATATGTACTTCTGGGAGGCGGCATCCGGCGCCTGGGTGAAAATCGGCGTTCCGAAGGCGGGCAGCGTATCCAGGACCTTTACGCCAGCCAGGAAAATGATGAGTACTATCACCACCGAGACTACCACGCCAAAGAACTCTCGGTCGCCGCTTATAAAGGTCAGGTCTCGGCGGATGGTGGCGCGGATGAGGATTATCAGGCCGAGGACCTCAACGACGATCTGTGTTATGGCGATGTCGGGTGCCCGCAGGAACAGAAACATTATCGAGGCACCGAAGCCGATCGCGCCGATGCAGATAACGGAACTGAGCAGGTCCCGCGTTTCGACGGCGATAATCGCCGCGATCAGTATAAACACCAGCAGAACATAGAATATAATCATACCTGCCTCACCAAATATCACACACGATGAACAATACTATTACCAGCCCAACGGTCACCCAGGTTAGATATACCGGCAAGACGCCCGAATGGAGCCATCGCAGGAAGTTTGTCGCGCCAAGTCCGAGCTTGGAGGTTTGGTTGTACGGGTCGAAGTAGCCTTTTTCCTGGCCGTTGTAGAGCTGCCGCAGGCCGCCCATATCGGATACGGTCTTGTAGAAGTGCGTTCCGGGAATCCTGATCTGCTCATCGGGTTGCCTCTCGCCGCACAGCCAGGTGGGCACCACACGTATGTTCTTTCGCATCGCGGCCAGAAACAGTATCAGCACGCCGAGGAGGATTCCGATGATTATCAAAAGGGTAGCCAGGCCGGATGCCCAGGTCCCGAGGATTGCTGTGCCCGGCGTAATATCCAGCGCCGGGTAGATGAACAGCTTCAGCGGCACGTGGTAAAAGACGCCGAAGAATACGCACAGTGCGGCAAGGACAACCATCGGGCCTGTCATCACGGTGGGCGCTTCGCTTGCATCTTTAAGCGACTCCGGCAGCCGCGACAGAAAGACCGAGTGCAGGACTTTTACGAAGGACGCCAGTGTCAGGGCGCTTCCGAACATAGCGGCCAGAAGCCACAGCCACCACAGCCCCGCCGATGCCCCGGCCTGCTCGTTGCCCATCTGGATTACACCCTGATAGACCATCCACTTGGAGACGAAGCCGTTGAAAGGCGGCACACCGGAGATGCTAAGGGCGGCGACCAGGCACGTAACGAAGGTTATGGGCATCTTTTTGCCGAGGCCGCCGAGTTGGTCAAGCTCTGCGGTTCCGGCGGCCTTTTCGGCCGAGCCGCCGCACAAGAACAGGCAGCACTTGTAAATCGCGTTATTGAGCATATGGAATACGCCACCGGCAATACCGACCGGTGTCATCGTAGCAATACCAAGGACCATATATCCGACCTGGCTGACAGCGTGGTAACTCAGCAGCTTCTTGAGGTTGTGCTGCACCATAGCGATCATAACCGCGATAATGATGGTTGCCGCGCCGCTCAGTGCCAGGATGAAGGCCAGGGCCTGGGATTGGAGCACAAACAGGCTGCGTACAACCAGCACCAGCAGGTAGATGCCGAGCAGCTTGTCGATCGCGGCCGGCAACAGCGCCATCACCGATGCGGGAGCGGCCTGGCCGCTTGTGGGCAGCCAGGTATGCAGCGGCAGTGCCCCGGCCTTTGTGACAGCCGCCGTCAGAAGAAGCAGAAAGGCGATGACCGACATTGCAGAGTCGGTCGGGACGGTTATATCGCCAATCACAAAACTATAGCCGGACATCACCCACAACAGGAACACGCCGAGCATAAAGGCCGCGTCGGACGCTCCTATCATTGCAAAGGTCTTGGTGGCGGCGAAACCGGAGTTTTTGCCGCCGGTGGTTATCAGCAGGTACAAGGATGCGGTAACTATCTCCCAGAAGATAAGCAGAAACAGCAGGTGCTGGGACAGCAGTATTCCCGCCGAGCCGCCCAGCGTCAGCAGTATCGAACCGTAGTAGATGTTGTTGTGGGCTGCGTCGGGTATGAACCGCAGCGAGTACAGCGATATCAACAGGGCAAAGCCCATTGCAAACATAAGCATGAAGCCGCCCAGCGGCCGAACGGCCAGCAGCACTGTCAGGTCAAAATCACCTGCAGTGAGGATGGATTTTGCATAAGGGCCGGGGCTGGCGGCGAACATCCAGATGCTCAGGACAAACGCCGCGGCCGAAAGCAGCACGGCCAGCGTTCTTGCAAGCCGCCTTGCCCTGGCCGGTACGAACAACAGTACAAAGCCGACCGCCAGTGGTACAAATACGAGAACGGGCAATAATGCAGACACTTTTACGGCACCTCCGGTTTGTAACCCATTTCCCTGCGGATTCGTTCGGTCTTTTCACGGCTGAGCTTCAACAGCGCATCGAAGTCGTGGGTGACGTGGTTGTGCGCGTCGACAACCGCAAGCCTTTCGGTACAGCTATAGCACGGGTCCACCGCGGCAAGCGTAATGGTAACGTCGGCGATGTGTTGGCCGATACACGATGCCTTGAAGGATGGCACATTGACATAACTGGGAGCACGCATTTTGTGCCTGACGGGTCTGTTGCCGCCGTCACTGCGAACATAGTGAAACGTTTCGCCTCTTGGTGCCTCGGCGCGGCCGCACCCTTCACCCGGTGGAATCTCCTTGACCTCCACGGCAATCGGCCCGGCGGGGAGCTTCTTCACGGCCTGCCTGACTATCTTGATCGACTCAAGCACCTCAAGCAAACGCACCACGGCCTTGGCAAAGACATCGCCCTGCGGCTGGGTTATGACGTTCCAGTCCAAATCCGCGTACGCAGCATACGGGTCGTCGCGACGCACGTCGATTGCTATCCCGCTGCCCCGGGCAGTCGGTCCGGTTACCGCGTATTTGATCGCGTCTTCTTTGCTGAGTACACCCACGCCCTTGAGGCGCGCGTGCATGATCGGGTCGTCAAGCACGGCCTTGGTGAGCATTTCCATCTTCTTTTCGAGCTTGTCCATCTCCTGGAATATCTTTGGCTTGAGCTCGTCGGGCACATTTTCGCGACAGCCACCCACTCGAACATTGCCGTAGTTGTTTCGGTTGCCGGTGATTTCCTCCAGCAGATCGAGGACCGGCTCGCGGTATTTCCAGGCCCACATAAATACCGTATCGTAACCGATGAAATGCCCCGCAAGGCCGACCCAGAGCACGTGACTGTGTATCCTCTCAAGCTCGTTGATAATCGTCCTTACGTAAAGGGCCCGCTCCGGTGGCTTTATGCCCGCAAACTCCTCGACGGCCTGCACGTACGCCAGCGGGTGCGATGCCGAACAGATGCCGCAGATCCGCGAAACGAGAAACGGCACCTGATCGAACTGCAAGGTCTCGCTGATGCCTTCCATACCCCGGTGGTTGTAGGAAATACGCATGTCTATATCTGTTACTATTTCACCGTCGATGGTCAGTTGGTAATACTCCATTTCCTCCTGCAAGGGGTGCAACGGACCAACAGCCAGGACGGGCTTGTTGACAATCTTTTTCATCTTTTATAGTCCTTCCTCAGCGGATATACGCCCTCGGGCCAGTCGTCGGCCAGGATCAGGCGCCTCATATCTGGATGGTTCCTGAACTCGATTCCGAACTGGTCATGGATCTCTCTTTCAATCCATTGAGCCCCGGGCAGAAACCTGCCTATTGATTCAATCGAAGGGTGCTCGTGGTCCCGAATAAACGTATCAACGGTAATAACACAACCGGTTTGGTCGTACGAATAATGGTACAGGATCTCAAAGCAGTTATCCGAGTCAATAGCTGTCGCAACGACAAATCGGGCCTGAACATCTTCAAAGAGGAACTTATTGACTTCGACATTCTTATCCGCTTCGCAAAACAGGAATATCCTGTTGCCCGGACGCTCCTCCATACCCGTAAGCTTGTCCTTTACTTCAGAAAGCTTTGCGACCAATTCTTCCTGGTTCATCAGCGCATCTCGCTATAAAACTGATAATGTCTTTACCACGCCGGAGATAATTGCCTCCGGCTTGGGCGGACATCCCGGCACATACGCAATAATTGCGTCAGGGTCTTCCTGCCTCAGGATGTTGTCTATAGGTCCTTTTATGTGATAGCCGTTCCGAAATATACCCGTCCCACACGCACAGGCCCCTATCAGGAACACGACGCACGGCTTTGGAGTTTGCCGATAGACTTCCAGCAAACGAGGCACAGCCTGCGCCGTACCCGCACCGGTCACCAGAAGGGCATCGGCGTGCCGCGGGGAGCCCACCAACTTGATGCCGAACCGTTCCAGGTCAAACTTGGGCGTCAGACAATCGACGATTTCGATGTCGCAGTTGTTGCAGGCACCTGCGTTGACGTGAAAAACCCACGGCGATTTCTTCAACGACCAAATCTTCCAGTTCATAATCTTGCGTCTCTTTTACTGTCCCGTTTCGTTCCCATTGCAAGGGGCGTGCTCATAACCAGGCAACTTCAGCGTACCTGCCCACTATGGCCAGGGTAACGGCCGCAAGCAGCGCGATGCCGCAGTAGAACCAGAAGAACTTCATCGCCTGGTCGATGCGGACCCGCGGATTCGTATTCTTAATCAGGATTATCAACACAAGTACCAGCACGTACTTGCCGATGCCTGCCAGGATGCCCGGTCCGAATCCACCCAGAAATATCATCACCAGAAACAGCGGCAGCGCCACCAGCATCATAGCCTGCATCAGTTTCCAGACCGCCAGCAGTGCGCCGGAATACTCCATCAGCACGCCGCTTCCCAGTTCGGTTTCGGCCTCGGCAAGGTCGAACGGCACAAAGCCGAGCTTCGCCTGCACGCACAGCAGGGCCGCTAGGAACGCCAGCAGTCCCGATATACTCAGAACCGGTGCGTGGTTGGCCATCTCGGCCAGACTCAGCGTACCGCCGGCCTTGATTATCACCACGACTATAGAAAGCACAAGCGGCATCTCGTAGGCCATCACCAGCTTCATTTCCCTGGCGGTACCGACCGCGGCGTGAGGACTGGCACTGGCAGAGCCGCCCAGAATAAGTGCCAGCGACGGCAGGACCAGCAGGTATATCGCGACGATGATGTCGCCGACGAAGGCGCCTTGCGCCATAGCGGTCCGTCCGAGCATCGTAGAAAGCAACAGTACGCCCGAGAAGCCGACCAGCGGAGCAGCCACGAATACCGCCTGCTGGGCCTGATCGGGTATGAGCGTTTCCTTGCCCATTAGCTTCATTACGTCGTAGAGCGGCTGCAGCAACGGCGGGCCGACCCGATACTGCACCTTGGCACTGACCTTGCGAACAACCCAACTGGCCAGAAAACCCACACACACCGTGAACACGAATCCCGGAAAGATCAAAAGCCAGAATATGCTCATTAACGCTTGCGTCATTTCTTAGCCTTTTCCTTGTCTTGGTGTCTCAAAAACGGCTCCCAGAGCACGCCGCCGGCCACCTTGACCACGATATCCTCAAAGACCTCGATCAAATCTTTTTCTTTGGCAAGGTCAACCTCGCGATACTCGATGCTGCCGTTGCTGCAGGTCTGCACGCACAACGGCTTTTCACCCGGCGCCAGTCGCCCCTTGCACCGGTCGCAAACACTGCTGGGAAACGGAATCAGGTCGGTATAAATCGTTCCGAAGGGACATGCTATGGCGCAGCTTCCGCAAGCGGTACACAACATCGTGGCCCGCTTTAGTATCCCTGCATCGTCGTGTTGCGAAGGCACCTTCTCAAGTGCACCCTGCGGGCAGGCATTTATGCAGGGAGCTGCCTCGCACCTGCGGCAAATCAGGGCAAAGCGAATCATCTCCAGCAGGGCGTCGATGCCCCTGTTGCCGGGGTGATGCTTGTAGGAACAGCGAACGCCGCTATCCTGCTGAAGCTCAATCCTGGCCAGGTCTATCACAAGTTTCTCAGCCATAGCGAATGTCTCTTTAATCCCAGATTTTCGGGTAGCCTTTAATCTGCTCGTAGGTGAAGACGGGTCCGTCCTTGCAGACATAGTACTTGCCGATCATACAGTGGCCGCACTTGCCGATGCCGCAGCTCATATTCTTTTCCATCGAAAGGTAGATCCTGTCGTGCGTAAAACCGAACTCCAGCAGCTTGAGCGTTGTGAATTTCATCATAATGGGCGGGCCGCACACCACCGCAACGGCGCTATTTACATCAACATCCTTCGGGTCGAGGATGGTCGTGACGACGCCGACATTATGCTTCCACTGGCCGTCGGCCTGGTCGACGGTGAGTTTTATATCGACGCCGTCGATTTTTTGCCAGTCGCCGAAAAGGGCTTTCTTGTAGATGAAGTCCTCAGGGGTTTTCGCCCCGTACCGGCAGACCACTTTCTTGAAGTCCTTTATCCGGTCGACCAGCGTCAGGAACAACGACCTGATGGGGGCAAGACCCACCCCGCCGCCGACGATATATACTTCCTTGCCGGCGAAATCCTCAACCGGGTAGCCATTTCCGAAAGGCCCGCGTATTCCCACCTTCTGGCCGGGCCGGCATTCGTGCAGTCGAGCCGTGACGCGGCCGGCCTTCATAATCGTGATTTCCATCTTGTCGGTCTGAGCAGGCGACGATGAGGGTGTAAACGGCGCTTCGCCCTCGCCCGGCAGCGTCAGTTCGACAAACTGGCCGGTACTGAACCTGAAAGGCTGCTGCGGCACGACGACGAAACTCTTAATCGTCGGTGATTCGTCGATTATGTCGGCGATTTCTGCGTTCAGGGGTTGATAAGGATTCTCGGTCATTTTGCCACTTTCGTCTTATCTTTGTCCTTCAATTCTTCGCTGAGCCTGGCAAACATTTCTCTTATATCGATGCCGCCGGCATCGGCATCCACGCACCTGCCGCAGCCGACGCACATCTCGATACCGTACCGGTCGAGAAAATACACAAACTTGTGAAGCAGGCGGTGCCTGAGCCTGTCACCCAAAATCTTGTTTGGATTTGCGCCGCCGGCGACCTGGGCGTAAGCGGTTCTGAGGCAGCTATCCCACATCTTCATCTTGGCAAAGTAGTCTTGCCTTGCCGTATCGTAAAGGTAGAAGCAGTGACAGGTGGGGCAGATTCGGGTGCAGGCCTGGCACTCAACGCATCTTTCAGCTTCCAGGTCGAAGACGTCCGAGTCCTGGCCGGACTCGACAATCTCTCTCAGCGGAGCGTCGAAGCGAAGCGCCGCATTGTTCTTTTCAAGCTGCCGCTGCGTCGCCTGTCGCTGCTGGTCTCTTTCGTTGAGCAGCGCTTCGGGGGCCTCACTGAAAAGGGCGGAACGCTTCTCGATGAAGTCGGTACCCCTGTCGGAGCCCGCCTCGATAATGAACCCGCCCGCGACTTTCGAGAGGTTAAGGTCAAAGCCGGTGTCGGGGTATGGCTTGCCCTGCATCACGTTGCAAAAACAGCTATCGCCCGGGTCGAAGCAGTCGCTTGCGACGATGAACATTTTTTCGCGGCGTTCGACATAGGATGGATCCTTGAAGTCTTCTTCTTTGAAGACCTTGTCGAGGATTTCTATCGCCCGAAGGTCGCAGGCCTTCAATCCAACCACCGCAAACGGCTTGACTTCGGCGGTCTCGGCTTCGGCAGGGTCGGCCGGTGCGGGAAACACGGCCGCCAGTTCTCTCAGCGGGAAAAGAAACTCCTTGACGGGTGTGCAGGCGCGTATGTTGTTGTATTCGAGCGGCTTGTCGTCGGCCTTGTCATACTTAGCGAAAGTAAAATGTTCGCCGACTTTCCGCGGCACGTACACATCCATCTGCTCGGCGAGGGCATCAAGCAGAGGCTTAAGTGCTGATATGAAAACTTTCTTCATTTTCGTACCTACCATTCGGCAAAAACGCTTCCCGGCACATAGTATGGCAGCCGGGCGAGGTCCATCGCGATATCAATCGTTATCACCTTCACGGTGGGGGGTACTGTAATGTAACACGGTGAAAAGTTCAAGATGCCCCTGACTCCAGCGTTAACCAGTTTATCGGCGACATTCTGGGCTGCCTCGCGAGGCACGGCAATGATAGCCAGCCTGATACGCCTTCTCTTGAGGCTGCCCAACTTAGCTACATCCTCAACCTTTACGTTCTTTACCTTCTTACCGATTTTTTTGGGGTTGTTGTCAAACGCTGCGACTATTTCGAACCCATATATCTGAAATCCCGGGTAGGCCAGCATCGCCGAGCCGAGGTTGCCGACCCCGACAAGTGCGATTTTCTGGCCGGTGCGGATTTTCAGGATTTTCCTTATTTGCTTGAGCAGCTCGGCGATCTCGTAGCCCACGCCGCGTGTGCCGAAACCGCCGAAGTACGAAAAATCCTTTCTTATCTGCCACGAGTTCAGGCCGACCAATTCGGCCAGGCTGCTGCTGGAAATGTATCGGCTGCCCTGTTCTGCGAAAAACAGCAGCGCCCGAAAGTAAACCGGCAGTCGCCTGATCGTCTCGTCCGGAATCCTGCGAAATCTCATAGGTCAAAGCAATGGGGTTAGCACTTGAGTTCACATTCACAATCCCCGCGATTATAAACCCATGTGTCTTTGCTGTCAATCACCTTCTTGCAGATACCCCGGACGGCCGAAAAGATGCACTATATATGCCGAGTCCGGGAGATGTCAAACACAAAAATTTTTCAATTTCGGCATCCACGGCACCGGCCG
>CAYSBK010000002.1:2887-34980 GCA_964429265.1 uncultured Pirellulales bacterium | reverse complement strand
CGGCCGACGGGCTGCGGCAGCGCGGCGTCGGCGCGGTGGAGCTTGCAACCGCCCCCGGCAAATTGTCCACACAGCGTGCTTTGCAACCGCTGGAGGGTGGGTTATAATGAGTATTTGGCAGAACTGAGCAATCCGGCGGCTGTCTGCCGGAAGTAAAAAAAGGCGTGCATATGAACCTATTGCGCGGAATCAAGCACGGGACCAGCCCGAAGATGCTGAAAAGGGGCGTAAACACCGGGGTGCTGCCGGTGCTACTTGTGCTGCTGGGTCTCGGCAGGCTGCCTGCAGAGACCTGGTATCTGGACCCGTCGGGTCGGTGGGCGGAGATTTCTCCGGCGTGCAGGGATTGCCTTTTGGATGGGGGCAAGTATTTGTCTCAAAACAAGCTGATAAAGGCGGCCCGATGCTACCAGAAGTTCCTGAAGGAATGCGACAGCGACCCGAACCTGACGAACGAGGTTCTCGAAAGGCAGTTCTCGATCGCGGAGCGGTTTCTTGCGGGCCGGAAGAAGACGGTTTTCGGCCTCTTCAGGGTCAGCACCTACGCCGAGGGCGTGAAGATGATGGAGCGCATAAGCGACCGTGCGGGCAACTCGCAGTTGGGTCTGGAGGCGGCTGTTGCGGTGGCCCGGCACTACGAGCGCAGGGCCGAAGATGAAAGCGGCTACTACGAGGCGGCGTATCTGAAGTGGCGGGAGATTTTCGAGACGTACGACCACGGGATGAAGCTGTCCGAGGCTTACCCGACGGGTATCGTCGGCAAGGACGCGTTGCTGGCGATGGCCCGCTGCAAGGAGTCGTCGTATGCCGGGCCACAATATGATGCGTCGGTGCTGGTGGGACGGCCCTTCACGGAGGACATTTATGACAATGCCAGAGGTTGCTACCGGCAGTTCAAGGCGTTGTACCCCGATGATGCTGAAAGGTTCCGAATAGACGAACGACTCAAGCAGATCGACGAGGAAATCGCCCTGAAGTACGTTCATACGGCGCAGTACTATCGCAGGACAGGCAGCCGGCAGGCTGCGAACCTCTACTGCCAGATGGTAATAAATGACTGGCCGGGCACGAAAGCCGCCCGAACGGCCGCCGAGATGCTTGCCGGCGGTGCGACAGAGGCGCTCGAGCAGGAGAAATGAATACGAGAAATCCTCTATGGCGTTTTCGGCGAAGCAACGCATTGACGGCGGCGGTGCTTGCCGCGGTCGCTTTTGGCGGCTGTGCGGGGTACAGGAATGAATCACTGTTTCCGTCCGACATCGGCAGCGTGTACGTGGAGATGTTCGAGAACCGCACGTTCTGGCGGGACATCGAGTTTGACGTTACGGACGCGGTTTCCAAGCGGATAGAAGCCCAGACACCTTACAAGGTGGTTTCCAGCAGGGACCGTGCCGACAGCGTGATAACGGGCCAGATTGTCGCCGTCGACCAGGGGATTATCACCCGGGAAAGACAGACGGGCGTTGCGCTGGAAAGACAGGTGCAGTTGCGTGCGGTGGTTACGTGGAAAAACCTTTCCACGGGCGAGCTGCTGGTCGACGCAAAGTCCGTAAGTGCTTCCGGCAGTTATTCGACGCTTCAACAGCAAGGCTTCGGGTACGCCGCAGGGATTGCGGCAAACAATCTGGCGCAACGGGTCGTAGAGTTGATGGAAAAGCCCTGGTAGCTTCACATCCGCCTCGGAAAGGCCGATAGATATAGATTAGCTATGAGCAACAATAAGACAAGACGGTCCGGGCGACGACCGAACAGGGACCCAAAGGGACCGATGCCCTCCTACAGGCGTGGTCCTCTGGGCTGGCTGGTCGTAGCCATGGTGGTGTTCACCCTGATGATGGTGCTGCAGCAATTCCGAAGCACCGACAAGATAACGCTGGATGAATTTGAAGCGTACCTCGAAAAGGGGCAGATAGAAAAGGTAGTGATCCGTGATACGAAGATAGTAGGCAAGTTCAACGCGCGGGGGGTAGCTGCCCGACCGGCCAATGCACCCCAATCCTTCACCGTGAACTACCCCAGGGATTGGGTTGAGAAAGATTTGCGACAGAAGATGCTCGAGAAAGGCGTCAAGGTCGAGGTGGCCGACCAGCACATCTGGCTGCTTATGTTCGTTCAGTGGGTGTTGCCGCTAATCGTGATAATAGGATTTTTCTATCTTATTTTCGCTCGTAATCTGCGCAGCGGCGCCGGAGGTATGCTTATGTCCTTCGGCAGAAGCAAGCACCGCGTCCAGGACAAGGACCGAGTCAAGGTCACGTTCAACGACGTTGCGGGGGTGGACGAGGCAAAGGAAGAAGTGGCGGAGATTATCGAGTTTCTGAAGAACCCGCGCAAATTTCAGCGTCTGGGCGGAAGGATTCCACGAGGCGTGCTGCTGGTAGGTCCGCCCGGTTGCGGCAAGACGCTTCTGGCCAAGGCCATTGCCGGCGAGGCGGATGTGCCGTTTTTCAGCATTTCGGGAAGCGACTTCGTCGAGATGTTTGTCGGCGTCGGCGCCTCGAGGGTCCGCGACCTGTTTCGCCAGGCGAAGGAGAACTCGCCCTGCATAATCTTTCTCGACGAGGTTGACGCCATCGGCAGGAAGAGAGGTGCTGCGTTCGTGGGCGGCGGTCACGACGAGCGTGAGCAGACGCTGAATGCCATACTGGTCGAGATGGATGGTTTCGATACCAGCGACCAGGTCATCGTCATCGCGGCCACCAACCGGGCCGACATCCTGGACAGCGCGCTGACGCGTCCGGGCAGGTTCGACCGGCAGATATTCGTGCCGCTGCCGGACCTGCGAGGTCGGCTGGAGATTCTGAAGGTGCACGCCAGAAAGATCAAGCTCGGCCCGAACGTCAGCCTCGAAAGGGTTGCTCGCGGCACGCCGATGTTTACGGGTGCGGACCTGGCGGCCATAATAAACGAGGCGGCGCTGATGGCTACTATGGCGAACAAGGATTACGTGGAGATGGCCGACCTGGAGGAGGCCCGCGACAAGGTCCGCTGGGGCAGGGCCAAGAAAAGCAGGGTCATCGACCAGAAGGAGAAGGAGATAACGGCGTATCACGAGGCCGGCCATACCCTGGTGCAGTCGCTGCTGGAGGACGCCGACCCACTGCACAAGGTAAGCATCATTCCACGCGGTCCTATGGGCGGGGCGACATTTGCGCTGCCGGAAAAGGACCGGACAATCCTGACCAAGAAGTACTGCATGGCGTTGCTTCAGGTCTGCTTCGGGGGGCGGATTGCGGAGGAGCTGTTCTGTGACGACATATCCAACGGTGCCCAGGCCGACCTGCAGCAGGCCACGAAGATCGCCCGGCATATGGTTCTGACGTGGGGGATGAGCAACGAGCTTGGACTGGTCAGCTACGACGGCGGCCCGGTGTCGCCGAATGAGATTTTCGTGATGCCGACGGAGCGGGAATACTCCGAAAAGACCGCCGAGGTCATTGATGAGGAGGTTCGCAGGATTACCGAGGAGGCATACAATAAAGCGAAGAAGCTTATCGAGGCCAACCGTGACAACGTGCAGCGGATAGCCTCGGCGCTGCTGAAATACGAAACACTTGACGCCGATGATGTTAACCTCATCCTGCAAGGCGGGCAGCTCGATAAGCCGACAGTCAGCGACCTGCTGGCGGCGGAGCAGGCCAAGGACAAAAAGCAACCGGGCAAGGACCGACAGTCCGGCTGAGCGGACCTTTTGCCGAGCCGATTGTCGAAGGGAGACGATGTCGAGAAACGCCGTTTTGATTGTGGCTGCAACAGCGGTTTGTCTCTGCGGTGTCGGCAGGGGCCAGCAAGGCAACCAAACCTCGGTCCCTGGGAAACTTGAGCTTGTCCGCTTTGGTCAGTACAGTGCCGGCGTCCGGGTCGAACCGGCACGCTTCGAGGACAGGGCCGGCCTGGCCCTGATATTCGACGGCTCGAAAGAGCTTCACTACTACGCCCGCAAGGCGACGGCACCGGGCGGTTACAATCTGAGAGTCGAGGCCAGTTCCAAGCAGGTTGATTTCGCCGAGCCCATATTTCCCGCCTGGCAGATATTCCGCGACCCGACCGGGATAGAGGTTGAGGTCTACTCGGGCCGTTTTGTCGTCTTTGTCCCGTTCAAGGAACCTGTGCCTGCCACAAAGGCCGAGGTTGAGATAAGAGTTTCGGGCATCGCCTGCACGAGCACCACCTGTTTGAAGCCTTTTGAAGATGAATTGATTAGAACGACGATCGACCTGGCTGCGGCGGAGTCCTGGCGGCAGATTAGCTTCGTCCCCGCTGCATCGCCCCCACCGGCAGGGGCGGCATCCGGGTCCGCGAATTATCCGCTGGGTTTCGCGCTGGTTCTGGCCTTGCTGGCGGGTCTGTCGCTTAACATTATGCCGTGCGTCTGGCCGGTTCTGCCGCTAATCATTATGCGACTGGTTCAGCAGGCCAGGCAAAGCAAAGGCAAATCCATCGCAATGGGCCTGGCTTTCTGCGTTGGCATACTGCTGTTCTTCGCGTGCCTGGCCGGCGCGAACATTATCCTGCGGGTCTTCTACGGCCAGGTGCTGCAGTGGGGCATACAGTTTCAAAATCCCGTCTTTCTGACGTTTATGGTGCTTTTGCTGGTTGTGCTGGCGTTGTTCATGTTCGGGGTATTTACCATAACCGTGCCGTCCTCGGTAGCATCGAAGGCAGGAGCGGGCAGCGGTTACCTCGGCTCGGTGGGTATGGGGTTCCTGGCGGCCATACTGGCAACGCCGTGCAGCTTTGCAATCCTGGCTGCGGCGGTAGCCTGGGCTCAAAGCCAGCCGCCGGCACCGGCCACGGCGGTGCTGATGACTATCGGTGTTGGTATGGCGGTACCTTACGCGGTACTGACGGCGATGCCGTCACTGCTGAAGCGGCTGCCGACCGGGGGACGCTGGATGGAACTGTTCAAGCAGGCGCTGGGTTTTTTGCTGCTGGGTATCGCCGCATTTCTTTTCACAGCGCTGCCGCAGGACCGGCGTGCAGGGGTGTTGTATTTCAGTATTGTGCTGGGATTGTGCGTGTGGATATGGGGTAGCTGGGTCCGCTACGACGCGGCGCTGCGGCGTAAACTTGCCGTACGTGGGGTTGCCGTGGTTCTTGCGATAGGGGCGGGAATGTACCTGTTGGGGCCCAAGGGGGATGTTATCGAGTGGCAGCCATACGACGCCGCTATGATAAAGCAGGCTCGTGCCGACTCCAGGGCGGTACTGATAAAGTTCACCGCGGACTGGTGCCTGAGTTGCAAGGTGGTGGACAAGCTTGTTTACTCGCGACGGGACCTCGCGGAGTTGATAAAGCAAAAGAACGTTCTGGCAGTCAGGGCCGATGTCACCACGGCGGACGGCCTGGCCGGTTCTGATTTGCAGCGGGTTTACGGCGAGCCGGGCGTTCCGGTGACGATCCTGTTTTTGCCGGGCAAAGCCGAACCAATAAGATGGCACGGGAAGCTGTTTGCCGATGAGCTGAAAGAGCACCTCGAGCAGTTGCGCTGAAGTGAGCGGATGGGCAAGAAAACCGATAAAGCGATATTCAAGGTCGACAAGGCGGAAGCAGCCGAGCGGGTACGAAGAATCCTGCCGATACTCAGGAAGCAGTACCCGGACGCCAAAATCGCCCTGAACTACACAAATCCGCTGGAGTTGCTGATTGCGACGATTCTCTCTGCACAGTGCACCGACGCACGTGTCAATATGGTTACACCGATGCTTTTCAAGAAGTATCGCTCGGCAAAGGACTGGGCCGATGCCGACATCAGCCAGATCGAGTCGGACATAAAAAGCACGGGGTTTTACCGCAACAAGGCCGCGAACATCAAGGCTGCCTGCGCTGCGATAGTGAAGCAATACGGCGGCCGGGTCCCTGAGACCATGGAGCAGCTTGTGGAGCTGCCCGGTGTCGGTCGAAAGACTGCAAACGTGGTGCTTGGGGGAGCGTTCGGCAAGCCGGCCATAACCTGCGACACGCACGTAATCCGCCTGTCCGGCCGGCTGGGTCTGTCGGAAAACAGCGATCCGGTAAAGCTCGAGTTCGATCTGGCCGAAATAGTGCCCAAAAAGCATTGGACACTGTTCAGCAACCTGTTGATTTTTCACGGCCGGAACGTCTGCAAGGCCCGCAAACCCGACTGTCAGAACTGTCCAATATCAAAGTACTGTCCGTCGGCCGGCATCGCCGGTGGACGGCAGAGGAAAAACGAAAAAGCCCACAGCAAGACCCACGCCCGGAACGCTCAGGAGTCTTCCGATGAGAAAGATAACTGAAGAAAGTCCGGTAAAGGACCTGTGGCGAATCTTCAGGATAATGGCCGAGTTTGTCGAGGGTTTCGATGAGCTGGCTTCCATCGGTCCTGCGGTCTCGATATTCGGTTCCTCACGTGCCGGAGCCGACCAGCACTACTACAGGCTGGCCGAGCAGACAGCCGCCGAGCTGGTCAAGGCGGGGTTTGCCGTGATAACCGGCGGCGGGGGCGGCGTTATGGAGGCGGCCAATAAGGGTGCCGCCGAGGCGGGTGGCACGAGCATCGGGCTCAACATCGAGCTTCCGATGGAGCAGCAGCCGAACAAGTACCAGAACCTCTCGCTGCAATTTCGGTATTTCTTCTGCCGGAAAGTTATGTTTCTGAAGTATGCCCACGGCTTTATCGTCTTTCCGGGCGGATACGGGACGATGGACGAGTTCTTCGAGTCGCTGGTGCTTATCCAGACGCTGAAGCAGGCATCCTTCCCGGTGGTATTGATCGGCAGCGAGTACTGGGCTGGGCTGCTTGAGTGGATGCAGCAAAAAATGCTCCGCCAGTACAAGCACATCTCGCCTGAAGACCTGGATGTCTTCACCGTGGTGGACAAGCCGGAAGAGGCCGTCAAGATAATGGTGGATTTCAGGGAGGCTCGCGGCAAGGGCGGGATTCATCTGCCTTCGGGGATGCGAAAAAACAACATTCAGTAATGCGGCTGCCGTGCGTCCGGCTCAACCGATGGTGCCTGCCTGCACCAATGCCTTTTCCAAATGACCCAGGAGGCGGTTTTTGTCCGGGCCGCCCAGGTGCTGCCAGGGCAGTATCTCATCGACAGCGAACGGTCTTTGAGCGGCGGCATTGAGATCCACCCCGAACCGCGCAAATGCCGATTCCCAGAGCCCGCAGTCGAAATGCTCGTCCCACAGGTCAAACTTGGCGCCGTTGCGCCAGGCGGTTTCGATCACGTCGGCAAGCCGGCGGTCGCCGCGGGCAAGTGCCGATTCGAGGATGCTGCGTTCGATGTTGTGGAACTTGAACTGCAGGAATCCTGCCCGCAGCTTTCGCTTTTCGGCAAGTATCAATTTGCGTGCGTTTTCGAAATATGATTTCGGTTTTTGGCCGAGGTAGCCGAACGGCGTATGGGGCTTGGGCACCAGCCAGCTTACGGTGATGTTTATCCGGCCGACTCTATTGCCGACCTTTGCCCCCAGCACCGCCAGTTCTCGCGACAGGTGCACGATTCGCCTGATGTCATCGTCGGTTTCACCCGGCAACCCGACCATAAAATAGAGCTTGAGTTTTTGCCAGCCGGCCCTGTAGGCGGCCTCAAAAGCGGCGAACAGATCGGCATCTCGAAGCGGCTTGTTGACGACCTGCCTGAGCTTTTCGCTGGCGGCTTCGACGGCGACGGTAAGGCCGCTTTTTCGCACGGAAGCTGCCAGCTCGGGTACGAGTTTGAGATGCCTGTCAACCCGCAGGCTCGGCAGCGAGATGCCGACATACCTGCGCTCGAAGATGTCGTGGAGTCGGCTCACCAATTGCTCAAGATGCGGATAGTCCGCCGTCGAAAGGCTCAGAAGTCCCACCGTGTCAAAGCCGGTGGCCCTGTAGCAGGTCTCGGCGATTTCGACTATTTTCTCGACGCTGCGGCAGCGAACGGGCCTTCTGGTAAAAGTGGCCTGGCAGAAGCGACATCTGCCGGGGCAGCCCCGCATAATCTCGACGCTGACCCTTTCGTGCACCGCCTGGGTAAAGGGAACAATCGGTCGAAGGGGCACCGGCGCGTTCTCGAAATCTTCAACAACGGCGTTCTCAAATCGCCGCGGCAGATCCGGCATTGTCGGGGCAAACGACATTATCCGCCCCTGTCGGTACTCGAATCGGTAAAAGCGCGGCACGTACGCCCAGGCAAACTTTCGCGCTGCGGCAAGGAGTATGTCCTCTTTCGCTGCGCCGGACTTCTCGGCCCGGCGTATCAGTTCCACAAGCTCGACCACGGCCTGTTCGCCTTCACCGAGTACGAACAGGTCGATAAACTCGGCGATCGGCTCGCAGCAATTGCTCATCGCCCCGCCGGCGATAATCAACGGGTCGGCTTCGCCGCGCTGGCAGCTTCGAACCGCCAATCCCGCAAGGTCGAGCATATTCAGCACGTTGGTATAGCACAGCTCGGTGGTGAGGCTGAACCCAAGAACGTCGAACTGCCCGGCGGGTCTTTTCGATTCCAAGCTGAACAGCGGGATAGCCCTGCTGCGCATAATCTG
Source organism: uncultured Pirellulales bacterium (assembly GCA_964429265.1). Lineage (GTDB taxonomy): Bacteria > Planctomycetota > Phycisphaerae > Sedimentisphaerales > Anaerobacaceae > CAYSBK01. Next base: position 26,481 of record CAYSBK010000002.1, on the reverse strand, counting down.
TTCAGCGTCGGCCGCGGGGGCAAAGATGCGCTCGGCGGCAATGCCCTGCATCCGGTTCAGACACTCGTAGATGATTGCCAGGCCCGTGTGCGACATTGCCACCTCGTAAACGTCGGGAAAGCACAAGCCGACTGTGAGGTCACACGTCGAGAGGTCCTTTTTGAGCTGGTTGATTTCGCCGCCGATGTACCGGCTTGGTCTGCGAACAAACGGCAGCAACTGCCGCTCAATTCGTTCAGCCGGGTCTGTTTGATTGATTGTGGTCACGGTGCTTAATTTTATAGCGGCCGCTGCGGATTGTTTGAACGCAGCGGCGACAAGTAACCTCCGGGCCTGCAGGCTCACGCGCGGTCAACGCTGACAAGGTTGTATTCGCCACTGCCCAGGCCAATTCTGACGGCATGCTCAATCTGGTAATTGGGGTTGAGTCGGCTGTTGCCTATGAGCCGCGAGAGTTTACGGCCGGCACGCTGTTCCACAAGGTCGATCGTGGCTTTGTCCACGGCGACCGGGTCAGTTGATGCAAGGATGCCCACGTCGTCGGCTACACGGGGGGCGTCGGCCTTGCCGAAGCAGTCGCAGTCCTTGGTGATGGAGACGGCGAAGTTGAAAAAGGCTGCTCTCGAACGTTTGCCTTTGAGCACGGCCAGGGCATACTCGGCGATGTTCTTTTGAAGGGCCTCGGTTTCCTCTGCCCAGTTGCACTTTACCGCACCGAACCTGCAAACCGCCAGGCATTCGGCGCAGCTTATGCATTTATCGCGGTCGATGTCAGCCTTGTTTTGCTTCAGCGTAATGGCACCGGCGGGGCAGCAGGCGATGCATTGGCCGCAGCCGGTACAATTATCGGTGATGCTGAGCGTCAGTGCGGCGTGCTGAGACATTTTGCCTTTCTTGCTGGCACAGCCCATGGCGAGTGTCTTGAGTGTGGCCGCTGCACAGGCCGCCGGATGGCCCGTGAAGTGTGCAATCGAGAGGATCGACTGGCACTTTACGATGTCGTCGGCAATGAAGACGTGGCGGTTTACGTGGCCGTCGAGCTGCACCGTGGTTTCAGATGTTCCCAGCAACCCGCCCGAGACGATAAACGGCACACCGAGGGTCTCAATCCCGTAGCCGTGTGCGGCGGCGGTGAGCATATGGTCGACCGCGTTGTGCCTGTGGCCGGTGTACAGGGCGTTGGTATCGGTCAGAAAGGGTTTTGTATCCAGCGCGAGCAGCTCCTCTATCAGGCCCTTTATACATTGGGGCGGAAGGTGGGTGGTGTTGCCGGCCTCGCCGACGTGCACCTTGACGGCCGTAAAATCCTTCGGCCTGTAGCACCGGGCGAAGTTGCCGATCTTGAAAAGCTTTCTGGCCTTCTCGGAAATTTCCTGCGGCCCCTCGGCCAACGATGCCTCGATGAAATAAACCGTGGAACTCATACGACTCCAATCCCGATCGATAAAAGACGATCACAACCAGTCCAACGCCAAAGAAAGTATTATAGGCGCGACTGCACAGCAGACAAGGTCGGTTCAGGAAAGTATGTGGGTCAGCAGGATTTTCATCCCGAGAACTATCAGCACGACACCTCCGAGCGTTTCAATCCTGTTTTCAAAGAAGTGCCCCAGCTTTTTGCCTATCGCCGTGCCGGCATATGACAGGACGAACGTAACGGCGCCGATGACCGCCGCGGCCAGGATAATGTCCGACACAAGCAATGACAATGTTACGCCTACCGCCAGAGCGTCTATGCTGGTGGCCACTGAAAGCCCCAGTAAAACCGGCACGCTGGCAGGGTTGAAGCCGTTGCCGACGGTCTTGACCTTGAACGACTCGTAAATCATTTTCACTCCCACGCCGCACAGAAGCGCGAAAGCCACCCAGTGGTCGTAGGTTTGTATGTACCGCCGGATGGTCAGCCCCGCCAGGGCACCGAGCAGCGGCATAAAGGCCTGAAAACCACCGAAAAACAGCGCCATCCGCACCGCATGCCGAACAGTAAGGTCCTTGCAACTCGAACCGCTGGCAACCGCCACGGCAAAGGCGTCCATCGCAAGCGCCACAGCCACCGGAAACGTCACGTAAAAATCCATCTTCCAAACGCACAAACCACCTGTTCAGCCGTCACCGGCCTGTGCAGGTACGATTTCGAAAACGGCTATCTCGGGCCTGGCCAGGAACCTGACCTGCGGGGCAGGTCGATTCTCCAGGCCGATGCCGCGATTCACATAAACCCTGGTTCTGCCGAGCTTATACAGGCCCGCCTCGTACTTCTTGCCCGTTTGCGACAGGGTAATCAATGCGCCATAAAACGGCAACGCCACCTGTCCGCCGTGGGTATGGCCGCAGAGGTACAGGTCCGGCCCCGCGTCCTGCATCTGCTCCACAAGATGCGGATAGTGGTACAGAAACACACTGAAGCAGTCTGCATCTGCGTGATGAAGAAGCTGCTCGAACCCGCTGTCATATTCGCAACTCAAACCGGCTACGGCGATCTTTTCGCCGTTTTTTTCCACTGATACACAGTCGCGGTCGAGCACCTTGAATCCCGTTTGGCCGAACAAATCGAGGTCGCGCCAGTAATGGACCTCGAAGTTGCCTCGCACCGCCAACTTGGCCAGCTTCGCGTTAAGGCTTTTCAGAGTGTTCTTCAGCCGCGGCAGTGCACCGGCATCGTTGAGAGCGTCTCCGGTAAAGACGATTATGTCCGGCTGGAGCGAGTTTATAATGGGGACCATCCGGTGCTCGTTAAGCGGCTTATCGGAACAATGAAGGTCGGAAATATGAACTATCCGGAACGTGGTGTTGTGGAGTTTCCCAGTAGGGACGCGAATAGTATTGATATCGAGCCAGCGAGGCTCGATGAACCGGCCGTATGCAAGACAGGCCAATCCAAGCACCGCCAGGATATGCAGGGCCACGGCCGGCTTTGACAGCAGTACCGCTGCGGCGGGCGAAGGTCTCTTCAGCATCGCCACGGATAGCAGGGCAATTTCGGCTGCGTAAATTAAGGCCATGGACCCGACAAAACCTGCGACAACTATTTTTTCGCTTGTTGTCATATTCGGGCAACGATGCACAACCGGCGGCTGATTTGCCGGGCCGTTTCGAAAAGCATAAACGCCTGACTATTGTTCCGGCAGGTCCAGCATCCATTCCGGCCAGGTCGGCTGGCCGACCTGCACAATTTCCTCCTGCCACTTTCGGTTCCACCAGAGGTCCCACAAACGCTTCAGCGCGACCTTCCTTACCGAAAAGTCCATAAACACGATATTTATGTATCCCCCGTGGCGATTGATGCAGACGTATCTTATTTCGTTGTAATTGGTGCCCTGTATGAAGTCGCCGTCATATTCAGGCGGTTCATCCTCCGGCCAGGGACTGGCGTTTTCGTACCCCGCACAATCGCAGACCATCGGCACATAGGGCGCCTCGCTGATATTGGGCGTTTTCCACATTCGGTCCTCGGTCTGCCGCGAGCAGTAGGCCCGGCTTAATATCCAACTGTTTATGCCGTAACTGCAAGGCGGGCTTCCCAGTGGGTCGTCGGGTTCGGGACTGCGCCACGCCGCAAACGGACACCACGCTCCTTCCTCGTACGTCCTGGTTGCGACGGGACAAAGCAACAACCGGTCGTCCTTGTAATATTCCTTCAGTTCCGGCCTGGAAAGGGCCGCATGCCTGCCGTGGCCCAGGTCGGCCATAAAAAACCCGTTGTTGTCATCGGTGTAATACTTCATAACCAGCCCCCACTGGTGGAGGTTCGACTGGCATTTAATCATCTTGACCTGCTGCTTGACCCTGTCCAGGGCCGGCATCAATATGGACATCAAAACGGCAATGATGGCTACCACCACCAGAAGCTCTATCAGGGTAAATCCTCTTCGCCTTGCCATAACAACCTCCAGCTCCTGAATTTCCCCGTCAAACTTGCTCATTTGTCATATTTTACCACGCTACTGTCTGGCTTTCAAGCCGCGGCGATACATTTACCGTCCCTCACCGGGGGTGTTTTTCACAAGAATTGGATGCATTCGCCGGTCGGGTTGTTTCACAAAAATGGTTCTGTTGGACGGCCTCATTCAGATTCCGAGGCCGTAAAATTGCGTTTGACGGTGATGGGCGGCGCTATTATACTTCGATATTCTTACAGGCAACGGGACCCGGTTTGCTGTGGAGAACACGATGGCCAAAAGCAAGATTGTTGCCGAAGGTATAACCTTCGACGATGTGCTGCTGATTCCGGCAAAAAGCGACCTTGTGCCGAGTCAGGCTGATACCAGCACCCGTCTGACAAACAACATCGCGATAAACATTCCGATCGTCTCGGCCGCTATGGATACGGTAACCGAGGCGGCCCTGGCCATAGCACTGGCCCAGGAAGGCGGCATCGGGATTATCCACAAGAACCTCTCCGTCGAGGCCCAGAAACGGGAGGTATCCAAGGTCAAGCGGAGCGAGCATGGCGTGATACAGGACCCTGTGACGCTGTCGCCGGCCGAGCCTGTGAAGAAGGCCCAGCGCCTGATGAACGAGCACAACGTTTCCGGCATTCCAATCGTTGATGGCAAGAAGCTCGTCGGCATTCTCACCCGGCGCGACCTGAAGTTTCTCAAGGACTACGACGTCAGAATAAGCAACGTTATGACAAGGGATAAGCTGGTGACCGGCCCGGCCGGCACAAGTCTCGAACAGGCCAAGGAAATCCTGCAGCAGCACAAGGTTGAGAAACTGCTGCTGGTCAACGACAACGGGGAACTGGCCGGTCTGATCACGATGAGAGACATCGACCGTGTCCAGCAATACCCGCGTGCCGCCAGGGACCAGCGGGGCAGGCTGCGGGCCGGTGCGGCCGTCGGGGTGCACGATTACGTCAGGATCGAGGCCCTTATCGAGGCGGAAGTGGACGTAATCGTGGTCGATACCGCCCACGGACACTCCCAGAACGTTATCGACACCGTTAAGACCATCAAGAACAAGTACGATATTGACGTGGTTGCAGGTAACATCGCCACGGCCCGGGCCGCCGAGGAGCTTATCGACGCCGGCGCAAACGCCGTCAAGGTCGGGATCGGCCCCGGTGCGATCTGCACGACGCGGGTCATATCCGGCGTGGGTGTGCCGCAGGTCTCGGCGATAATGGATTGTGCCGCAGTCGCCGACAAGCACGGCATCCCCGTGATAGGCGACGGCGGCATTCGTCAATCGGGCGATATTACCAAGGCCATTGCAGCCGGCGCCAGCAGCGTGATGATCGGCTCGCTGTTTGCGGGACTGAAGGAAAGCCCCGGCCAGCTCGTAATATACAAGGGCAGGCAGTTCAAGGAATACCGGGGTATGGGTTCGCTGGGGGCGATGGTAAAAGGCTCGGCCGAAAGGTACGGCCAGGAAAACTCGGCCGGAACCAACAAGCTCGTGCCCGAGGGCGTCGAAGGTCGAGTGCCCTACCGCGGCACGCTCGGCGATTTTGTGTACCAACTAGTCGGCGGGTTGCGTGCGGGGATGGGCTATTGTGGCGCCAGAAACATCGAGCAACTCAGGAAGAACGGCCGCTTCGTCAGGGTCAGCGCCGCGTCACTGAGCGAGTCTCATCCCCACGACATCCAGATAACCAAGGAAGCACCGAACTACTCGGCGAGCCTGCCCTTTGAGGATTAGCAATTGCGGGGCATCGCGGCCGGCTGTTGCCGCAAGCCCCGGTCGGAACGCAATATGTCTCACGAAGTGGTAGCTATCCTGGATTTCGGCAGCCAATACGCCCAGCTCATCGCCCGCCGGGTGCGCGAACACAACGTGTACTCGCTGATATGCCCGGCCGATACGGCCGCCGAGCGGCTTCGAGAGATGGCCGTCAAGGGTGTGATACTGTCGGGCGGCCCAGCCAGCGTCTACGATGCAGACGCACTGACCTGCGACGAAAAGATATTCGAACTCGGCGTTCCGATTCTCGGCATCTGCTACGGCATGCAGCTCGGCTGCAAGATGCTCGGCGCCACCGTGGTGCCGGCCCAAAGACGCGAATATGGGCGGACAAACCTTGAAATACACGACGACGGCGACCTGTTCGCCGGCGTCGGCCGGACCACCACCGTCTGGGCAAGCCACGGCGACCAGATAGAACAACCAGGAGGTGACTTCGTGAAACTCGCATCGACCAGGACGTGTCCCTGGGCGGCCGTACGACACACCGGAAGCAAATTTTACGGCGTGCAGTTCCATCCGGAGGTTTCGCACACGCCCCGCGGTTCGCAGATGCTGAGAAACTTCCTTTACGAGATCTGCCGTTGCCGCGGGGATTGGAGGATGAGCGATTTTGTGACCGAGACCGTCGAGTCGATCCGAAATCGCGTCGGCCGTGACACGGTGATATGCGGTTTGAGCGGGGGGGTGGACTCGTCCGTCGTGGCGGCCCTGCTGCACAAGGCCGTCGGCGACCAGTTGGTGTGCATCTTTGTCGATAACGGGCTGCTTCGGCGAAACGAACGGGAGAACGTGGTTTCAACCTTTCGGGACCATTTTCACGTAGATTTGCGGGTGGTTGACTGGTCCGAGCGGTTCCTTTCAAGGCTTTCCGGCGTAACCGACCCGCAGCAAAAACGCCGCATTATCGGCGCCGAGTTCATCGAGGCCTTCAAGTCGACCGCATCGGGCATCGAAAACGCCCGGTTTCTTGCTCAGGGCACGCTCTACCCGGACGTGATAGAATCCGGCAGCAAGGACGGCAACCCGGCGGCGAACATAAAGCTGCATCACAATGTGGGCGGCCTGCCCTCTGAGCTGGGCTTTGAACTGATCGAGCCATTGCGAGACCTTTTCAAGGACGAGGTACGCGTGGTCGGCGAGTACCTTGGTCTACCCGAAGATATTGTATGGCGGCATCCTTTTCCGGGTCCCGGACTGGCGGTCAGGATAATCGGGGAGGTGACACCGCAAAGGCTGGAGATTCTGCGGCAGGCCGATGAAATCCTCATCGACGAGATAAAATCGGCCGGGCTTTACCGCAAGATATCACAGGCCCTGGCCGTGCTGATACCGGTGGGGACCGTTGGCGTGATGGGCGACGAGCGTACCTACGAACACGTCATCGCCATCCGTGCCGTCGAAACGCCCGACTTTATGACCGCCGATTTTTCGCGCATCCCCTACGAGGTGCTGGCGCTCGTGGCCGGCAGGATTATCAACGAGGTCCATGGGGTCAACAGGGTGGTTTACGACATCTCCAGCAAGCCGCCGGCGACAATCGAGTGGGAGTAATGCGGCCGCAGGCAGGTAAGAATGCCTCAAACAAATCGGCAGAATGGGTCGATAACATACTGGTGGCTGAAAGGTTTTGCCGTGGCTCGCTCCGCGAGGCGGGTACCGGTACTACAGGGCCGAATCGCCCATGCGCAGAAACCAAATGACCGTTAAGGGACTGGGACGATGAAAAACTTTTGGATGGCAGCAGCGATATCCCTGGTTTGCTGCTCATCGCTGGCCGCGGCGGCGGCCGAGCCGAACGACCCCAACTACCCGAAAGACCCCAACGTGTTACTGCGCCGCAAGTACGAGGCGGTAATCGCGGTTTTGCGCGATGAGAAAATCGATGATAAGGAAAAAGGCAAGCGTATAAGCAAGCTGGTCAGGCCCGTCTTCGACTTTGATCTGATGGCCAAGCTTTCTCTGGGCCGAAAACACTGGCCCAAGTTGACCACCCGGCAGAGACGGCGATTCACCACGCTTTTCAGAGACCTGCTCGAAACCTCTTATTTGAACAAGGTTAAAGCCTTCCGCGGCCAGCAGGCGTCCTTCAAGCCTGCCGTCCGCAAGGGCAAGACCATCCAGATCCCTATGGAACTGCCTTCGGAGCGCGAGAACGAGAAGGTGCACGTTCTGTACAAGCTCTGCAGACGCCACGGCCGCTGGCGAATCTACGATGTGGAGATCCAGGGTGTCAGCATCCTTCTGAGCTACCGCGCACAATTCGACGACATCCTGCGCAACGGCACGGTCGAGGACCTGCTTGCCCGCCTGGAGAAAACGCCGGATGATTAAACATCTCGCTGCCGAATCGAACGGCTCGTTATGACCGAACATCGCACGCCAGTGTCACTGTTTTTCGACCGGATAGTCCTTCGGTACCCCAGGATGGTCATAGTATCGGTGCTGGTGGTTGTGGCGCTTCTTTCCGTGCAGGCCAGGCACTTTCGCCTCGACGCCTCGGCCGATACGCTTGTTCTCGAAGATGACAGGGACCTGAAGTATTCGCGCCTTATCGACCAGCGCTACGGCCAGCACGATTTTCTCGTGGTGGCGTACAGCCCGGATGCCGACCTTCTCTCGCGGCAGACGCTGGCGACACTGGCCGGGCTGCGGGACGACCTGGAAAAACTCGAACGAGTCTGCTCGGTGGTATCGATTCTGGACGTGCCTCTGTTGCAAAGCCCCCCCGTGAAGCTCAAGCAGCTAACCGGCGAACTGCCCACGCTGGCCTCGCCGGGCGTGCGATTGGACCTGGCCAGGGCCGAACTCAGCCAGAGCCCCATTTATCAAAATCTGCTGGTAAGCCCCGACCTGCGGACCACGGCGCTACTGATAAACTTCGCCCCGGACCGCACCTACCACGAGCTGCTGCAGCAGCGCGACCGGCTGCGACAAAGACAGGCGCAGGGGCAGCTTTCTGCTGCCGAGGCCGACGAGCTTCAGCGAGTGCTGGCCCGGCTGGAATTGCACAAGGATACGGTGAAGAAGCAACGCCACCGGGACATCCTGGCCATACGCAGGATATTGCAATCTTATAGCGACCGGGGCCGGTTGTTCCTCGGCGGGGTGGATATGATCGCCGACGATATGATCGGCTTCATCAAGAGTGATTTGAAACTGTTCGGCCTGGGCGTGCTGGCGTTCATCGTTGTAACGCTGGGCGCCGTTTTCCGAAGAGCGCGATGGGTTGTCGTTGCGATGCTTTGTTGCGGGGTTGCGGCGGCGGCTATGGTGGGGCTGCTGGGGTGGCTCGGCTGGAAAGTCACCGTGATTTCCTGCAATTTCATCTCGCTGCAGCTTATCATCACCATAGCAATTGTCATCCACCTTGTCGTGCGCTACCGAGAGCTGCTGCTGTCAAATCCCGACCGGCCCAATCGCCGGCTGATTCTCGAGACCATCGAGCTCAAAATCAAGCCCTGCGTCTACGCCGTGGCCACGACCATCGTCGGGTTCGGTTCGCTGGTGCTTTGCGACATTTTGCCGGTAATTACTTTCGGGTGGATGATGATTGTGGGGCTGGTTGTATCGCTGCTGGTGAGCTTTCTGCTTTTCCCGGCGGTGCTCGTGTTGCTGCCGAAAGAAAAGCCGCCTTCTAGGGCGGCTCTGCCCTTGTCGCCCACCTCCGCGCTGGCGAGATTCACCGAGAACCACGGCCTGGCCGTTATCTTCGCCGGGGCAATCGTGCTGATAGCCTCTGTGGCCGGTGCCACCAGGTTGAAGGTGGAAAATTGTTTCATCGACTATTTTGGCAAGGACACGGAAATTTACCAGGGGATGAAGCTTATTGACCAGCAGCTCGGCGGCACCACGCCGCTTGACGTGGTAATTGATTTCCCCGCCGCCGCCAATGAGCCTGCCGCGGCGGAATCCCCTGCCCCGGTGGATGATGTATTCGATGAGTTCGCCGAGTTCGACCAGCCCCCTGCCAACGAAAAGTACTGGTTTACGCCGGAAAAGATGGCGCTGGTCAAAAAGGTGCACTCGTATCTTGACAGCCTGCCGGCGACCGGCAAAGTTCTCTCACTGGCCAGTATGCTAAGCGTCGCCGAGCAGTTAAACGGCGGCAGGCCGCTGGACAGCTTCGAGCTGGCGCTGCTGTACAGTGAAACACCGCAAAAGTTCAGGGATATGCTCATCAGGCCTTACGTTTCGGTTGAGCACAACCAGGTTCGTTTCTGGGTGCGGGTTCGAGATTCCGACAGGCGGCTTCGGCGTAACGAGCTATTGAAGAAGATCAAACGAGACATCTGCACCCTGCCGGAGCTGGACTGCGACAGGGTGCACCTTGCCGGGTTGCTGGTGCTGTACAACAATATGCTTCAGAGCCTGTTCGGCTCGCAGATATTGACGCTCGGCGCTACGGTGCTGGTTCTTGCAGGTATGTTTCTGCTGCTGTTCAGGTCGGCCACCATCGCATTGATTGCTATGGTCGTCAACGTGCTGCCGGTGGCGGCGGTGCTGGGGGTGATGGGCTGGCTGGGTATTCCGCTGGATATGATGACGATTACCATAGCGGCCATCGGTGTGGGCATCGCCGTCGATGATGCGATTCATTACATCCACAGGTTCAAACGGGAGTTTGCCGCCGAGCCACACTACGTTCGCGCGATGTACCGATGTCACGGCAGCATCGGCCATGCAATGTACTATACTTCGGTGGTCATCACCGTGGGCTTTTCGGTTTTGGCGCTGTCAAACTTTGTGCCGAGCGTCCGCTTTGGACTGCTGACGGGTCTGGCGATGTTGATTGCGATGCTGGCCGACCTTACCCTGCTGCCGCGGCTGCTGATTCTTCTGAAGCCCTTCGGCAAGGAGGCTTGATAGCCGAAGGCTTAACCAATAAGATGCATCCTGCAGACGGAACGCAGCTTCTTGGAACGCTGAGTATGAAACTACAACTCTGTGCGCTTGCGGGTTTGCTGATTGCAGCCGCCGGCTGTGCCGCATCCGGCGGTCCGAGGCCTGCTCGCCCGGCCGGCGGCAATTCCCCGGCAGCTCCTAATGAACAGCCGAACGACAACAGCGATTTCGACCTGCTGGAGGAAGAACTCGCCGAGCAAACCATTGAGGTCGCCGACCCACTTGAGCCATTCAACAGGATAATGTTCCAGGTAAACGATGTATTTTACTTCTGGCTTTTGAAGCCCTGCGCGGTGACTTGTAAGGCGGTTATCCCACACCCGGCTCGGGTGGGCATCCGCAACTTCTTCCGGAATCTAACCACCCCCGCCCGCCTGGCCAATTGTCTGCTGCAGGGCAAGAACGACTCGGCGGGCATCGAGCTGCGAAGGTTCTGGATAAACACCACCGAAGGTGTGCTCGGCTTCGGCGACCCGGCAAAAGACAAGCGCGGCCTGTTGCCCCAGCAGGAAGACCTGGGCCAGAGCCTTGCTGTGCACGGGATGGGCGACGGGTTCTATATCGTCTGGCCGGTTCTGGGGCCTTCGACCCTGAGGGACTCTATAGGGATGCTGGGCGACCAGTTTCTAAATCCGATACGCTACGTCGAGCCGGCCGAGGTTTCAGTGGGTATATCGGTGGGGCGTTTCACAAATGAAAGCTCCTTCCACCTCGGCGAATACGAGCAATTCAAGTCGGCTGCGACGGAGCCCTACGTGGCGATGCGGCAGGCCTACATTCAATACCGCAGGGACCAAATACGCCGGTAGGCTCAGCCTCGGCCGGACATCGGCGGCGTCGCGAAATTTTTTTGTTTCGCTCAAGAACCTGCGTGCGTATAATCCGGCGCAATTTCAGGAGAACCGGTATGATGAACCTTGTTCCGACGAGCGTATTTCTGACCAAGGGGCTTGGCCGGCATAAGTACCAGCTCAAGTCGTTCGAGCAGGCGCTGCGAGCCGCCGGCGTTGCCCAGCAGAACCTCGTGCAGGTGTCCTCGATTCTGCCGCCGGGCTGCAGAATAATCAGCAGAGAGAAGGGGCTTGAGCGTTTAACGCCCGGCCAGATATGTTACTGTGTCCTGGCAAGGGCCGACACCAATGAGCATGGCAGACTGGTGGCCGCCTCGGTTGGTATAGCCGTGCCGAAAGACAGTCAGAAGTGGGGTTACCTTAGCGAGGTGCACGGCCACGGGATGAACCGCCAGGAAGCGGCGGATATGGCCGAAGACCTGGCCGCCGGCATGCTCGGGACAACACTGGGCCTCGAGGTTGACCCGGATAAGGCGTGGTCCGAAAAGGAACAGGTTTACAAATCGAGCGGGCTTATCATCAGAACCTCCAACATAACCCAGACCGCCAGAGGCAAGCAGGGGTTGTGGACAACGGTTGTGGCAATTGCAATGTTTCTGTTCAACCGGCAAGACGCCGGTGCGAACGGTGTGCCTTGCTGAGTGGCAGCCGATTCATATCACGTTTCGTTGATGGCACGAGTTGGCGAGATGGACGGGATGCCGAACTTTGGTGACCTGCCGGTCGAATTTTCGAACCTTGAGACGGCAAAGGTAGTTATAGTGCCGGTGCCGTACGATAAAACCAGCACCTGGCTGAAAGGCTCGGCCGATGGGCCGGCGGCCATAATAGAAGCATCGGCCAATATGGAGCTTTATGACATCGAGACCGACTCAGAGGTTTACAGGCACGGCATCTTTACCGACGAACCCGTCCGGACCGACGGCACGCCGGAAGAAATGGTCGAGATTGCCCACGCCCGTGTCCATAGATTTGTCGAGCAAGGCAAGTTTGTGGTCGCCCTCGGCGGAGAGCACACGGTCAGCCTGGCACCCATAAAGGCCCATTGCAGGCGAGGCAACGACCTCAGCGTTCTCCAGCTCGATGCCCACTGCGACCTGAGGCAGCAGTACAATGGCTGCCGTTACAATCACGCCTGTGTGATGGCAAGGGCCAGGGAGCTTGCCCCGGTTGTGCAGGTCGGCATCCGCAGTATGGATTCGTCGGAAAAGCCCTTCGTGGACAGGCAGAACGTCTTTTTTGCCGAAGAGATTTATGACAATCACGCGTGGATCCGGCAGGTCCTGGAAAGGCTCACCGAGAAGGTTTACATAACGATCGACCTGGACGTTTTCGACCCCTCGATAATGCCGTCAACCGGCACACCGGAACCGGGCGGGCTTTCGTGGTACGACGTTCTGGCTTTACTGAGAACGGTATCCCGGCACAAGGACGTGGTCGGGTTTGATGTCGTCGAGTTATGTCCGCAGCCGAACAACAAGTCGCCGGATTTCCTGGCGGCGAAACTGATTTACAAGCTGCTCGGCTACAAGTTTCGAGGTTGACATGAACGACGCAAGCGATATCAAGAAGCGGGACTTCCTGAAGGAACCGGTGGAACACATCGACATCACCTCGTTCGATTCGACGCCCATCGTCGACGCGATGCGAAATATGTCTTTCAGCGCCCGCGAGGTTGCCGGTGCGGCCGACGTTCTGGACTTGATGCTGAATGACCCCGACTGCACGGTCATCCTGTGCATTGCCGGCAGCACCAGCGCCGCCGGCTGTATGCGGGTTTATGCCGATATGGTCCGCTGCAATATGGCCGACGTGGTGGTCGCTTCCGGCGCAACGATAGTCGATATGGATTTCTTCGAGGCCCTGGGCTTTCGACACTACAGGGGAACGGCCTCGGTCGACGATCGGCTGCTGCGCTCGTTATATATCGACCGCATATATGATACCTACATCGACGAAGAGCAGTTGCAGGTTTGCGACAACACGATAAAGCTAATCGCCGATTCACTGGAACCGAAGGCGTACTCGTCGCGCCAGTTCATCAGGGAAATGGGCAGGTTCCTGACGACCGCAGCCAAGAAGAAAGACTCACTTGTGCAACTGGCTTACGAGAACGATGTGCCGGTATTCTGCCCGGCCTTTTCGGATTCGAGCGCGGGCTTCGGACTGGTAAAGCACCAGTACGAAAGACCGGACCGCCACGTCGCCATCGACTGCGTCAGAGATTTCCGCGAATTGACCGAGATAAAGATGAAGGCCGAAACCACGGGGTTGTTTATGATAGGAGGCGGCGTGCCGAAGAACTTCGCGCAGGACACCGTCGTCTGCGCGGAGGTGCTCGGCCGGCCCGTCGATATGCACAAGTACGCGGTCCAAATAACCGTCGCGGACGTCAGGGACGGTGCCTGCTCGGGCTCGACTTTGAAAGAGGCCACCTCCTGGGGCAAGGTCGACAGCGGCCACCAGCAAATGGTTTACGCCGAAGCTACCACCGTGCTGCCCCTGATCGCCAGTTATATCTACCACAAGGGCGACTGGAAAGACCGCCCAAGACGCCGCTGGAACGCTATCTTCAAATAAAGCCCGACCGGCCGCACGCCGCCGCCCGGTCAAAATGGTTTGAAAATTCACCCCGCGGCCGTACACTTGTCGATTGTATTCATGTAGCAACACGAGCATACAGAGACAGTTATGGCAGATTTCAGGATAGAACCGGCTGCAAGAATCAAGCGACTGCCGCCTTACCTTTTTGGCCGGCTCAACGCGTTGAAGCTGGCCAAGCGCCAGGCAGGCGCCGATATCATCGACCTGGGTATGGGCAATCCCTCCGACGGGGCCCCAAAAATCGTCATAGAGAAGCTCTGTGAGGCGGCCCGGGACGTCCGCAATCACCGGTATAGCGCCTCCCGGGGCATCAAGAACCTGCGGCGGGAAATGGCGATGAAATACCAGCGGCTCTGGAACGTGCAGCTTGACTGGGAAACGGAGGTCCTGGCGTGCATAGGCTCCAAGGAAGGTTTCAGCCACCTGTGCCTGGCCATGCTGGGACCGGGCGACACCGCCATTGTGCCGGACCCCGCATTTCCCATCCACAACTACGCGGTGGCACTGGCTGGTGCAAATGTCATTTCGGTGCCGCTGGGCAACGACCAGAAGTTCATCGACACCATCGCAATGGTCTGCGAGCGGCTCTACCCCAAGCCGAAACTGCTCATTCTCAATTACCCCCACAACCCGACGGCGATGACCGTTGACGAAGGCTTTTTTGAACCGGTCGTGGAGCTTGCAAAGCGATTCAAGATAGCGGTGATACACGACTTTGCATACGGCCAGACGTGCTTCGACGGCTACAAGGCGCCCAGTTTTCTTTCGGTCCCCGGCGCCAAGGACGTCGGCGTGGAGTTCACCACGATGAGCAAGCCGTACAATATGGCAGGTTTTCGTATAGGCTTCGTCGCCGGCAACAGGGATATGGTCGAGTACCTTGCGACAATAAAGGGTTATTACGACTACGGCATTTTCCAGGCCATGCAGATAGCGGGCATCATCGCTATGCGTCACTGCGACCAGGACATAGAAGTCCAGAACCAGAGGTACCAAAGCCGACGCGACGTGGTTTGCGACGGCCTGTTGCGAATCGGCTGGCAGGTTGAAAAACCCCGCGCCGGTATGTTCGTCTGGGCAAAGGTCCCGCCGGAACGTTTGAAAGGCAAAAGCACCATTGACTACGCAATGGAGCTGATGGAACATGCCGAGGTCGCGATAGCTCCGGGCAGGGCTTTCGGCGAAAACGGGGAAGGTTTTATGCGAATCGCCCTTGTCGAGAACGAACAACGCCTGCGACAGGCCATTCGCAATATCAGCCGATACGAGAGAGAAAAGCCCATAAGAAAGTCAAAGCCACCGGCCCGGGACTGATTCCGGGCTGCTTGCCGCCGGCTGCCCCCGACTTTCTAAAGCGTGCGTACGCCGGAAAAACGCGACCGGTTCACTGACAGACCTTGACCGGCAGTGTTACCACGAGGGGTAAATTTTTTTCGCCGCTGCTACGCGCATATTGGGACCCAGGCACATCTTGGACCTATAAGTTGGGGCTGCAGCCATTGTAGAACGCTACCTCGGTCCTGCGACGCTTGCTTTCTGCTGCGCAAACTGCCGCCCGCAAAAAAACACTTGACCCGTCGGTGTGAATTTGGTTAAATAAGTGCGTTGAACCGGAGGTGTCAAAAACATCACAGATGCATAGTCAGACTCGTTACTGGCGAGCTTGATAGTTGCCGGTTCTTGGTTTTTCGACACCACGTAAATGGGGGTGGGTTGGAGAACTCGATGCTTCGCAACGTTTGATACGCGAATCGGGTCCAACCCGGGCTTAATCGCACCGAAGGTTGATCGAACAATGGGTCGGTTGGCTTGAAAAACGCCGGCCGCCTTGAATGGGGCTTATGGTTAACCGCCGCGCGGCTTTGTGCACGCGGCTCAGGAACAATCGGGCAGTTGCATACGAAACTATTTGCAGGGGGGTCTGAATAATGCTTTTCAGAAGCGTGCGTATTATCCTGGCGTGCTTTGTTACCTGGGCGGTCCTTACTCCCGCCGCAGTTGCTCTGCCGATAGAGGGTGCCCTTCCGGGCTGGGAACCCGACACTGTCAGCTTCGACTACAGCGCCGACGGTCGAACGCTGACGGGTCACATTGATTTCGCGGTCTACGATGACTTTCCCGGCAGCTTCCCATCGGACGGGCAGTACCTTTACGCGTACCAGATTTTCAATTCACCGCAGTCCGATGGGCCCATCGACTCGCTTTGTATCGGGATAAGCGAAGGGGCATCGGTCGGTCTCATAGGCTGGGACTCGTACCAGGTTGACGACGGCATAGAGCCTACGTATTCCTACTTTTCACCGAGTCCGGGTTCCGCCCAGGGTGCTCTCTTTATGTTCCTGCCGGGCGTCATTGGCAAGGGCGTTATCGAGGACGGCGACTACTCGGTCATTCTTGTTTTCACCAGCAGCCGGTTGCCGGCCCGCGGTAGCGGTATCATTCAGGGCGGCGGCCTCGGCCAGGTCGTCGAAGATCTGCCCGCTCCCCTTCCCGAACCGGCTACCGTATTCCTGCTGGGCATAGGCGGAGCGATACTGACCATTACGGGGCGAAAGCACCGGCCGGGCCGACGATTTGGCCGACGGTGAAAAATCAGCTTAACTTGGTAAAAAGAATTGTTATTACAGATTAAGTCATGCTAAAGCGGGAGGGACAAATGGCTGCAGTGAGAAAACCTGGTTTACTGTGCTTTCTCATAATCTCAAGCTGTCTCGTCGGCAGCGCCGCCGCAGCGGTGCCGCGTGGACAGGATAACTGTACGGTCGAGCTGGGGTTGTGCACCGACTTGCCGGACCTCTACGAATACTGGTGGCAGCGCGTCCATAACCGCTTTGCCGGTGCACTTCAGTGGTCGCAGGTACGCATCTTCCGCGCTGGTACGGGTCCATCGAAAAGCTCCTGCGAGAGCGCATTGCTTGATTCGGCCAGCGTCGGCCTGCCATGGGATGGTTGGTCGTCGGCTGGGGATCCGACCGGACCAGGCCGTGCACAAGCACCCGGATACGATCGTTTTCCGGAAACCGCAGCAAGGCAGGATTTCGGCCTGCCGGTGCTGATTGGCATAGCATCGGACTCAAACTGCATTTACGCCGGCGGCATATTCACCTGGAAATTCAGACAATGATTATGCCGGGCAAGAATAGGCGCGGGCCCGCCGGCTTGTACAGATAATGGTCCTACCAGGTACAGGAAAGGAAGAGGAGATGGCAAGGTTTGTAACGAGTTCAGGTTTTTGGGTTTTATTGTTCGTGGCTGTTTTCAGTTCCAACAAAGTGAATGCGACACTGACAAGCTCTTACTACGACGGCAGCACGTCGTATGCGACAGCAGAAGGGCTCAGCGGCTGGATTGACTTTGCGGTCTATGATACCTCCGACGACCAATCAACCCAGCAGTACATAGACAACGGCCTGGAAAAACCCGGAGAGGGTCGGTACCTTTACGCCTATCAAATCTTCAGCAGTTTCTTCTCCCAAGGCGACGGCGTGGCCTATTTCGAGGTACTCGACATCGAAGGCCAACCCATCGACCAGTCGCTGATGAACGGCACCAAGGGCATCGACGACGGACAGGGCGGCATTGCCCCTTCGCCGGTGGTCAGCGAAACACAGGGACTCTGGAAGTGGACCTTCGAGGGCGGCTATATCGCGGCTGGTCAGCATTCCTGGTTCCTGGTGTTCAGCAGTGATTACGACTGGACCGCGGGCACCTATGAGATCAAGGGTCCGGACACGGTACCCGTGCCTGTTCCCGAGCCGGCTACTGCCGCACTGCTGGGCCTCGGCGGCTGCGTACTGCTGCGATGCAGCAAACACAAGCTTCGTAAATCGTCAGGTACGTGCAACAGAGCGAGAAGTTGATGGAATCCAAGACTTCCATATTCATCAGGTGCTTCTTGGCCGTGGTGCTTGCCGCAGCGGCGCTGCCAAACGAGGCGGCGAACGGCGCAGGCCACCAGTGCGCATTGCTGCTTCAGCAAAATCCGCCCGATGCCGGCATCGTGACACCGGCGCCGGGCATTCATCGTTTTGCGATGAACTCAACCATCACGCTGACCGCCGTGGCGAACCCCGGGTATCAATTCCTTTACTGGCTGGGAGACGTGGCAGAGCCTACCTCAAACAGAACAACGGTCAGGCTCGATGTACCCAAAATTGTAATCGCCGTATTTGAACGCACCGAATTTGAGATCGCAATTACGCCGGGACAGTTCGTCGTCCAGGGGGCACCCATTGGCGGGGCCTTCGGGCCTGCAGGGATATATGCCCGGCGCGGCTTTTCGGCCGCCCGCGGCGTCAGACGCCCACCCAGGCGACCGCCATTTCAACCGCCCGAAGTGCCCGATTTTCCCGTGCCGGGAGAAGAGGACGAGTTCCCAGTGCCGGTACCGGAACCGGCGACAATGACTCTGCTTGCCATCGGTACCCTGCTCATATCTTCCAGAAGGCGAAACAAAATATGTGGTCTTTCGACGCAACGTGCGTCGGCTAATGAAAATATGAAAGAAGCAGAATTCTCGCGATAGTCTTGGGGGAAAATGACTATGCCAAGGTGGACAATAATATGTCTGGCGGTTATGTTGCCGGTTGTTCTTGCCGGGCGGGCTTCGGCCGTTACCTGGTCTTACGAGGTAGAGTCGCTTGATGGTTCCGACGATTTCTGGTTTTCCGACACAGCAGTGCCGACCGGTTTTCCTCAGTATGACTATAGCTGGCACATCAGCGAGGCCGAAGTACGTGTCGAAGAAGACGGAATCGAACTCGGATGGATTTCGATCCTTGACTCAATCGCACCGGAGAACCAAAGCGGCTCGGGAAGCGCATCCGGGACGCCCTTCGAGATATTCGGCGCTGAGGGCCTGAATATTCCTGAAATCAGCGCGGACTTCAACCTGGGAGTTTTGGCCGATGGTCACGGTCTTGCGGCTTTATTCAACATACAGTTCGGCACCATACCAGGCGGTGACGACATCGTCTATGACATAACCGGTGCTCGCATCGCCGGCGATTTCACCGTGACACCGGTGCCGGAGCCGGCGAGCATGCTATTGCTCGGCATAGGCAGCCTGGTGCTGCTGCGAAAACGTCGCAAGTAACGACAGCTTGGGCCACTGGCGGGAACAAATGCAATGATCCGCGTTTGATATACGAGATAAGTTGCTTTCGGCAGGGCACAGCCGACCCCAAGATCCGTTCCCCCCTGGCCCCCCCATAGAGCGTAAGGCTGTGCCCCTCGGAGGCACCGGCCGGCGGCACAGCCTATTCGAACCTGTACCCGCAGGTTTCCGAGGTAATAAGCTCCTGCTTCGTCCTCGGGTACTTCCTGCAATTCAGCGGTCTTATGCGATAAATGAGGCAGTAACTCTTCCCGTCCGCATCGTACCGGAGAAACCAGCAAACGTTCGGAAGCCTGCAGCACGCACCACACCGAAGGCACTTCCCCCGCCTGTTTCGTGCCACCGGAAGTACGCTTGTAAGCGTCCTTTTCACCTTTGCCAACCAGGTATTACGCGAATGCTCTGTCATATCCTTGCTCCACAAACCAACCCATCGTTGTCGCTGCACCGAGCGATTACAATAACCGCCCCTCACGACTGCCGCAAGCGGCAAAGCCCACCCGCAGCAACCTGCCTGCTGCTCAAGCCTGGGCCACAGGACCGTCAGTGCCCACCACCTTTGGCCATTTCTACCGCGTGAACCAGTACATCGATTATCACCTCGAGCGACTCGGTGGCCCCCTTGACGCTGCCGGGCAGGTTGATGACAACCGTGCCGTTGCGCATCCCGCATACCCCCCTGGAAAGCACCGCGGTCTTGCTCTTGTGCCAGCCGAGGACCCTCATTATCTCCGACAATCCCGGGATAAGCCTTTCGCACACCGCGGCGGTTGCTTCGGGCGTAACATCGCGCGGCCCAAGGCCCGTCCCACCGGCTGTGATAACAACGTCGGCACCGCTTCGGTCGCAAAGCTGGCAAAGCTGAGCCTCAATCGCCTCTTTTTCGTCGGGCACAACAGTTCTTTCGAGCACTTCGAAACCTTTTCCCGAGAGCATCTCCGCAACAGCCGGACCGCTGCGGTCCTCTCTGTTGCCTGCTGCGCAACTGTCACTGACGGTCACAATCGCCGCTTTTATCATCATCGCCGATTACCTCAATTGCATCGCCGCACCTGATAACACCACCCTTGACCACTCTGGCAAAGACGCCCAGACGGGGCATAATACAGTCGCCGAGAATGCGGTAGATTTCGCAGCCGCTATGACAGGTTTTCCCAAACTGGGTTATTTCTATCTCCGCTTCGGCTCCCAGCCGTAATCTGTCGCCGACATTCAAACCGCAAAGGTCGATTTCCTCTGTCGTTATGTTTTCAGCAAAATCCCCGGGCGCGATATCAGCATCGTCCCCACCTGCCTGCTCGACGGCCTCTGCTGCCAGCAGGCTCACCTGCCGGTGCCACCTGCCGGCGTGGGCGTCGCGTTCGATGCCCCAATCGACCCGCAGTTTTGCCGATGGTACGTTGGTCTTTTTCGTACCCTTTTTGCTGGAAATGGAGATTGCTCTAATCCTGCCTCTTGTAGTCGCCACTTTTGCCGCCCGTCTTTTCAAGCAACGTTATCTGTTCTATTACCATGCCCTTGCTCTTGAACTTCAGCATATCATAAATGGTAAGACAGGCCGCCGCAGCCCCAACCAGCGACTCCATCTCAACACCCGTTTTGCCGGTGGATTTGACCTCCACCG
This sequence comes from uncultured Pirellulales bacterium, assembly GCA_964429265.1. Taxonomy (GTDB): domain Bacteria; phylum Planctomycetota; class Phycisphaerae; order Sedimentisphaerales; family Anaerobacaceae; genus CAYSBK01. The sequence continues at coordinate 5,696 of CAYSBK010000002.1, read as the reverse complement.
TCACGCCGATCGACTTGTGAACCTCATCGACGACGAAATCCACGCTCACCGCCTCTATCAGAATCGTATGGCACATCGGAATCATCGAAGGTGTCAACTTCACAGCGTTTGTCGCTGCTATTCTGGCGGCTTCGAGAACGTCGCCTTTCGGACATTCGCCCCGGCGGAAGGCTTCAAACGCCTCCCCACCAAGCACAATGCGCCCACGCCCAGCAGCAGTCCGCAGCGTGATGTCCTTGCCGCTGACATCGACCATATTCCTTGAATCACTCATCTTTTCTCGGACTCCAATCAGGCCCATCTTGCCGGCGCCGCGTCGAAGCTCCGCCGCCCAAACGGCCGCCCCGTCTCCGGTACGCTACTGTACCCAAAATCCCGTCAAATCCGTCGAACCACAACCCTTGTGCCTTTCGGCATCTCCGAAACGCCAGCCGGAACGCAAATCAAACCATCCGCGCCGCACAACGCGTTTATATGGGCCGACCCGTGGTACTCGACCGGCCCGACAGCACCCGTATCCACAAAAGCAACCGGTAACCATGAATCCCTGTCGGCTCTCTTGCTGGAAATCGTTTCAGCCAACTCCGCCTCACAACACGCAGCCCTGAACTGATGTCCCATCAGCCTGTAAAGAAACGGTTTTACCATCAACTCGAACATAACGAAAACCGAAACCGGATTGCCTGGCAGACCAAAACAGAAGCTCTTCTCTGTCATCCCGAAGACCGTTGGCTTTCCCGGTTTAACCGCAACTTTCTCAAACATTAAACGCACGCCCAGTCGCCTGAGGCTCTGCCTGACAAGGTCGTGCCGGCCCACGGAGACCCCGCCCGACACAAGTAGAACGTCGCTGTCATCAAGCCCCTGTCGCAACGCTTTCTCCAGCGCCCCCTCGCTGTCGCCGACCGTGCCGTAATTGACAACCACCGCGCCGCTTTGCCGGGCCTGAGCGGCAAGCTGAAATCCGTTGCTGTTTCTGATCCGGGCACCGGTGGGTTTTTCTTCGGGACCAACCAGCTCATCGCCGGTAGCGATCACCCCAACCCGCGGTCTTCTCGCAACCACCGGCCGAACGCACCCAACCATCGCAAGAACGGCGACATCCTGCGGCCTCAAAAGCGTCCCCTTGCACAGCACGGTGTCCCCTGCCCTTATATCTTCACCCCTTTTACATATATTGTCGGCGGTTCTATCCCCGACAAACCGGACGGTATCTGCCGACACCGTCTCGACAAACTCCTGCATAACCACGCAGTTAGCTCCGGCGGGCACCACGCCGCCCGTCATAATCTGCGCACACTGCCCCGCCAGAATCTTTTCGCCCGGCACTGTCCCGGCCGGAATGCTCTCGACCACGCGCAGCTCACCACCCAGATCGGCCCGCCGGCAGGCGTAGCCGTCCATCGCGGCCTTGTCGAAAGGCGGTATATCAATGTCGGACTCGACGTCCTCGGCCAACACGCGCCCCGCCGCCTCGGAAATGCCCACTTGCTCAACTCCAAGCAACCGTGCCGAATCCAGCACGATACCAACAGCCTCGTCAAACGTCACCATCTTTCAGTCCTTTTATAAACGCCCGGTAATCATCCACGGTATTGATATTGATCGGTTGCTCACAGTCCTGCAGGACCGGCTGGGCGACCCAGCAGCCCTGCAGGGCAGCGGTTATTCGGCACCGCCCTGCCGTTAATGCCCTCTTCAATATCGGCAGAACCGACTTCTTGTAAACGGCAAAGACAGGTTCATTCCGACGCGTCCGGCTTTGCGGCACAACCGCGTCAAAGTGTCGAACCTGCCGCAGCATCCTGCGCACCACAAAAATATCGAACTGCGGAATGTCGCACGCGATAACGAAATTGACCTCGCTTTTGGAAGCCTCCAATGCGGAAACAATTCCACCAAGCGGCCCCCGTCCGGGAAGCTCGTCGCCAACGACCCGCAAACCGAGAAAATCATACCTGCCCGACTCCTTTGCGCTTATGACGACCTCGTCAAAATAAGGTTTAAGACGGTCGCAAATATATTTTATCATCGGCTGCGACCGCACCGGCAACATACTCTTGTCCCGCCCGAGGCGACGGCTGTCACCGCCGGCCAGCACGATTGCGGTAGCCCGATTGCGCCACAACCATTTGTCGCAGCCAAGTTCGAGACGCTCCAGCTCGAACGGCCCCGCAGCTTCGCCGCCGCCGACAATCTCATCGGCATCAGCAATAACCTCTCGGGCCGAGTCTTTCCACCCGGTCTGGTCACAGTTGCTCACCAGCACAAATAATCCCGGCTCCACAACCCTCCGCAGCGAGTTCGACTCGCACAGCATAACGGACCGCCGTCCGACCGCCTCCAGCAACGCCGAAAACGCATCACCCAGCCGGTCTTTCATCGCCCGAAGCCAGAAGACCCGCGAAGCACCTGCACCCAGCAGCCTGGCGGTATCCTTCGCAGAGTCTTCTTTGCTTTCCTCTGCCAGGCTGAAGTCGCCGTTGAGCGAGGCACACGCCCCACAGCCGGTGCCGCCCCGCGGACACGGCGCCGTCCGCGACGTAACCGTGGTAACCTTCACGGCTACAACCTTTGCGCGGCTGCGAAATCTTTCGATGATGTCACACGCAAGACGCGTCTTGCCGCTGTTTGCCCCGCTTGAGCCGATTATCAGGATGTTATCAAGTTTGAGCATTCTTCACTGTGGCACATATCTCACCGCCGAGGCCTTGAAGCTCACCCACACTTTCTTGCCGGGTGCAAGACCAAGCATTTCAGCCGACTCATTACTGACAACCGCGGCAAGCTCCAGCTTGCGGTCGCACCC
>CAYSBK010000002.1:0-2787 GCA_964429265.1 uncultured Pirellulales bacterium | reverse complement strand
CTGAGGAATATCTCGGAGGCGTTGCCTTTCTGGGCTATGGTTGCGTTTTCCAGTACCGCTATCTCGTCGGCCAACGCCGCGGCCTCGGTGTAATCGTGTGTGACGTGAACGATTGGCAGGCCGTCGGCGCTTAGCTTTCGCAGCAGCGCACGAATCTGGGAGCGGGCCTTTGCGTCGAGCGAACAAAGCGGTTCGTCGAGAAGCAGAACCCGCGGGGCGCTGGCAAGCGCCCTGGCAAGAGAAACCCGCTTGATTTCGCCGCCCGAAAGCGTATTGCAGTAGCGACGCAAAAGCGGGCCTAGCTCAAACCGGTTTGCAAGCTCGGCGACGCGCCGGCTGATTTGCCGCGAAGCCGGTTTTCGGCACCGAAGTGGGTAAGCGATGTTCTCATAAACGGTCATATAAGGAAAGAGCGAGTTTTCCTGAAACACCAGCGCGGTGCCGCGACTCTGGATGGCAGCAGCGGTAATGTCCCTGCCGTCCAGATAGATTGCACCGGCATCCGGCTTCATCAGGCCCGCTATTATCTCCAGCAGCACGGTTTTGCCCGCGCCGGACGCCCCCAGCAACACGAAGTATCGCCCGGGCAGCACGTCGAACGATACGTCTTCGAGCACTGTCCGGTCCAGCGATTTACAGATGTTTCTAACGCTCAGCAACTTCTTTAGTCCCCGCAAGCACCCTCAACACTACAAAAAACACCAGGCACACAACAATAAAAATAGCGGCAACCGAACGTGCATACGCCGGCCCATAGGCCAGAAGCCGCTCGTACATCAAAACCGGCGTCGTCTTGGGATTATACGCGATAATCAAAACTGCACCGAACTCGCTCATTCCCCTGGCCCACATAAGCACCAACCCCGACAAAATCGCCCGCCGCGCCATCGGAACGGACACGGTAAAGAACACACGGACCGGACTTGCTCCGAGATTCAGGGCGGCCTTTTCCAAACGCACCGGCACACCAAGAAAACCATCACGCGCCGAGTTGACCAGGTACGGCACACTCACAAAAGCCATTGCGAGCATAATACCGGCCGGGGTGCTGACAAGACTCAAACCGACCTTGGCGGCGGCACCACCCAGAACGCCGCTCCGGGAAGCAATACCCAATAGCGCAATTCCGGCCGCCGAGTGCGGTATCACCACCGGAAGATCGATTACCGCCATCACCAGCCCACGCAGCGGAAAATCCTTCCTTGCCAGTATGTACGCAAACGGAATCGCCGCAACAGCAAACACTGCAGTCGCTGCCATCGACGTCCACAGCGTAAGGTATATGCTGCCGCGGACACTCTTGTCGTTCAGCGTCCGCGCAAGCTCCGGAAGCGAACATCTGACAAACAAACTGACCAGCGGAGCGATTATGAAAAGCAGTACAATGCCACCCAGAGCCGCACAAAGCAGCGCAAACAGGTCCTTTTGTCCCTTGTATCCCTGTTTCATTGCACGCAGGCTTTGCCGTCAGGCCCGGCGACAAGCGGCTTAAGGTCATCCGGCAGGTCTTCCAGCATTCCCGTTGCGACAGGTACGCCTATCGTATGGCCGCACTCAAGCAGAATGGTCCTGGCGGTGACGGATGTAAGAATAAACCTCACGAACTCGGCCGCCATAGCCGGGTGTGGGGCGCTTGTTGGTATCGTAAGACCGTAGGCAATCGGTCGGCCCGTCTTGACGGCGAAGGAGTGCGGCTCTTTGCCGCTAACGCGTACCCTTGCGCCATTGTAGTAATCGGCGAAGTCGGCGCTGCCGAGATTGATATTTTCCGGCAACAGCAGCATCCGCAGTTCGTGCTGAACGGCCACCGAGCGATAGATGAATACGCAGTCGATTTCACCCGTTGCCAGCAGCGACAGCAAATCCACCTCCTTGGGGCGTATGTACCTGGTATCCTTGGCCAGCAATCGGCGCGCAAGGCCCGGCCGCTTGTAGTAGCGCTCGGCCAGCTTGAACAGAAGTATCGTCCGGTACCCGCACGGGTCGCAGTTCGGGTCCGACCGCCCGAACCTGACATCGGGTCCCAGCAGCACGTCGAACCAGTTCTCGGCGTTAATCCGCCCTGCCCGCCGATACCGCGGCGAAAAAGCGATGACCATCTCATTGCCCGCGAACTTGACCGCCCACGTCGCATATTGCGGCATCAACAGCTCCTCGATAACCGTGTAGTCCGACGACGCCAGGACGTCACACGGCCTGTGTAACTGGGCAACCTTGCGGGCGCACAGCCGGCTGCCCGCTATTTCCCGCACAATCTTCACCTCCGGATGCAGCTTCTCAAACCGGTCGCATATCTGCTGAAAAGGCACAGCCAGGCTGCCCGCGTGAAACACGATCAGCTTTGTCTTGCCGACGAGATGTTCTCCGCTCAATCGCCAGGCTCCCACAAACAGCAGAATCAATACCGCTGCAACGCCGCCGAAAACAAACCTATTCGCCGTCCGCCAGCGCATTCAAGAAGCTCCTTCAAACCTTCGCAAAAGGCTCGTCGGGCGTTTCACTTGAAGCAGCCGAGTTGACAGTTTGATATTTTGATGTTGTTGTCGTCGCAAACCCGACCAATCCGAGATATCGGCACACCCAGCCGACGGGCCAGCTCGAATGCCTCGGCACAGGTCAGTCGCTTCCGACCCTCAATCTCCCTAGCCGCCTCCAGTAAGGCCTGCGCGAGCTTGTCGTTAGGCTCCATAGCCGCCTCCAACGCCCTTGCGAATCGCTCCAGGTATCAATTCGAACGCTACGGCAAGACTTTGGCGTGTTCTTACCACAACATCCGTCAAACGGGTA
>CAYSBK010000001.1:0-57448 GCA_964429265.1 uncultured Pirellulales bacterium | reverse complement strand
AAGCTGGCAAAGGCGTTGGGTTTGGAACTGAGACCTGTAAAGAACGAAAAGTAAGGGTTAACGGCTATGGCAGGTGTATTCAAACGAAAATATACAGCGGTCGTAAACGGCCGCAGAGTAAAGAAGCAATCTCGGTACTGGTACATAAAATACAAAGATGCTGATGGCATTGAGCGGAGAATAAAAGGATACAAAGATAAGACCGCTACTCAACAGCTTGCTGCCCAGCTGGAAAAAGAAGCGGAACTGGCCAGGGCAGGAGTCATAGATCGGTATAAAGAGCACCGCAAGAAACCACTTTCTGAGCACCTTGAGGACTATCAACGGTCGTTGCTGGCAAAAGGTAATACAACCCGGTACGCTCAGCAGACTATCCGGAGGATAAGAACCGTTTTCAATAACTGTGGATTCACGTTCTGGAGTGATATACAGCCGAGTAGAGTACAACAAGGAATCTCAGATTTGCGGAAAGGCCCAAAAGCCATATCCGCAAAGACCGCCAACTACTACCTTCAAAGCGTAAAGACCTTTTGCCGCTGGATGGTACAGGACCGCAGGGCGGGCGAAAATCTGGTCGAGCACCTCAAGCCTTTAAAAGTCACGTCACAAGTCAAGCGGAGGGCACTTGAGGTCGAAGAAATCAGGCGGTTGTTGGAGGTTACCGAAACACAGCCGAAGCGGTACGGCCTGACAGGACACGAGAGAGCCTTGGTGTATCGTTTGGCTGTGGAAACCGGCCTTAGAGCTTCGGAGATACGCAGCCTGAAGGTGTCGAACTTTGATTTTGCCAGCGGCAGCGTAACCCTTGAGGCGGCTTATTCCAAGAACCGCAGAGAAGCAACAATTCCGTTGAAGCAAAGCACCGCCAATGCTCTGAAAGAGCATCTTGCCAATAAGGTAGAGTCGGCCACTGCATTTGATTTGCCGCATGCTTGCAGTATGCCAAGGATGTTCAGGAAAGACCTTGAGGCGGCCATGATCGAGCCAGAAGACAATGGCCGAGGCAAGCTTGATTTTCACAGCCTGAGGCACACTTTTGGAACATTTTTGGCGGCTTCTGGAGTACACCCTAAGACAGCTCAGGATTTGCTTAGACACTCGGACATCAACCTGACGATGTCCAGATATACCCATACGCTCAGAGGACAACAGCTTTCGGCAATAGAGTCCTTGCCCGATTTGTCACCGCCCAAACAGAAAGGCAGGCTTGCAGCCACAGGTACCTACGACGATGGGCCAGCAGGTTCCGAAACCGGGCGAGCAAAATCGACACCTCAGTTGACACCAAAATCGACACTTATGGCTTTCTCCGCATTTAATCCGGTGTCTGCGATTGGCAACAGACGCGACCATCTGCATAATTCAGTCAATGACCGTAAGTGCTTAGTGGAACGAGACTTAGTCAACGCAAGTCAACATATGACAGCAGATGGAACGGGGGAATTTGAATTGGGCAGGGCCGGAATTGAACCGGCGACACACGGATTTTCAGTCCGTTGCTCTACCGACTGAGCTACCTGCCCTAACTGATCACAAAACCGCAGTTTAGGCAAAACAAGCGGTCAACCAAGTGGTACGATTCTACATCAAACAGTGCACGTCTGCAAGGAAAAATACCGTGCAACAAGCTGCAGACCGCCCAGGGCGTGGCTTTGCAGCGGCAACCAGCCGGGCCTTGGTGGGATTCGGGTGCAGCTGGAGCGGTTAGCCTGTGAGACTGGGCGCCGGGCCGAAATTGATTGCAAAACGGCCGCCGTGGGTTATACTTGGCGTTGCTGGTCCTGAGGTATTTGCTGGCGTCGTGCTGTTAAGGAAAGGAACCGGCTATGGGCCAAAAAGATAAAGACAAAGAGGCCGAGAAAATACGACAGCTCATCGCTATTATGAAGGAAAACGACCTCGTTGAGCTTGAAATAAAGCACGGTGAAGACAAGATTCTGCTGAAGCGTGCCCAGGCGTTTGCGTCCGCTGCGCAGCTTGCCGGTCCGGTGGCCGGCGGGGTCGTGCCAGCCGGCGTGACGGTGCCCCCGCCGGGTGTTGAACTGCCCCGGCAAGACAAGCCCGCGGAAAACCTTGTGGAGATAACTTCGCCGCTGGTTGGGACGTTCTACGCCGCGCCCAGTCCCGACTCCGAGCCGTTTGTCGACATTGGTACCCACGTTGAGCCGCAAACGGTCGTCGGAATAATAGAAGCTATGAAGGTGATGAACGAGATAAAGGCTGAAACGCGCGGGACGATAAAAGAGATTTTGGTGAAGAACGGAGAGGCAGTTGAATACGGTCAGGTGCTTTTCAGGCTTTCGCCTGAGGGGCATGGTTGAGCAGTATGCTGCCCAGAACGAGCACAGCCGGACGAGGATATGCTTTCCAGGATACTCGTAGCCAATCGTGGTGAAATCGCCCTTCGGATAATCCGGGCCTGCCATGAGCTTGGTATTGAAGCGGTGGCCGTGTTTTCCGAGGCCGACAGAGAAGCGCCTTACCTTCGTCTGGCCGACGAGGCGATTTGCATCGGCCCGGCCAGTGCCGCGGAAAGTTATCTCAATATTTCTCGGATAATCAGTGCCGCCGAGGTGGCCGACGTGGATGCGATTCATCCCGGGTATGGTTTTCTTGCCGAGAACGCGCACTTTGCGGAGATATGCCGGGAGTGTGGAATAAGCTTCATCGGTCCTTCGGTTGAGGCGATGCGTCTGTTGGGAGATAAGGTTGAGGCCCGAAAGCTGGCGCGGAAGGCAAAGGTTCCGGTCGTGCCCGGTTCGGACGGGACGGTCGAGGACGAGAACAAGGCCCTGAAACTGGCGAATAAGATAGGCTACCCGGTCATAATCAAGGCTGCCGCCGGCGGAGGCGGACGCGGTATGAGGATAGCCCACAACGACATCAGCCTGCGTGCAGGCTTCAATACCGCCAGGGCCGAGGCCGAAGCGGCCTTTGGCGACGGCAGCGTCTATCTTGAAAAGCTCATCTCCGAACCCAGGCACGTGGAAGTCCAGGTCATCGCGGACGACAAGGGAAACGCACTGCATTTCTTTGAGCGGGACTGCACGATCCAGCGAAGGCACCAGAAGATGATCGAGGAATCACCGTGCCCGGTGCTTGACGACCGCACGAGGGAGCACCTGGCTGATGCCGCGCTGAGAGTTATCAAACAGGCCAATTGCACCAATGCTGCGACAGTAGAGTTTTTGCTGGACAAGGATAAGAGGTTCTACTTCATCGAGGTCAATACGCGGATTCAGGTGGAACATCCCGTCACGGAGATGGTCACGGGCCACGACCTTGTCAAGTGGCAGCTAAAGATTGCCAGCGGTCACACCATCAGATACCGCCAAAAAAATATCAAGCACAACGGCGTGGCGATAGAGTGTCGCGTCAATGCGGAGGACCCGGCGAACAACTTTTCTCCGTGTGCCGGCAAGATAGAAAAGTTTATTCTGCCTGGCGGTCCGGGAGTACGGGTCGATACGCACGTCTGCCAGGGCTGGACCATTGCGCCCAATTACGACTCGATGATTGCAAAGATCATCGTGCACCAAAGGACGCGCAGCGAGGCCATCGCAACTATGAAAAGGGCCCTGCGAGAGTTTGTGGCCTGGCCGATCAAGACGACGGTCCCTGTTTGTATGGACATTCTGTCGCACAATCTGTTCGTCAAGAATATGATCGATACGGGCTTTGTCGAGAGGCATTTCTGAACAACAGCGTGCCGGGCCGTCCGACTGCCCACGTTACCTTTCCGGCTGGACCAGGTCCTGGTAGGTCTCGCGTTTTCTTATGAGCCGGAATTTTCCGCCTTCGACCAGAACCTCTGGGGCCCGGCCGCGGCTGTTGTAGTTGCTGCTCATACTGAAGCCGTAGGCGCCCGCCGTGAACACCGAAAGTATGTCTCCGCGTTTCACCGGCGGCAAAGCCCTGTCTTTGCCGAGGAAGTCGGCACTTTCGCAGATGGGACCAACCACGTCGACCTGCTCGGTGCCCGGCAACCGCAGGTTTTTGTCTCGCCGCTCCGGGACAAAGGCCTCGTGCACGCTGGCCGGCCAGATGAAGTGGAATGCGCCGTAAAGCGGCGGGCGAATCAGGTCGTTCATTCCTGCATCAACGATGACGAATCTTTTTCGGCCGCTGCTTTTGACGTACAGCACTCGCGTGACAAGGATGCCCGCATTGGCGGCTATGCTGGCGCCGGGCTCCAGTATCAGTCTCAGGTTCCTGTCCTTCAGAAGCGGCACGATTACGTCGGCGTACTGAGCGGCCGAGGGTGATTGACCTGTTACGTAATCGGCTCCATAGCCACCTCCTATGTCGAGCGCTTCGATTTCAAAACCATCCGCCCGAAGCTGTTCAATCAACCCCAGCACCTTTGTTATCGCCTCGCGGTAAGGTTCGACGGTATGGCCTGCCGAACCGAGGTGAATGTGTATCGCACACAGCCGGACCGAATCTTGGCGGCCGTAACGCGCGAACACGTCCGCGGCGCGGTCGATGTCAATGCCGAACTTGGTCTCTTTCTTGCCCGTGGTCGTATAGGTATGAGTAACCGGGTCGACGTCGGGGTTCACCCGCAGAGCGGCTCTGGCGGTAACGGATGTTTCTTTCGAAAGACGGATGAGATTTTCCAGCTCCTGCTCGGACTCGACGTTGAAGTAGGCTATCCGCGCTTCGAGGGCGTCGACGATTTCCCTGTCGGTTTTACCTACACCGGCGTAGACAATCTTGGTGGGGTCACCGCCGGCCTGCAGCACTCGGTACAGCTCGCCGCCGCTTACGACGTCGAAGCCGCTGCCGGCCTCGGCCATAAACCGGAGTATGTTGATATTGCTGCAGGCCTTGACCGAATAGCACACCGTCGTATCGAGCGCAGCATAGGCCTTGCGGACCCTTTCCAGGTGCTCCAGGAACGTCGCCTTGCTGTAGATATAGACAGGCGTGCCGAATTGCTCGACGATATGCTCGACCTGCACGTCCTCAACCAGCAGCCTGCCCCTGCTGTAATGAAAATAGTCCATACCCTTAGCTTATGCAAAACACCGCGGCCTCTTCGGCCTCAAAAGCCTCCAACCGTCGGCCAGTATCGGTTACAGCGGCACAGTTAGTATAAACGACGGCCGCTGAATTGCAAGTTGAGCGTGTCCTGTGCCGGCGGGAGGCAAAAAAAATGGAAGGCTACGCCTGACACGCGAGCCTTCCATTTGAGCACAGTATCGCGCCGGAAGCCCGCCCCCTGAGGCGGGCTTCCGACATCTAACCTACGCTACTTTTTCTTCTTGGCTTTTTTCTTTTTCGTTTTCTTCTTCGTTACTTTCTTTTTCGCTTTCTTCTTCGTTACTTTCTTTTTCTTCGCCATTACTTACCACCTCCTTTCGGCATAATTAATGGCTTTCGGTTTTACCGTCTACTTACGACTTCCTAACCACTGTGCTCTCGGCCACCTACAAAAATAAAATCAAAGCGGCCTACCCTTATTTTAATAGTTTTATCGGCCAAGACTTTCAAAATCCTTCACCAAAATTTCTTGCGCGGCGCCTTTCATGCATCTCGAGTATGTCTTATCATAAGCAGCGGCCGCGCGCGCCGCCGCTTGGTGCAGCGCTGCGATGTCGATGATGTTACTTCGGTGTCACCGACGGTTTGTTCAAGATGAACAGAAGCACACAAAAAGGTGATGATGCGCAAGACCGCGTTTTTTTGCACTCAGAGGCCGTTTCAATGGCTCTGGCGGGAATCTGCAAAAACGTTGGATGTCACGGTGTTTCGCCCTGGCGTGTTGACAAGAAGATTGCAAGTAAAAAGATGGAAAGCCGGGGAACGCACACCGAAGATGGTGTCTTGGTGCGTCGGCAGGCCGGAAATTTTCTGAAAGATTTTTGAAATATTTTTCCCGACTACCGCACAATTTGCCTGTTAATTGTTTTATGTCAGAAGAGAAGGTGGCGCTGTTCGGCGGGACGTTCGACCCGATTCACATCGGTCATACCACTGTAGCGCGCGCTGCGGCGGATCACATCGGCGCAGATAAAGTCGTCTTCGTTCCCGCTCAGAGGTCGCCGTTGAAAGAATCACCGCCGCAGGCAAGCGGCCAAGACAGATTGAAGATGGTCGCGCTGGCTATCCGGGGAATCGACAGGTTCGAGGTAAGTGACTACGAGCTGAAGAAGAGTCAGCCGAGCTACACGCTTGAGACGGTCAGGCATTTCCGCCGGCAGTGCGGCGGGTCGGCCTCGATTTACCTGCTCGTCGGCGCCGACACCGTTGATGAACTGCCTTACTGGTACCGCGTAATCGACCTGATCGACGAATGCAACCTCAGCGTGATGTACAGGGCGGGCTGCGACGTACCTGATTTTGCAAGGTTCGAGCGTCGCTGGGGCAAGCAGCGGGTGGCCAGGCTGCAGCGCAACATCGTGCCCACGCCGCTGATCGACATCAGCAGCACCGAAATCCGGAAGCGCCTGGCCGCAGGCCGTGACGTTTCGGCGATGCTGCAGCCGGACGTGGCAGAATACATACGGCAGCACAGACTCTACCAGCCGAAGAATCGTTGAGCGTGTGGCCTTGCCCGGAAAAAGCACATCGGCCCGCAACCTTACATTTGTGCAGGCTAAAGCAAGCACAAAGGACCGGGTCGAATGGCGGGCACTATGACTTCAGGGTTTCGAACGCCTCAAGCAGGACCTCTTGCCATTGCTCGAATCCCTCGCCGGTTTTGGCTGATACCGGCAGTATCCGGATATTGCTGTTAAGCTTGCGAGCGTCGGCCGCTGCGCGGTCGATGTCAAAATCGACACCGCCGGCAGTCAGCAGGTCGATCTTGTTGACGAGCACTACCCTGGACTTGGCGAAGATGGCAGGATACTTGGCCGGCTTATCATCGCCCTCGGCCACCGACAGCACCACGACTTTGCTGTGTTCGCCAAGCTCGAAAGCCGACGGACAAACAAGGTTGCCGACGTTTTCGATGATGACTACGTCCAGATCGTCCAGCGGCAGTTTCCGCAGTGCATGGTTGACCTGGGCGGCGGAAAGATGACAGGCGCCCTTGGTTTCTATCTGAACCACCGGTGCGCCTGTGCCGGCTATTTTCCTGGCGTCGAGGTCGGTCTGGACGTCACCCTCGATCACGCCGAGCTGCAATTTGCCTTTCATCCGGTCTATAGTTCGCACGAGAATAGAGGTCTTGCCGGAACCCGGCGAGCTTATCAAGTTCATACAAAGCACGTTTTTCTCGGCCAGCAGGCGGCTGTTCTCAAAGGCGAATTGTTCGTTGGCACCCAGAATCTTTTTGCGAACGTTGACCTTCATCCGGTTACTCCGTTTCAAGTTCTATTTCTTCCAGCAGCAGCGGCGCGTCGGCCAGCAATTCCAGCCGCTCAGCACCGCATTGTGGACAGGTGCACTGGTCGCAGGCAAGCCCGAACTGGTATCCGCAGCGCGTGCACCGCATCCGCGGCGGTTTGTGCTCTATGTGCAGCGTTGCCCCTTCGCAGGCTGTTCCCCTGGCCAGCGCATCAAAGGCAAAGCGAAGCGCCTCGTCGTTGATGGCGTATAACCGGCCGCAGCTAATCTTCGCCGACAGCACCCTGCCGTTGCGGTCGGCCAGTTCCCTCGTTATTGTCGCCAGCAGATTTTCCGCCACCATCGCCTCGTGCATCAGCAGATCCTCGGCAGTTCACGGCCATAAGGCATCTGGATCATTCTTCTGCCGCCGATCGCCGTGAGCATCTCGACGGTCGGCACATCGGCGGCGATCACTTCGCCGATTATGCCGGCATCTTTGCCGAGGGGATGAGCCCGGCAAATCTCCACGCACTTCTGGGCCGAGTCGCCGGAGACTACCGCCACGAACTTGCCTTCATTGGCAATCGACAGAACATCGAAGCCGAGCATATCCGCTGCGGCCCTGACGGTATGCTTGACCGGTATGGCCGATTCGCGAATCTCGATGCCCAGACCGGTACCGGCGGCAATTTCATTCAGAGTCGCTGCCAGGCCTCCCCGCGTAGGGTCTCGCATAAACTTTATCTCAGCACCGGCGTGTTCCAGCAACTCCATCGTCAAAGGCGCAACTGCTGCGCAGTCACTGACCAGGTCGGACTCAAACTTGATACCTTCGCGCTGGGAAATGATAGTCATACCGTGGTCGCCGATGGTGCCGTTGATGATGATCCTGTCGCCGGGTTTGATTCTTTCCATCCGCAAGTCTGCGGCGGCAAGCTTCTCTCCGAGACCGGCGGTATTGACGAAAATCCTGTCGGCTGCACCCGCCTCAACGGTTTTTGTGTCGCCGGCGACAACCTTTACGCCGTTGGCCTGCGCGGCGGCTGCTACGCTGGACAAGATACGTTGCAGCAGTTCCATCTCGAGACCTTCCTCGATTACCAGCGACAGGCTAAGCGCGATCGGCCTGGCCCCGGCCACCGCAAGGTCATTTATCGTACCGCAGACCGCCAGTTTGCCGATGTCGCCTCCGTTGAAGAACAAGGGCTTAACCACGTAACTGTCGGTGGTAAAACACAACGGATGGCCTGCAAAATCCAGTATCGCCGAGTCGGCAAGCTGCGAAAGGATGTCATTACCCAGGCTGGGCAGAATAGAATCGTACAACAGTTGTTGACTTAGTTGACCCCCACCTCCGTGAGCGAGCAAGATTCTGTCGTACTTACCTGCCTTCATTCGTTGCCGTTTCTTCTCCCAGTGTACTTGAACCACGCGGCACAGGCGCCCTCGGAGCTTACCATGCAGGGCCCGACGGGCTCGGACGGTTTGCACTGAACGCCGAAAAGTCCGCAATCGGGCGGCTCGATAAGGCCGCACAACACCTCGCCGCAGCGGCAGCCGGGTGGTTCTTCGCCGTGGTGCTGTTCGATGTTGAATCTTCTGACTGCGTCGAAATCACTGTATGTGCTTTTCAACCGCAGGGCACTGTTGTCAATTTTGCCCAGGCCGCGCCAGTAGCCGTCGGTCTTCTCGAAGCACTGGTCCATAACATCCTGGGCGGCGGTATTGCCGTGGTGGGTGACCACGGCGGTGTAAATGGATTTCAGTTCGGGCTTGTGGTTCTGTAGCTGGCGGCAGATTTCCGCGAGGCCTTCGATAATCTGCATCGGCTCGAAACCGGCGACCACGCAGGGCCGGCCGAACTGTTCGACTATCTCCTGGAACGCGCCATACCCGATTATCGCGCTGACGTGACCGGGACACAAAAAGGCATCAATCTTATTATTTTTCTCTGAAACCAGGGCGCGCATCGCCGGCACAACCAGCTTGTGTGCGCTGAGGACGCAGAAATTGTCAATACCCTCGGCTGCCGCTTCTTTGACCGCCACTGCCGTGGCCGGGGCGGTCGTCTCGAATCCGACCGCCACGAAGACCACCGTGCGATCGGGATTATCCCTTGCCAATTGCAGGGCATCCTCGCTGCTGAGAACCACCTTGACATTTGCGGCCGGTTGTCTGGTTTCAAGAGAGCCGCCCGCTCCGGGTACGCGAACCATATCGCCATAAGTAGCTATGATGACATCATCGCGAGCGGCCAGTTCCAGGACGTCGTCGATATAGCCCTGGTCCGTAACGCACACCGGACAGCCCGGACCCGAAAGGAGCTTCAACTGCTGCGGCAGCGTCGCCCTTATCCCGTTGCGAAAGATCGATACCGTGTGCGTGCCGCAAACCTCCATGATGTTGATTTGCCGGCCGAGATGCCTGCAGGCCGAGTCCATTGCCTGCTGCGCCCTGTAAATTCTCTCAAGCATAATCGCTCAAACCCGTCTCAATCATTTTCGTTTTTCTGGCCGGCCTGCTGAATCTGCGCAAGAAGCTGCCAGGTCTGCTGGGCTTGTTTTTCGTCGACCAGTGATATGGCGAAGCCGGCGTGTACAAGAACAAGGTGCCCGACGCGGGCATCCGGCAGCAGCGTAGTCTTTGCCCGCCAGCGGTTGCCCATCGCCTCAACCGTCGCCCTGTCACCATCAAGCTCAACTATCCTTGCAGGAATCGCCAGGCACATACAGCAATCCTAACAGGGCGCCACCTGCCCGCGGCGCCGCGCGTTTTGCTTCGATTGACGCCAGGCAGCGATAGCCGCCTGACCCAGAGCTATGCCGCCGTCGTTTGACGGCACGAGTTTGTTAAATAATACTGTGAACCCGCTTTCCCTCAAGAGGTTAACGAGACGATTCATCAGATAACGGTTACAAAAAACACCCCCACTCAGGGCGACCGCCCCGAGGCCGGTTCTTTTACGGGCCCTGACACACATCGCCGCCAGGGCTGCAGCAAGGCAGTTATGGAACTTAGCCGAGATGACCGAGGGGCTTGTTTCCTGCCGCAAATCGGCAACCACTGCCTCTATCATCTTACGCAGATGCAGCAGAACCGGTTCACCGTGACCGCCCATAAGCTCAAAATCATAGGTGTCTTCGACAGCACGTGCAGCCTCCGCCTCCAGGGCCATCGGCAACTCGGCCTCGAAATGGTTGTAGCTGCCCAGGCCGACCATCGCGGCGACCGCGTCGAAAACCCGGCCGAGACTCGAGCTTTGCACGGTATTGACCTGCCTTTCGAGCTGTTGCGCTATTAGTCGCTGCTTGCGTCGGTCCGGCTCGACGCGGTCCAGCAGCCAGGCGAATCGCTCCAGCGAGAAATCGTCGGCGAACGCGTACCGCAGCAGTCCCAGCACGGGACGAATTGCTTCTTTGCTTGCCCTGTCGCCGCCTGCCAAGGGGTAATAAGCCAGATGCCCGAGGCGTTCGAAACCATCCAATCCGGCGGCCAGGCATTCGCAGCCCCATATCGCCCCGTCGGTGCCGTAGCCTGTTCCATCGCATGAAAGCCCGATCACCGGGCCTTGCATGCCGTGTTCCGCCAGCACTGATGCGATGTGCGCCCAGTGATGTTGAACCTCGATCAGTTCGTGGGTTGTTTTTGAAAGCGCATATTGCCTCGAAAAGTAGCCCGGATGCAGGTCGCAGACACCGACCGTTGGGGCCACTTCGAACAGCGATTGGAGGTGTTCGACGGACTTGACGTAGTGATGATAGACCGCCGCGTCGGACAACTCGCCGATGTGCTCGCTGCAGATGACCTGGTTTTGCTTTACAAGACAGAAGGTGTTCTTCATATCTGCGCCCGCCGCGAAGATATCTTCGCAGCACCGATGCTCAATGGGAATCGGAGCGGGCACATATCCTCTCGCCCGTCGAAGCAGCACGGCCCGGCCGGCAATGAAATGAACTATCGAGTCGTCCACCCGGCGGTAAATCTGTCTGTCGTGCATCAGGAAGACGTCGGCTACCGCACCCAGGCGCGAAAGGGCTTCGTC
The DNA here is from genome assembly GCA_964429265.1 of uncultured Pirellulales bacterium. Lineage (GTDB taxonomy): Bacteria > Planctomycetota > Phycisphaerae > Sedimentisphaerales > Anaerobacaceae > CAYSBK01. Next base: position 46,128 of record CAYSBK010000001.1, on the reverse strand, counting down.
GTTGTCGCATATCAAAGGCTCATCCGAGATGTTGCCGCTGGTCATCACCAGTACGTCGATGCCCTCGGCGAAAAGCAGCCGGTGCAGCGGCGCATAGCACAACATAAAGCCGAACGTATCGACGCCCCGCGCAACCGACGGTGCTATCGGCGAGTCTGCTCGCCTCGGCAGCAGAACAATGGGACTTTGCGGGCTTCGCAGCACCCCAGTGGCGAGTTCACTGACGACCGCGTGCTTTGCAATTTCCTCCAGCGAAGCGGCCATCATCGCAAAAGGCTTGTGGTCGCGGCGTTTGCGCTTTCGAAGCGTTCTGACCGCCTCGTCGTCAAGGGCGTTGACAGCGAGATGAAAACCTCCGATGCCTTTTATCGCAGCGATTCTGCCGGCCAGAAGCAGGCGGGCTGTTTCCGCGATGGCACGGTCGCTGTCGGTTTCAATCACCCGGCCGGTTCGGTCGGCCAGCCAGATGCGCGGCCCGCACGCACCGCAGGCTACCGGCTGTGCGTGAAAACGACGGTCGGCGGCGTCGTGGTACTGCCGCGAGCATTTCTCGCACATCCGGAACACCGACATTGTGGTGTTGGGGCGGTCGTAGGGAATCGTTTTGACTATTGAGTATCGCGGCCCGCAGTTGGTGCAATTGATAAACGGGTAACGGTAGCGAAAATCCGCCGGGTCGTTCATTTCCCGCAGGCAATCCCCGCAGACCGCCATATCCGCCGAGACCTCGGCCAGGGCCGTTCCCACCGCGTCGCTTTCGACGATTCGGAAGCCCTGTTCGGCCTTCACCGGCTTCACCGGCGTCGCGGCCAGACTGCGTATTTCGGCAAGAGGCGGCTTGTCGTGGTCGCTGAGGCGATCGACGAACTCCGCTATTTTTTCCTCCGGGCCCTGAAGCTCGATGGTCACGCCTCTGGTATCGTTCAGGACGAAACCCGACAATCCTAATTGATTGGCCAGTCGGTATACCGCGGGACGGAATCCTACCCCCTGCACGCGGCCGGTTACGAGTATTCTCTGTCTTTCCACCAAGACCGTTAAGTTGAAATAGTGTCGATACGCATCCGGTCAACCCAAAATATGATTATACCTGAGGCACCCGGAAGCACAAATGCCGTGACCGGGCCGGACGGAGGATTTTGCTTGCGTGCTACGACCGGTTCTGCTAATATCAGCCCTGACGGGGCCATAGCTCAGTTGGGAGAGCGCTTGCATGGCATGCAAGAGGTCGTGGGTTCGAATCCCATTGGCTCCATTTTTTTGCGCGCACCGCTAACCCCGGCGGGACCCCGCAGTGGGTCCGTCACCTGCCGGTTGGACTCAGTGGTGCGAATGTAATCAGCTCGAACGGTCTCTGGTTGGCAAAATAGATCGCAAGCAGGTCGATGTTTTCGGGCTGGGTGTCGAGCTTTTCGCGGACGTTGCGACTGCCTTCGCCGTACAGGCTTTCCATCGCCTCGGATGAGATTGCCGCGTCGCTCATATCGTCGATGTAGGTGTGTGTTACGCCGTTGAGTTCCACTGAAAATCTGACCACCTTCTCGGCGGCACGCTCGACGGTGAATATCAGGGGCGAGAATTGCCCAACCGGTACACCGTGGCCGTTGAAGTACTTGGGATACGCCCAGCAGCCGCCCCAGTCCACCGGCGAACTGCAATTGTCGCCGAAGGGGTCCACGCGCTTGGCCCACTTGTCAGCGCGTTCGGTTTGTGGAACGTGAGGAGAGAGTCGGGCCTGGTAGCCCCTGCAGCCGCAGAACACTTCGTCATTCCGGCCGTGGATATCGTCAAGCGAAATTGCTTTGCCCGCCAGGTCCAGCACGGCCATCCGCAAGTCACCCGAGCCGTAACGCTCGCAGATGTTTTCCACGTAGGAACCTGTGGCGTTGCCCTGGCCTTTGTAGAGCCAGCCGAAGCTCGCCTTCTCGCCCTTATTCTTGACGGACATTCGCGGCAGTCGCACCAGCAAAAGGTCGCCATACAATGGAACCCATTCAAGCTGGCCGCGCTCGTTAATGCTCAGCAGCCGTCTGCCCTTGTGTATCGTGTGTTTGCTGAACGAACAGGGCAGCCAGATGCAGCCCTCCCAGTCGATATGTCGTTCGTCGTCTATTATCTCCAGAACCAGCTCGCGAGTTTCACCCGTGGCGCAGTTCTTCGTCGCCGCCAGTTTCACCCGCACGGTTTCGTTGATAGAGTTTTCCCCTGCCGAATCGTCGAGCAGGTTTATCTTTATACTCTTTGAGGTCTGGCCCGGCTCGAACACCAGTGTGCCCGCTGCGGCCCGAAAGTCCTGGTTGCGAACGGCGGTACCGCCGACAACGTCATAGCCGACACAGACCTGCTCGCTGCAGGAATGCGAAAGAGCAACGTTGACCTCGACGCTGCCGTTTTGTTCCGGCACGACCAGGCGCCGCTGCTGGAATTGCACGGTGGGCCGGTCACCGACAATCGTGTGCGAATATGTCGTCTTGGCGCCGAGGCGAACGTCCCGGCCCTGCGGGTCCGAAAGCGCCAATCGCACAGTTTCGTCATATTCCGCCAAGCTGTCTTCGCTGATGCGGATAACCACGGTTCGCCTTGTCTGGCCGGGGGCGAAGGTGAGCCTGCCTGTTGAGACGGTATAATCGACACCCTTCTGGGCAGTCCCACCGGCCACAGCCAGGTTTACCGAATAGCTGCAATCGGGCCGGCCGTGCCGCAGGACCACGTCGACAGCCACCTGCCCATCCTGTTCGCTGCCCACCGAGCCGGACCCGGCGAACTCGATGGTGGGCCTGGCTACGTCGATTCTGAGGTTATCGAAGGTCGCCTGGCCGCCTATTGCACCGAGAAAGAAACCCAGCGGGGATTTTTCCCAGCGGAACCTCAGCCCGTCAACCACCTGGTTGCCGTCGAAGTAAACGCTGACGCTGTTCTGCGCGTCACCTTCGAATGAGCTGGTATCAATCTCTATTCGAACAGTCTGACCGACCTGGAACCTGCCCTCGATATCAAAGGAACGCCCGTTAATATACAGCTTGTCCTTTTTCGGGGCATCGTCCGCGTACACGACAACGGCGATGCCTCGCTTCTCGAAGTCGCTGGAACCTATGCATATGGCCGCGGCCGAGCCTTTGATATCGACGACATCCACATCCACCACGAAGCCACCGGCGGCAGTGATTTCCTCTTTGCGACGCGACCTTGAAAAGGCGACGTCGAGTTTCGGTGCCTTGCCGCCCGGCACAACCAGCCTGCCCCTGCGGGCGTAGTCGTCCCACCACCGCGCCGGCGCCCAGGTTCCGCTCTGAGCGGAACCGAAGTCATCCACCAGCTCGCCGATAGCCACGCCGGTCAGGCAAAGGATCATTACCGCCAAACAACGCCGCGGTTTCATCGCGTTGTTCATCCTCGGCTCCTTCAACAAGACGGGGACCTTTTCTCTGCCTGGCCGAGCCCGCACTACGAGCATCGGCTCGCTGGGACCTTGTACCAATCGCAGGCAGGGGTTGTCAACGACCAAGCCGGCAAGTAATCAGCGTGCGTGCCCGGCGCCTGGACGCCGGACGGAGTCGCGGAAGTGATTATGGTTTGTCAATATCTTTTGCGGCCGCCGGAACTTCTGTCGAACCCGCCACCTCGGCCGCGACGATGGCCCTCGGCCCTCGGGCGAGCCTCGTTGACGCGCACGGTTCGACCTTTCAAATCCTTCCCGTCGAGACCCTCGATCGCAGATTGTGCCTCGGTCCTCGAAGGCATCTCGACAAAACCGAAGCCTCTGGATTCGCCGGTGAACTTGTCCTTGATCACCGTAGCCGACTCCACCTGGCCGAATGCCCCGAAGCTCTCTCGCAAATCCTCGTCGGTCACGTCGTACGAGAGATTACCAACATAGATGTTCATTGCCTTTCCTTTCCAGTCCACAAACGTCGTCCAGGAAACACCGTCCGTCTTCCGATTCCGGTGGTGTACACACATCGACCCAACAGGCCGGCTAACAGGGAGCCTCCGACCGCCCGCGCATCACTCGAACAGACCTGCACAGCCCCCCGATTGGTGACGCAATTGATTAAGGCTGCCGAGACCGGCAATGAGCGTACTGTTGTCGTGCACACGGGCGCTTCTGAGATACCCTTTACAGCGGAGGAGAAATGAAGGCGGATTAATCGAGGGGCCACAAGTATCCGAGGTCGATCCAAAACAGCTTAACGCTTCATCTCCCGGCCATTCCAATATTCAGTTCACGGCCGAATTATACACCACGGTACGCCAGCCGGCAACGATTTTTCTGTTTTTTTGCTAAATTTTGAATCCGCTCATTCGACATCGGTACCCGGCCGAACCTGCCGTGGAGCGTGCATTCCCGGCAGATAGGGTCCCTCCTCGGCCTGCGGTGCTAACGCCGGCAACAAAGCTGCCCGTTTCCACAAGATGGCGGAATTTCAGATTTAGTCACTTGACCTGTGCAGCGCAATATCGTAAGTTATAGGATTTCTTGTCCGCGGATGTTCCGGACCGCTGTAACCAAGCCACAGCGGGTTCCGGACAGGACAAAGAAGGGCCGCCGGCATCCGGTCTCTACGGCCGCAGCGGTGCCGGAATCAGGCCGGCGGCAGCACAATACGAGCGAAGATGAAACAAAGGGCACCGGTTATGAGCAAAAACACAGTTGTTGCGTGTATGTGCGTGGCAGCCGTCGCCACGGCTCTGTGCAGGGCCGACGACCTTGAGGACCTGGCCAGACAGAACGCGGAGCTTCGCAAAAGAGTCGAAATGCTCGAAAAAGAGCTTTCACAGCTAAAGCAGATAGTATTGACCCAGAATGGCACCGTTACCGCCGGTCGCGAACGCGGCACGGCAGCGGCAACCAGCACCGCGCCTTCCACGGATCGGCCTGGCAAGGCTGCGGCACCTGCGCCAGCGGCACCACCGAAGAAAAACGTATCGTCAAATCTGGATATTGAAATCTATGGGTTTCTTAAGGCGGACGCATCCTACGATACGTCGCGCAGCCATCCGGGCAATTACGTGGTATATCTCGACCGCGAGGACCAGCGCAACAACGACGACGAATTCAACGTTACCGCCAACGAGACCAGGGTGGGTATGCGAATCAAAGGCCCGGCAGAGAATGGTTTCAGCGCGGCCGGTCGGCTGGAGGTGGATTTCTACGGCAACTACGCCGCTGAGAATAAGGCAAAGATCCAGATGCGCCACGCATACCTGACGCTCGACTGGCCGGGCGATCACTTTGGTATTCTGGCGGGGCAAACCTCCGACGTGATATCGCCGCTGGTGCCGCGGACACTGAACTATACCGTCTTGTGGGACGCTGGCAATATCGGCTACAGGCATCCGCAGGTACGGGTTACAAAAGATTTCCAGGTTCAAAAGGATATCAATGTAAACTTGCAGGCTGCAATATCGAGAACCATCGGCAGAAATGACCTGACCGGTTCCGAAACTGGCGAAGACGCGGGCTTTCCCACCGTGCAGGGGCGTATCGGTCTGACTTTTCCCGGCTTGGGGTACAAGCCTGCGACAATCGGATTCTCGGGCCATTACGGGACGGAGGAATACGACCCGAACACCGGCGGCAGTAACAAGGACTTCGAAAGCTGGTCGCTGAACCTCGACCTGAACCAGCCCGTTTGCTCGTGGCTCACCGTCAAAGGGGAATTGTTTACGGGCCGGGACTTGGACAGCTACTTCGGCGGTATCGGCCAGGGCGTCAACACAACCCGGCTTCACGAAATTGACAGCCGGGGCGGATGGGCAGCCGCCACACTGGGGCCCTGGGATAACTGGAGCTTTAATATCGGCTGCGGGATTGACGATGTCGATTCCGATGATGTCGGCACCGGCGACAGAGTGCTCAACCGTTCGGTCTTCGGCAATGCCATTTACCACCTCGATGCCAACACGGAGATCGGCATTGAGGTTTCTCACTGGAAAACCGAGTACAGGGGCCCGGGTGATGCGGATGACCTGAGGTTTCAGGGCTCGTTTATATACAGGTTTTGAGAAACATCGAAGTTTCCGGGGTTTTTGGTTGATACTTTTGAACAGGTCCGTAAAATCTTGGTCTCTGCAGATTCCAAAGAAAGTTTTGGCTTTTCGAGCAGACGTGGTTGTAACAGAAGGGGTGTGTTATGAGCAGTGAACAGAAGGCGATTGATTCGTTGATGAGCGAGAAGCGGACATTTGCGCCGCCGGCCGAGATACAAAACAAGGCCTACATCAACAGCTTCGAACAATGGCAAAAGATGTGGCAGCAGTCACTGAACGACCCGGACGGTTTCTGGCTGGAGAAGGCCAGGATGCTGTCCTGGTTCAGGGAACCCACCAAGAGTCTGGAATACACCTGGGACACCGCCGCCCGCAAGGTTGAGCACAGGTGGTTCGCGGACGGCGAACTTAACGCCAGCTACAACTGCCTCGACCGGCACCTTGGTACGCCCGTGGCGAAAAAGACCGCCATTATCTGGCAGGGCGAGGCCGAGGATGCCGTTCGCAAGTACACCTATGAACAGCTCCACAAGGAGGTTTGCAAGTTCGCCAACGTGCTGAAGTCGAAGGGCATCAAGAAGGGCGACCGCGTGGCGATTTACCTTCCGATGGTTCCGGAATTGCCGGTGGCGATGCTGGCCTGCGCGCGGATAGGGGCGATTCACTCGGTGGTGTTCGGCGGATTCAGCGCCGAGGCCCTGGAAGGCAGGATAAACGATTCGGACTGCAGGTTGCTGATTACCAGCAACGTGTCGCTGCGGGCTGGCAAGCGGATCGGCCTGAAAGCCATCGCGGACCAGGCGCTGAAGAACACCCCGAGCATTGAGGGTGTTATCGTGGTGAAGGTCGCCGATGACCCTTGTGAGATGCAACCCGGCCGGGACCAGTGGTATCACGAGTTGATGGCCGATGCCCCGCAGGAGTGCGAACCCGAGCGGATGAACGCCGAGGACCCCTTGTTCATTCTCTATACCTCAGGCTCGACCGGCAAGCCGAAGGGTGTCGTTCATACCACTGGCGGGTATCTTCTGCACGTGGCCTTCAGTCACAAGGTGATCTTCGACGTGCACGACGATGATATTTACTGGTGCACCGCTGATATAGGGTGGGTGACCGGCCACAGCTACATTGTTTACGGGCCCCTGGCCAACGGTGCAACTTCCCTGATGTTTGAGGGGGTGCCGACCTACCCGGATGCGGGCCGGTTCTGGCATATCTGCGACAAGTTCGGCGTAACGATATTCTACACCGCGCCGACCGCCATTCGAGCGTTGATGCGGCTGGGTGACGAGTGGCCGGCAAAGTACAAACTGGATACGCTTCGGATACTGGGTTCGGTGGGCGAACCAATCAACCCGGAGGCCTGGATATGGTACCACGAGAAGATCGGTCGAGGCCGATGCCCAATCGTTGACACGTGGTGGCAGACCGAAACAGGCGGGATACTCATTACGCCGCTGCCGGGTGCACACACTCTAAAGCCGGGAAGTGCCAGCCGACCCTTCTTCGGCGTCGACCCGGTTGTGCTGCGAGACGACGGCACCCAATGCGATGTCAACGAAGGCGGCAAGCTGTGCATTCGCAGGCCGTGGCCCGGAATGATGCGAACGATGTGGGGCGACCACCAGCGGTTCATCGACACTTACTTCACGATGTTCGAGAACGTGTACTTCACCGGCGACGGTTGCAGAATTGACGAAGACGGTGATTACTGGCTTATGGGCAGAATCGACGACGTGGTCAACGTCTCCGGCCATCGCATCGGCACCGCCGAGGTGGAAAGCGCGCTGGTAAGCCACGACAAAGTTTCCGAGGCGGCCGTTACGCCAATCCCACACGAGGTCAAGGGCCAGGCCCTGTATGCCTTCGTGACACTTGTCGAAGGGGTCGAGGAAAGCGAGCAACTGAAGAAAGAGCTGATTATGCACGTTCGCAAGGAAATCGGCCCCATCGCCGCGCCCGAGGCGATTCAATTTGCTGCAGCCCTTCCCAAGACACGGTCGGGCAAGATTATGCGCAGGATCCTTCGCAAGATAGCCGAGCGAAGGACCGAGGACCTCGGCGACATCAGCACGTTGGCCGACCCCGGCGTCGTCGAGGCGTTGATCAGGGGCCGCGGTTAAGGCTACAAGGGGGCACAGGGTTTGTAAAACCTCTTTCGATTTGTTGAGCAAATCCGCCATAAGCAAAGGAGAAGTGTCTATGCAGAATCAGACTGACGAACATCTGTTGACCGTAAAGGATACGACGGCCAACCCGGCACCGCTTGGCCTGCTGGGCTTCGGAATGACCACGGTGCTGCTAAACCTGCACAACGCCGGCCTTTTCGGACTGGGCTCAATGATCCTTGCAATGGGAATCTTCTACGGCGGCCTGGCGCAGATAATAGCGGGCGTTATGGAGTGGAAAAAGGGTAACACCTTCGGCACGACCGCGTTCTGCTCGTATGGGCTGTTCTGGTTAACGCTGGTTGGCCTGATACTTATGCCGAAAATGGGGCTTGCCGGTGCTCCGGCAACCGGCGCGATGGTTGCTTACCTGTTGATGTGGGGCGTGTTCACCACGGTGATGTTTGTCGGCACGCTCAGGTTGAACAAGGCGCTTCAGGTTGTATTCGGTTCACTGGCCGTGTTGTTCTTCCTGCTGGCCATCAAGGACGCCACAGGCAACACCTTCATCGCGACCTTGGCGGGATATGAAGGTATCTTCTGCGGGTTGTCGGCTGTTTACACGGCTTTTGCTCAGGTATTGAACGAGGTCTTTGGGCGGGCCGTTCTGCCGCTGGGGGCCGTGCGGTAACGCCGGTATTCCTCCGGCAAGACCCGGTGCCCCGACCTCGTATTCGGGTGTTCGTCTGTGCGCACCGGAACTCTACAGCCCGTGGATTGCAAACACGTTCGCCTTGACCCTTTCGATGACCTGCCGGACGGCTGCGGTTACGATGTCCCTCTGGCGCTGGCCTATCACCTGCGTCCTGTCGCGCAGTCCTCCTTGCCACTCGGTGCTTCCGAGCATAACACCGCCCGCTCCGAGATTGGCCTCGGCGTCGGTTGGTCCGCCGGCCAGCAGGCTCCACGCCAGCGTCCAGGCACGGACCGTGTTGTCGACGTTGTAGCCGCCGCCTCCTGTCATAAGAATCGGCCTGCCGAAGCTCAGCAGGCTCTGGATTATCTCGGCATACGCGTTGTTGGTGAGACAGAGATGGGCCAGCGGGTCGCCGGCAAGGGCGTCGGCGCCCAACTCGAAAACAAAAACGTCGGGTTGGTACGCCTTTATCAGAGGCACGGCCAACTCATTGTATGCGGTTAAGTACGCCTCGTCGAATGTTCCCACCGGCAGCGGAACGTTTACGCAGTAGCCTTTGCCGGCATCAGCGCCTGTTTCGTCCTCGAAACCCGTGCCCGGAAAGAAAGCCCGGGGATTCTCGTGGAATGAGATTGTCATAACGTCGCTTCTGTTATAAAACGCATAGGCGACACCGTCGCCGTGGTGAACATCGACATCGAGATAGAGCACGCGTTTGCCGGCCTCGGCCAGTATCATACAGCCCAGTACAACGTCGTTGATGTAGCAGAACCCCGAAGCCTTTTCCGGTCCGGCGTGATGAAACCCACCCGATGGGTTGAAAGCGATGTCGGCCGTACCATCCAGTATCATCCTTGCAGCCGTTACGGTACCGCCGGCCGCCAGGACCGAATACTCGTACACGCCCTCGAAGGCGGGGCAATCACCAGTGCCGATGCCCATGCGTATCGCCTCGGGGTCGAAACGTCCCTGCCCGGCCAGCCTCAATGCGTGCAGGTACCTGGCCGTGTGAAACTTTTTCAGGGTTATCCTGTCGACCGGCTGCGGCGGGACCTCGCTTCTGCCGGGACCGCTCAGCAGGCCCATCGAATCTGCAATCTGCCGCACCCTTGTCGCTCTGATGGTGTTGAAGGGATGGTCCGGTGGATAGCTGTACTTCTCAAGTTCTTCAGAGTATATGAAAACCGATTTCTTCTGATTCACATCTTCTTCTCGTTACTTTTTGCTGTCCAGGTCGTACCATATCGTATAAAGCTCTCCGTCGAACTCGGTGTTAACCTTGTACCGCGAATTGTTGAAGATCGACAGCATCGGCTTGTTGCCGGGCAGAACGGTTGCGCAGAACCTCTTTACACCGCGCTTGCGGGCGATTTCTGTCAGGTAATCCAGCAGCAGCGTACCCATTCCTTTCCGTTGCCACTCGTCCTGCACAAGAAAAGCAACTTCGGCCACGGCGGTCTTCGGGTCGAGGAAGTACTGTGCAATCGCCACTATCTCTTCGCCCGAAACGCCCGGCACCACGCCCACGATGGCAAGGTTGTTCTTGTAATCTATGTTCGTCAGCTGCTGAACGTCCTTGTGTGGAAAGGCCCTTGTGCGCGCCATATACCTTTTGCGAACCGATTCCTCGCTGAGCGAATAAAGCATCTGCGACAGTGCCGGCTCGTCGCTTGGCTTGACGGGCCTAAAGAATATTTGAGTGCCGTCACGAAGCGTCTCGTACCTCTGCAGCTCTTCCGGATATCGCAACTGCTCCCACGAAAGCTCGATCTGGTCCTCGTAGATGTATTTCTGCGTTTTTGCGGCGCGAACAAGTTCTTTTCGAAACTTTGGATGAGCGATGTTTATCAATTCGAGACATCTTTCCCGTATGTTCTTTCCGTGCAGGTACGCGATGCCGTACTCGGTAACAACGTAGTGCACGTCACCGCGGGTAGTGACGACGCCGGCTCCCTCGGTCAGGTGTGGTACGATTCGCGAGACCTGCCCGTCCTTGGCGGTTGAAGGCATCGCGATGATGGGTTTTCCGCCCCTGCTTCGTGCTGCGCCGCGGATGAAATCAACCTGGCCTCCGAAGCCGCTGTAAAACTGATAGCCAAGAGAATCGGCACAGACCTGCCCCGTCACGTCGATTTCGAGTCCCACATTGATGGCCACCATCTTTTCGTGCCGGGCGATGATTTGCGGGTCGTTGACGTACTCGGTGGGATGGAACTCAAACATAGGATTGTCGCTTATGTAATGATATAAACGCCTTGAACCCATACAGAAACTGGCGACGACCTTTCCACGATTCAGCGTCTTTTTCGCGCAGGTGATCGCACCGCACTCGATAAGGTCGATAATCCAGTCACCGAACATTTCGGTGTGCACGCCGAGGTCTCGCTTGTCCTTGAGGAACTCGGCCAGGGCCTGCGGTATTCGGCCTATGCCACACTCAATGGTGCTGCCGTCCTCGACCAGCCTGGCGATATTGCGACCGATTCCGCGCAATACCTCGTCTGATTCAGGCACTGGGACCTCGATAACGTCCTCGTCCCAGGGCACCAGCATATCGATACCGCTGACATGCAGGAAGCTGTCGCCGAGGGTTCGGGGCATCCTGCTGTTGACCTGGGCCACCACAAAGCGGGCGTTGGACGCTGCCGACTTGACGATATCCACAGAAACACCCAGGCTGCACAAGCCGTTGGCATCCGGCGGCGTAACGGTGATGAAGGCGAAATCAATGGGGATTCGCCCGCTTTCAAATTCGAGCGGTATCTCCGAAAGAAACATGGGGGTGTAGTCGCCGATACCTTTTTGCACCGCATCGCGGATGTTGTCGGCGATAAAGAAACTGTTCGTCTTGAACTTTTCCCGGAACTTCTCATCGGCATAGGGTGCCTCACCCATAGTCAGAAGATGTATTATGTGAGCGTCGTAGATGTGGCTGGAGTGTTCGACAAGGGCACGCACAAGGTGCCTCGGCTGGGCACATCCCGTGCCTATGAAGATGCTGCTGCCGGGCTTTATGAGCTTTACCGCCGCCGCGGCCGTACCGATCTTGTCTTTGTATCGCTGCTGCCAGTCAACCTGCTGCATACCGTTATCCCCTTGTAACTGCCTCGACGCTTATCCTGGCGTCCACGGCTACGGGCGTCGTGCCGGGCGGTCCGACGATATACGGATTTATGTCCATCTCCTGGATTTGAGGAAACTCCGTCACCAATTGCGAAAGTCGCTGCAGACCCTCGGCCAAGGCGTCTATATCTACGCCTTCCTGGCCTCGGACGCCCTCAAGCATCCTGTACGTTCTTGTGCTTGTGAGCATCTGCTTGGCTTCCTCGGCCGTCAGCGGCGCCAGGTAAAACGAAACGTCCTTGAGCACTTCAACCATCGTCCCACCCATTCCGAACATCATCAAAGGCCCGAAGTGGGGGTCCCGCTTCATACCCAGAATCACTTCCCGGCCGCCGCCGCACATCTGCTGAACGAGCACGCCCAGTATCTTCGCCCGGGGCATCTTCTTGGGTATTCGGTACATCATAAGGTCAAAAGCATCACGTACCTGCTTGTCGGTCGAAAGTCCGAGTTGGACACCATCGACATCCGACTTGTGCAGAATGTCCGGAGACCATATCTTCAGCACCACGGGGTAACCGAGTTGGCGGGCGATCTCCACCGCCTGGTCGGCGTCGGTGGCGACGGCGCCCTTCGGAGTAAGAAAGCCGTATGCCTCGAGTATCTCTTTCGATTCGCTCTCCGGTATCTCTCTTATACCTTGCCGCAGGTGCCTTTCGATTATCGCCTCAACCTTCCTGCGGTTCACGGCGAACAGCTTGACGATGCGCTTCGGCCTGCGGCGCCATCGTGCATAGTCGCACATCGCCTTGAGGGCCGCGACCGCGCTTTCCGGCGAGTCATACGGGGGGACACGACCCTGCCGCAGTATCCTCAACGCCTCGGCAACCTTTGCCCCACCCAGAAAGCACGCCAGCACCGGCTTTGACCCGCCGCCGGCAGCCGATTCGACCACCACCTGCGCCGTTCGCGCCGGCTCGGTCATCGCCTGCGGGGTCAACAGTACCAGCACCGCGTCAACATTGGCGTCGGCCAGAACGGCATCCATCGCCAGTTGGTAACGGTCGGCCCGGGCATCACCGAGAACGTCAACCGGGTTCAAGAGATTGGCCTCAGCAGGCAGCTTGCCTCGAAGCGCCCCAACGGTCTGCTGTGAAAACTTTGCAAACGACAGGCCCTGCCGTTCGACGGCGTCGGCCGCCATAATACCTGGTCCGCCTGCATTGGTTATGACCGCAACGCGGTTTCCCTCTGGTAACGGCTGGTATGCAAAGGCCTGAGCGTAGTCGAACTGGTCCTTGATCGAGTCACAACGAACCACACCGGCTCGGGCAAAGGCGGCCTCGTACGTCGTTTCACTGCCGGCAAGGCTGCCGGTATGCGATGACGCCGCCTTTGCGCCGGCGCCCGTGCCGCCCGACTTCATCAGCAATATCGGCTTGCTGTGTGATATCTGCTCAGCCTGTCGCACAAATGCATCACCCTGCGAGACGCTCTCGAGGTAGCCGGCAATTACCCGGGTATCATCGTCCTCGGCAAGAGCCTCTATGATGTCGAGTTCGTCAACATCCGCCTTGTTTCCGATGCTGACAAGTTTGCTGAAGCCTATGTCGTTGGCGACGGCGATGTCCAGGATAGCCGTCAGCAGCGCCCCAGACTGCGACAGGTACGCGATGTTGCCGCACCGTGGCATCTCCGCAGCGAAACTGGCGTTCAGTTTGCTTGCAGGCACTATCACGCCCAAACAGTTCGGCCCTATGACCCGTATTCCGGCCTGCCGTGCGATCTGGACCACCCGCTGTTCAAGTTCACGGCCGTGTCGCCCTACTTCCTTGAAGCCGGCCGTAATGATAATCACGGCTTTCACACCGACATCGGCACACTGCTGCATTACCTCTGGTACGGCCGGGGCGGGCACCACTATGACCACAAGCTCCGGCACCTCCGGCAACGAGCGAAGGTCTGGAAAACACTTAAGGCCTTCAATCTGGTCTGCCTTCGGGTTTATCGGCCACAGCTTTCCCGCGTAGCCGGCGCGTATCATATTCGCTATGATTTCATATCCCACTTTGCCCTTGTGGCGCGAAGCACCAACAACGGCGGTCGACTTCGGATTAAAAAAAACTTCGAGGCTCATAAGTCGCTCCACATCGCAGCTATGATTGGCCGGTTTCGAGGCTGATTCTGGCGTCAACAGCCACGGGTGTGGTTCCCTTCGGACCTACCGCGAAGGGATTTATGTCCATCTGCTGGATCTGCGGAAACTCGGTGGCAAGTTGCGAAAGTCTCTGCAGCGCTTCGGCAATCGCATCGATGTCCACCGGCTGTTCGCCCCGCAGCCCCCTGAGCATCCGGTAGGTTTTGGTTGCGACCAGCATCTGCCTTGCCTCTTCGGCCGTCAGCGGCGCCAGGTAAAACGAGACGTCGCTGAGCACCTCCACCATCGTTCCGCCCATTCCGAACATCATAACCGGCCCACATTGTGGGTCACGGTACATCCCGAGGATGACCTCCTTTCCCCTGCTTATCATTTCCTGCACCACCACGCCCAGTATGTTGGCCTGAGGCGCGAGCTTCGGAATCCTGTACATCATAAGGTCGAAGGCATCCATAACCTCCTGCCCCGTCTTGAGGCCGAGCTTCACTCCCCCGACATCCATTTTGTGGATTATCTCGGGCGACCATATCTTCAATGCCACCGGAAAACCAATTTCTTCCGCGATGTTGGCAGCCTGCTCGGCCGTCGTGGCAACCGCGGCGGTGGGCACCGCAAACCCGTAGGCCTCGAGTATCTCTTTCGCCTCGATCTCGCCGATCTGCGTGCTGCCGCGTCTTTTGTGTTTGTCCAGTATCGTCTCGACTTTTCTGCGATTAACGGGGAAGTATCTTACCACCCGCCTCGGCCTGTTCCGCCAGTCGACGTATTGAGCGACAATCCGGGCGGCCGCAACAGCCTCCTCCGGACTGTCATAGTACGGCACGCCCGCTCTTTGCAGAATGCAGGCCCCTTCCTGTACCTTCCGGGCTCCCAAGAAACTGGCTAAGATCAGCTTGTCCGTCTGCCTCCACAACTCCACGACGGACCTTGCAGTCGCTGCTGCCTGCGTCATAGCCTGTGGGGTCATCAATACAAGCACCATATCCACGTTTGCATCGTCGAGCACAGCTTGCAGTGCCAGTGCATACCGGTCTGCCAGCGCGTCGCAGAGAATATCAACGGGGTTGTGCAGGCTTGCCGCCGTCGGCAGCACCGCTGATAATCTCTTGAGGGTCTGCTGGGAAAACTCGGCCATAACCAACCCCTGGCGTTCGACGTAGTCGGCGGCCATAATCCCCGCCCCGCCGGCGTTGGTAACGATGGCCACACGTCGGCCCTTGGGCAGCGACCGGCCGGTAAAAGCCCTCGCATAGTTCAGTTGTGACTTTATCGAGTCGCATCGGATGATTCCCGCCCGCTCAAATACGCACTCGTAGGCGGCATCAGTGCCGGCGAGACTTCCGGTGTGCGAGCGCACCGCACGGGCACCGGCCGAGGTGATGCCCGACTTGACCAGCAATATGGGCTTGTCTCGCGATATCCGTTCCGCTTCCCTGACGAACGCGTTGCCGTCGTTGATACTCTCGAGGTACCCGGCGATAACCCCGGTGGCCTGGTCGTTGCCGAGAACCCTGAGAACGTCCAGCTCGTCGATATCAGCCTTGTTGCCGATGCTGACCATGATGCTAAAGCCGGTGCCGGTGGCATTTGCGATGTCGATGATCGCCGCCAGAAGCGCTCCTGACTGCGAGATGTAGCCGACAGAACCGGCTGCGGGCAAATCTCCGCCGAAACTGGCGTTGAGTTTTCTTGCCGGAACCAGCACACCCAAGGAATTCGGGCCCAGGATTCTGATGCCGGCTCGCTTGGCGATTTGCAACAACCTGGCCTGCAGTTTTTCTCCTTCGCTGCCCGTTTCTTTGAAACCGGCGGTGATAATGATGACACACTTGGTCCCTACCCGGGCGCATTGTTCCATCACCTGCGGGGTTCGCTTGGCTGCAACTACGACCACGACCAGCTCCGGTGTTTGTCCGATCGACACTATGTCGGGGTAACACTTAAGCCCCTGCAGGGTATCAGCGTTGGGATTGACCGGGTATATGGCACCGCCGTACCCGCTTTTGACGAGATTCGCAAGCACCTCGTAGCCTACCCTGCCCTGGTGTCGGGAGGCACCAACCACGGCAACCGATTTCGGATCGAGAAAATCTTCGAAACCCATAGCAACCCCAGCTAACTTTTGCAATCCCGATTGGAGACCCTAAGATATTGTGATAGCGGCGCCCTTGCAAGCGTTTTTTGAGGGCACCCCGGTCAGCGCCTCTTGGTATAGCAGGTACTTTGGTGATGAAACGGTTTGTTATCCACCGCCACAGCAGGCAGCAACAGCAGGTCCACTGGGACCTGATGTTGGAGGTTGGTGATGCGCTTCGGACCTACCGGGTGAACGTGCCGCCGCAGCAATGGGCATCCGCAACCGCCGAGGCGGTCAGAATATTTGACCATCCGTTGAGATTCCTCAGCTACCAAGGCATCGTCAACGATGGTTTCGGCCGGATACAACGGGTGGAGCAGGGTACCTACGAGCCACTAAGTGAATCCGACCGACAACTCAGGCTACAATTGCAGGGCGGCACCCTCAAGGCAACGATTACGCTCGACCACATCAGCGGCGACCGATGGCTGCTGTCGGCAGACCAGGGCTGCTAAAGTACCGGTCGCGTATCAATGGCGCTCGGTGCGGTCCGAGGCCGATACTTCCCGCATCTGCGGGGTGTCGGGTTCTATGTGAATCATAATGTTGGCCGGGCGGGCCAGTTCCTGATGAAGGGTTTGCTCAAGCTTTTCGGCTATCCCGTGGGCCGCTGCAACGGTAAGTTCCGGCTCGACCAGGATGTGAAGGTCGAGGAATATTTCCCTGCCTACCATGCGGGTCCTCAGTTTGTGCCACTGGCGGACCTGCTTGTTCCGGCTGATGATGCTCTTTATGTGCTCGATAGTTTTTGGGTCGGTGGCTGTCTCGGTAAACTCGCGCAGGCAGTCACCCAGCACTCTGACCGCCACCAGTACAATCATCAACCCTACCGCCACTGCTGCCAGCTGGTCGCCGTATATGAAACCCAACCGCTCGGATATGAAGCCCACGACCACCGCCACCGAGCTCATCGCATCGGAGCGGTGGTGCCAGGCGTTTGCATAAAGCGCGGAACTGTGCGTACGAATGGCAACGGTCCTTGTCAGCCTATATAACAGCTCCTTGATGAGGATCGACAACCCGGCAACCCACAACACGATAAATCGCGGCGTCACAATGTGTCCGGCGGCGATATCCTTAGCCGCTCGATAAATCATCCCGCAACCCACCGCCGCCAGCACCACGCCGATAAATGCCGCGGCAAGGGTTTCAATCCGCCCGTGCCCGTATGGGTGCCTTTCGTCCGGTTGTCTGCAACCCAGATGGGTTCCGATCAGCACCGCGAAGTCCGTGGCCATATCGGAGGCCGAATGAACGCCGTCCGCCACCAGCGAGATCGAACCGGCAGTGACACCGACGACCACTTTCACCACCGACAGGACCACGTTGCCGAGGATCCCCACCTTGGTGATGAACCTTATCTGGCGGTTCGAGGTTTCGAACTTTTCGCTGTTCATTTTTCTTCAGCCGTCCAGGCCTTTGCGAATCTCTCCGACGGTATGCAGGTATTTCTCGACAGCCTGTTTGTCCCTGGCCTCAACGATGACCCGCACAACCGGCTCGGTGTTACTGGCCCTTATGTGCAACCAGCCGTCTTCGAAATCGAATCTGCAGCCGTCGGTCGTATCGAGCCTGGCGGTCGAAAATTTCTCGGTCGCCACCTGCAGGAATCTGTTGGCTTGCTGTTCGTCGGCCGGAAACTTCGCTTTCTCCATGTAGTAACGAGGAACCTCTGCGACCAGTTGGCTTATTGGCCTTCCGCTATCGGCCATAAGCTCCAGTACAAGCGCCATTGCAACCAGACTGTCCCGAACCGGACTCACGCGCAGGTCGATAACGCCGCCGTTGCCTTCGCCGCCGATGGTGCAGTTATGTTGGAGCATCGCGCGGGCGACGTTGGCTTCGCCGACGGCGGTGCGGATAACGCGGCAGCCACACGCCTCGGCCACATCATCGATCATCCGGGAGGTCGAAAGATTTGTCGCGGCGGCTCCGGCTCTTTTGCTGAAGATATTCTTCGCGGCCAGCACAAGCGTGTATTCTTCGCCTACGTATGTACCGTTCTCATCTACTATGGCCAGCCTGTCACCGTCAGGGTCTTGGGCGAAACCAACGTCGGCCGATGTCGCCGCAACTTGGCGACAGAGCTGGGTGAGGTTTTCGGCTGTCGGTTCCGGTGGATGGGCGAAATCGCCGGTCGGCTCAGCGTTGACCGCGGTAACCCGGCAGCCCAGCTCCCCCAGCAGCTTACCCGCCACGCGTCCCCCGGCCCCGTTGACGCTATCCAGCACAACTCGGAAGCTTCGCCCTGCGATCTTCTGCCTGTCGACTATGCCCAACACCCTGGCGATGTGCACCTCGTCGGTTCGGTCCGTACAGCCAACCGTCCCACAGCTCTGCGAACTGGCCGGCTCGAAATCCTTACGCAAAAAGCCCTGCTTTATCTGCTCGGCAACCTCGCCGGGCGGGGCCGCGCAATCTTCCATCAGCAGTTTGATGCCGTTGTACTCGGGCCCATTGTGTGAGGCCGTCACTACCACCCCGCCCGCACAGCTCAGTTCACCAACCATAACCGCCACCCCGGGCGTGGTTACGACCCCCAAATCCAGAACATCGACGCCCACCTGGCACAACCCGGCCGTCACCGCCGCGCCCAGCATCGCACCGCTGGGCCTTGAATCCTTGCCGACGCACACTTTCAGCGGTTGCGTGGTGCTGCTGCAGCTGTTCAGGAACGCCCCGAAAGCCGAGCCGTAGTTCAGCGCGACCTCTGCGGTAAGGCCCTGCCCTACGATTCCACGCAGTCCGCTGACCGTTATTTTCAGCGCTTGTGACATAGCAGCCGGCTCCGTGGTCAGACCTTTCGTGACCTTTCGAGGACCTTTTTGAGCCTGGAGATAAGCGTATCGACCTGTCTTTGCTTCAGCGACAGGATGTGCTGCAGGGCCTCGCCGATGTAGGGCAGGTAGGTCTCAATGTATCTTCGCTTTTCCATTTCCTGCTGGATACGTCTTTTTTTTCGCAGGTACGCCCCCAGTTTTCTGCCGCATTCCTGCACGGCAAGTTGTATCTCCTTGGTGATCTCCGGGTAATGGGCGATTGCTTCCTTGCTTTCGGAAGTAAACGGGACCCACACCGATGCAACGTGGACCATAAGTACCACCGGGCCGCTGGGCAGTGCCCCTCTGCTCTGGCTCAGCGCGTAGTTGCGCCAGTTGATATCCAGCACCGCCTTGTGAATCGCGCAGGCCGACTGCTGGTAGAGCAGGGGCACGCGGTTCGCAATCCGTATCAGGCGCATCATCGGCTCGGAGTCATTTGTGCCGCCGCCGTTGCCGTTGCTCTTGAACCCGTAGGCCAGCGCCGCCTCAATCAGAAACGGGTTGCCGCGATAAACGGCCGGACTGCGAGTGCAGGCCGTGTAAAAGTCCGCTTTCACCACGCGTTTGAGGCCCTGCTGAAGCGCCTCGCTGCCGATGGGCTGGATGCAGTTCGTCGAAGGCGCCATAATCTTGGTGCTGCTTATAGCCGAATGCAGTGCCTCGGCCTGCTTCAGCGTCATCTTCGAAGGCCTCAGCGTCTTGCGGAGCTTTGCCTTTTCGCAGATTTGGTTGGCAACCCGCCCGCTGACGCGGGAAAACTCATTCTGCAGGAAGGCTGACAACTGCTTGAACTGGCTTTCCCTGGCCATCTTGTACAGAAGCCCCAGCTCCACGCCGTACGGGTGCGGCTTTATCTGCCTCGGGCTCGGCGGAAGCTCGTTCGTCTGTCGTGGATAGTCGTACTTGCTGCCGTCGGGTGCCTCGTAATAGATTGAGGCGTGTGGATTGGCCATTGCCGTCTGGGCAATGTACTCATCAACCGACTGCCGGCCTCGCTGGTACCTGCCCTCGAGTGTTATCGTAACCCTTGTCCCGGTTCGAAGTTCGAAATCGCATTCCTCGTCGAGCACAACCTCCGGTCGGTTTCTTGTTGTATCGATCTGCACGTGATAATGATGTGCTTTCTTACGGGGGTCGGTGCGGGAGATAATCTGCACCGGCTCACCCGTCGTGAGCAAGCCGTACATACCCGCTGCCGATATGCCGATACCCTGCTGGCCCCGGCTCATCCTGAGGCTGTGGAACTTGCTGCCGTATAGCAGGCGGGCGAAGATGTTGGGTATCTGCTGTTTGACGATGCCGGGGCCGTTGTCCCTGACAGTGAGCCTGAACTTGTTCTCGGCCAGTGGCTCTATCTTTATCACCAGCTCCGGCAGGATGCGCCCCTCCTCACAGGCATCGAGCGAGTTATCAACAGCCTCCTTGGCAGTGGTAAGAAGCGCCTTTCGCGGATTGTCGAAGCCCAGAAGGTGTCGGTTCTTTGCAAAGAACTCGCTGATGCTTATCGCACGTTGCTGTGCGGCCATAGCCTCTGCGATAGTAGCAGGCTCCGTGGCCGTTCGTCGGGCCCTGCGGCCCGGGCTGCCGGCTCGCCGCGATGCTGTTTTCTTCTTTTTCGCGGCCCGACGGGTCGCTGGGCTACCACTTTTGGCGGTTCTCCTTCCAGGCTTGACCTTTTTCTGTTTCTTTTTCGTCTTTACCTTGGCCAAAACGCTTTTCCCCGGTCCGTCTTCAAACTCAAACACCATCTGTTGCGGCTGCCGGCCTTTGTGAGCCGCCATAATACGTCCCCGTACATTGCGCCACGCGCCGCATAACTGCAGCGGCGGCCCGCCCGGCCTGGAAGAAACCTCACCCTAACCGGCCGGCACCATCAATCAAGTTTGCACACGTAGATCTCGTTGACGAACTCGAGGTTCCTGAGCTCCTCTATCGCCTCTGCGTCCGGCTCTTTGTCGAGGCTGACCGCCAGCATAGCCTTTTGAAGTTTGAGCTTCTGGCCCACCCCCATCGTCGAGATGTTTATATGGTGCCTGCCGCAGACGGTTCCTACCGCGCCGATGACGCCGGGCTTGTCGTCGTTGAAAATTACCAGCACCGTCCCCTGCGGCGTCATTTCTATCTTGAAGCCGTCTATCTCGATGATTCTCAGCAGCGTCTCACCGAAAACAGAACCGGTGACGGTACGCTTAAGCTTGTCGGTTACAACCTTGGCGCTGAAGCTGGCGGCGACGTCTTTCGGCTCGGGATTCTTCGTAACGTCGATGCTGATACCTCTTTCCCTGGCCAATACGCCGACGTTGACGATATTCAGAGGCATCTCGAAGTGCTTTTGCAGCAAGCCGGCTGCAAAGTTGAGCGTTACCGGCTCCACCGCCATTTCGGCTATCGAGCCTCGGTACTGCACTTCCACGGCCTTGACCCGCCCCGGGGCGATCGTGCCGAGCACCGACCCGATCAGTCTGGCCAGTCGGCAGTACCGACTGACGATGGGCGGCTGGGCCGCCGCGGTCGAGGGAGCATTTATCGCGTTCCTGATCGGTCCTCCCTTCAATGCGTCAACGAGTATCTGAGCCGCTTCAACCGCAACGCCTATCTGCGCCTCTTCCGTACTGGCGCCGAGGTGGGGAGTGACCACGCAGTTATCAAGCTCGGCAAAGCGCCGATTCTCGGGGGGCTCGGTCGAGAACACATCCAGCGCCGCCCCCGCTATACGGTTGCGCTCAAGGGCATTGTAAAGATCGTCCTCGTTGATAATGCCTCCCCGCGCACAGTTTATCAGCCGAACGGTCGGCTTCATCATCTCTATCTCGGCTGCACCAATCATATTGATGGTCTGTTCGTTTCGGGGTACGTGTACGCTGATATAGTCGGCCTCTTTGAAAATCCGCTCCAGTTCGTCGGTCAGTTCAATGCCGAGTTTCTCCGCGTCCGGCGGCGAGGCAAAGGGGTCGTAACCGAGGACCTTCATATCGAATCCCCTGGCCATTTTCGCCACCGACATACCAATTCGCCCAAGCCCTATCAGGCCGAGCACCTTTCCGCTGAGCTGGTTGCCCATATACTTCTTGCGGTCCCATACGCCCGACTTGAGACTTTGACAGGCGGTCACAATGTTTCGGCTCATAGCAAGCATAAGCGCCATAGTGTGCTCGGCGGCGCTGAGCGTGTTTCCGCCGGGCGTGTTCATAACGAGGATACCCTTCCGGGTGGCTTCCTCCACGTCGATATTGTCGACTCCGACCCCGGCACGGGCGATGGCCTTCAACCTGCCGGGGTTAGCCAGAACGTCGGCGGTAACCTTCGTGCCGCTGCGGATGATAAGCCCGTCGTGTTCGCCTATTATTTTCGCAAGTTCGTCCTTGTCGATGCCAACCTTAACGACCGCCTCGACATCCTCGGTGGAATTGAGCAGGTCAATACCCTGTTGGGCAAGCTTGTCGGTAATCAGTATCTTGATCATTTTACGGCTCCACAATCAACACCTACTTCCAATCCCTCCAGCCTTGCTCTGTTCTGTCGTCGCCTATTTTGAACTGGTCCAGCGGACAGTCATAAAAGTACCTCACGACACAATAGGCCATTGCGCCGGTTGCTCGCAGCAGTGCCGCGGTCCTGTCGGACGGTCCTATCTCGAACCCAACCTTCACGGTTCTGGCATCCGTCGAAGCCGGCCACAGCTTCTCAGCCGTGTCCGCCCTGTGCAGCGTGCATCGCGCGCTCAACCACGCGCTGTAATAATCGGCACCGGTGACCTTTACCAGCCGGCAGTCGTCGATCACCACCTCCAGTACCACGTCGGCGCCGAGTTGCCGCGCAACCTCTGTGCCGCTAAGGATAGAAAAATCGGCTCGCCCGGCGCGGAAACGTGAAATCGTATCGTAGCCGATAAGCTGAGAGGCGGACAACCTGGTTTTTTCGCTCAGGCGGACGTTGAGCTCTCGCGTAAGGTAGTACCGAAAATTGGCCTGCGCATTCAGCCATGCGGGCTGTCGCACCAGAACCAGCATACGCTTGTCCTCGAGCTGCGACAGGTCGTACTCGGCCCGAATTTTTTCTTCGTGGCGAGTAGGTGTTGCCACCAGCCCAACGATCGCGCAACCGCCGCAAACAAGCATCCCCGCAGCAGCCAGGCCGCTGACAAGACACACCAGCTTTCTTGCTGTGGGTTCATTCATCAGCCACATCCTGTCCTATCGGCCGGATAGCGCCCGCGCCAGGGTCACCGCCCAGCCGCCGGCCAGCAGCAAAATCGAAAGCAGCACGAAGTATAAGAAGTTCAACTCGGCCAATCGCTTCAAAAACCTGAAATATACCCCCGTCACAGCCGTAAAGAAAGCAAAAACCGCCGCTGCGGCCAGCAGCGTACATATCACCGCCGCCGCCGGTTGCAGGTAGAAAGCCTCCCACAGGTTGCCTCGAACGAACGCCAGAGCCGCGTGCGTCATCCCACAAGTCGGACACGGCAGTCCCCATCGCTGCTTGAATCCGCAAACACCCAACCAGCGGGCCAGATCAATCGCACTGACGGCCACAGCTCTAAGCAGGATGAACCCCGCTACAATCGCCGCACAAGCAACCGCACACCACAGCCGTTGGCTTACCGAGGCCTCGAGAAACACTTCCTTGCCGGCCGATTGTTCTTTGCCGGACTGCATAACTAGGCTACAATAGAACCAACCGTAAATGCTGTCAAGCAGGCTTAACAGGACGCGGTTATGGCAAGCAACAACGTGAAGCTCAGTCAGATGCTGGAAACGGCGGTGGTGGCCGCCAGGCTGGCCGGCCAGCGCGCTATGGAAGAAATCCGGTACGTCAAGACCACCATCAAGAACAAGACCGAAGTGGTCACGCAGGCCGACCTCCGGTGCCAGCAGATAATCATCGACCGCATCAAGGAAACCTATCCCGACCACGGGTTCATCGGCGAGGAGGGCCGGGCGGGCGCGATCTTCAAGCAGCCGCCCCGAGCCTCTGAAGCGATCTGGTGGGTGATAGACCCCATCGACGGCACCGCGAACTTTTCGCACCGTATGCCGTTGTTTACCGTCAGCATCGCAGCCCTGCAGCAGGGCCGGCCCGTCGCGGGGGTTGTTTTTGACCCGGCGACAGACTCGATGTTCACCGCTGTCAAGGCCGGCCAGGCCCAGTTGAACGGCCGGCGAATAAATGCCTGCGAAGACGCTATGAGCAAATTTACCAGCATAGGACTCGACAGTCATTATGATGAAGGGGTCCCGGGATGGGTCTGCGAGATCATGCGGCGGACGCGCTTTCGCAACCTCGGCACCACTGCGCTGCAGCTTGCATATGTGGGCAACGGATCGCTAATCGCAACGGTCATCAGCAAACCTCGGTTGTGGGACATAGCCGCCGGTGCCTTGATCGCCGAAACCGCCGGGGCCGTTGTGACGGACTGGCATGGCAACCAGCTTTTCCCCGTGGATGCGGACAACTACCAGGGTCGCGAGTACAAGGTGCTGGCCGCCAACAGGAAGGTACATAAGCAGCTTCTGGAGATGATCGCAGCCGAACAGCAGGCTTCGGCATCATAATCGGTGTTCTCAGGGAAGTGGTTTATCGCCCTTAGTCGCCGGCCTGTTTCCTTGGCGGGATAATCCTGTCGGCTTGTTTGCCGGCCCGGCGGCTGCGAGAAGCCGGCCCGGCCGGCCTGAGGGGGCTGATTTGTGCCCCACTTGCAAGAATGCCGCCAATAGGCTAAGCTGGCAGGCCAGGCCGAGTGGCGGAATGGCAGACGCTGGGGACTTAAAATCCCCTGCCCGCTAAAGGGCGTGTGGGTTCGAATCCCACCTCGGCTACTGAACGAACACGGGCAGGCTGTGAGAATCGAACCTGCCGCAGGATCACAGGAGATTGCTATGGCAGACGACAAGCCGAAACTGGTCAATGTGGAAAAACCGAACCTGTATCGGGACCTTTTCCCCTATGATGATTGGCCCAGGGTCATATTGGACGATGATGCCGCCTACCCCACACCCGCCGAGATTTGGATAACCGATACCACTTTCCGCGACGGACAGCAGGCCAGGCCCCCCTATACGCCCGAACAAATCCAGCGGATATACGATTTTCTGCACGAGATAGACGGCGACACGGGCCTGATTCGCCAGAGCGAGTTCTTCTTATACTCCGAACGCGACCGTAAGGCCGTGGAATTGTGCCGGGAACGAGGCTACAGGTATCCTGAAATAACGGGCTGGATACGGGCGGTCGCCGCCGATTTCAAGCTTGTCGGCCAGATGGGCCTGAAGGAGACGGGCATCCTGACCTCGGCCAGTGACTACCACATCTTCCTGAAGCTCAAGAAAACCCGCGCCCAGGCTATGGAAGGCTACCTGGACATCGTCAGGGCGGCCCTGGACCACGGTGTTATACCGCGCTGCCACCTCGAGGACATCACCAGGGCCGACTACGACGGGTTCGTGCTGCCTTTTGCCGCCGAGCTGCTCGAGCTGGCCCAGCGCTACAACAGTCCTGTCAAAATCCGCCTGTGTGATACGCTTGGCTTTGGATTGCCGTGGGCTGATGCCGCTTTGCCCAGAAGCGTGCCGAAACTGGTAGCCGGCCTCCGTGAGCTTGGCGTGCCCGCCGAATGGCTCGAATGGCACGGACACAACGACTTTCACAAGGTGCTTGTCAACGCGGTGGCCGCCTGGCTCTATGGCTGCAGCGCCGCCAACGGCTCGATTTTCGGTATCGGCGAGAGAACCGGAAATCCGCCGCTGGAGGCCCTGGTGGTCGAGCACGCCCAGCTAAGGGGCTCAACAGATGGGGTCAATTATCAGGCTATTACGGAGCTGGCTCAATATGCCAGGAGCGAACTTGGGTTTGACATCCCGGATAACTACCCCCTGGTAGGCGACAACTTCAATGTCACCCGGGCGGGCATCCACGCCGACGGCCTGCTCAAGGACGAGGAAATCTATAATCCCTTCGACACCGAGAAGCTGCTTAACAGACCCGTCAAGGTCGCCATAACCGACAAGGCCGGCGCCGCCGGCATCAAGCACTGGATAGAGGCGCGCTTCGATATCCAGATACCAAAGCACAACCCCAAAATAGGCAAGATCAAGGACTGGATTGACGCCGAGTACGCCGCCGACAGGGTCTCGGCGATATCGGATGAAGAGATGTTTGAGTGGGTGCGAAAGGCGTTCGGCGACGACCTGCCGCCGTTGAGAAAGACCCCGCGGCAGCCTTAGCCGGGCGTTGAAGTCGGCTGTGTCGCCATCGGACTGGCTATGCAGAACACGAAAATCAAGGCGGTCCTTTTCGACCTGGGTGAGACACTGCTTGAATACGGCCCCGTAAGGACCGCAGCGCTGTTTCGCCGGGCTGCCCAGCTGACGTATGAATACCTTCGGTCGCTCGGCCAGCCCGTCGGCAGCGAAAGCTGGTATTACCTGCGGAACCTGCTGTCGCTGCGGTGGCACTGCTGGCTTTCCAGTATCACCGGCCGGGATTTCGATATGCTCGAACTCGCCAAGAAAATCGGCCGAAAAAAGGGCATAAAACTCACCGAGCAGCAGTGGGAGCATTTCGCCTGGCTGTGGTATCAGCCTCTCAGCAGGCTTGCAAAGGTCGAACCCGACGCCGCCCAGACACTGGCACGATTGAAAGCGCTTGGCCTGGAGCTTGGCATCGTTTCAAACACCTTCGTAAACCGCTGCTGCCTTGAGAAACACCTCGCTCAGCTCGGGCTGCTGGAGTTCTTCTCGGTCAGGCTTTATTCGTACGAGTTTGCCTTCCGAAAGCCGAATGCGGGCATATTCCGCATAGCCGCCGAAAGAATCGGACAGCCACCGGAAAACATCCTGTTCGTAGGCGACCGCATCGATGCCGACATCAGGCCCGCCCTGAAGGCCGGTATGCACGCGGTTCTGAAAGCGGCCTACACCAATGCCGGAAAACCGCTTCCCGCCAAGGCCCTGAGGATTGAGCGGCTGTCGGAGGTGCCCGCCCTTGTCGAGAAACTCAACCAACAGCCCTTGCCGGCGAACCAACCTTCGAAGTTGCTTGCCGGCAATAGCCCGACCGAATAGAATCTCTTGCGGGCTTGACGTATTATGGAGCCGTGGTCGCATTGGCCTGGCCAATCTGCTGTCGAAGGAGACCAGATGAAGGTAGAAGGTGCCGCAAACATACCGGCCCGCGCTGTAGAGGTCGAAGGAGCAAAAGGTGTTCGCATCAGGTGGCTGATCACCGGCGATGACGGCGCCGAAAACATAGCGATGCGGATGTTTGAAGTTGAACCCGCAGGCCACACCCCCCTGCACGCTCACAGCCACGAGCACCTGGTCTTTATCGTTGAAGGCCGGGGTGTCTTCGTCTGCCAGGACACCGAATACTCCTTCGACAAAGAGCACGTAATCTTCGTGCCGGGGCAGATAAAACACCAGTTCAGAAACACCGGCGATTCGGTTCTGCGGTTTCTGTGCATCATTCCGGCCTGGGCTTCATAGTTGGCAACACCCTCGGCTGTCTGACGAGTTGCGGCACGGATCTCAGCCTCCGAAGACCTTGCTTTCAGTGCCCGCCAGCAGTCTTCTTATGTTTTCCCGATGGCGAAGAACCATCAGAAACGGCAGCGCCGCCGCCACGACCAGCAGCGGCCACAGCGTCGCGAACCGCCACTGCGGCACCATCCGTATCGCCACCAGCAAGCTCACCGGAAACGCCAGCGAGGACACCATGGACGCCAGCGATACGTATCGCCATAACAAAAGCACAATCACCCAAACCGCCAGGCTCACCAGCGAACAGACCGTGTAGTAAGGCCACAGCCCCAGCGCCACTCCGAAACTCGTGGCCACACCTTTGCCCCCCTTGAATCGCAGATACACCGGGAAGATGTGCCCCAGTATTGCCGCACAGCCCACCGCCAGGCTTAGCGCAAGCTCACCTGCACCGGCATTCGGAGACCGCAGAGCCGCCGCTACCAGCATCGGCACCAAGCCCTTGCCTGCATCGAGCGCAAAACAGACGTAGCCCCACTTTCTGCCCAGCGCGCGGGCCAGGTTTGTGGCTCCGATGTTGCCCGAACCGATCCGGCGAAGGTCTATCTTGTGCGCCGCCGCTATGATCAACCCGAAAGGAACCGAACCCAGCAGGTACGCACCCGCAATAAGGGCTGCAAACTTTATCACCGTCGTTTTCCTTTCAATTCGCGGTACAATTCAAGCAGTCGCGTGGCATGGCGGTCAATTGAGATTTCTTCACGCAGGTTGTCGGCGGCGATTGCATCGGCGGCTTTTTTCACGTTCGCGGCATTGCTGAAATACGCAATCGCCTCCGCCAGCGCCGACACGTCATCGGCCGAGCCGATAACCCTGCCGTGCCTGCCGTCTTTGAACAGGTCCGTCGCGCCGTTGTGCCTGGTGGTTATGACCGGCTTATTTGCAGCCAGCGCCTCCAGCGTGAAACGGCTGCAGGGATCATAAAAGCTCGGAAGCACCGCAACATCACAGGCACCAAGCACCGTGCCAATGTCGTCCATAGCACCAAGAAACAGGACATTCTTCATTATATTCAGCCTTTCGGCCAGCCGACGGTACGGAGCACTGTTGTCACTGCCGACCACAATTAGAGACACCTGTCGTTCAACCGACTCGCCGGCCGCTTTAATCGCCATCAACAAAGGCCGCAATCCCTTGAGGCGAAAATTGTTCGCTACGAACAGCATCAATACGGTCCGGCCCGGCTCGGCTGTCCCCAGCCTGCCGGTTATTTCCCGTCGAAGTGCCCCCGCTGCAGTCTCATCCGGCTTACCTCGGACCTTGACGCCGTTCGGTACCACGACAACGCGACTGTCATCCAGGCCGTAGTGACGCTTAAACTGCTCGGCCACATATCCCGACAATGCGGCGACCACCGGGCCGTGGCGATTTCGGCACAGCTTCTTCTCCCGGCACCACAACACGGTTCGCCGGCAATTGGCAAATGCCGTCCACCTCTTCCAGCAACGCAGGAAGTTGCCATGATAACTGGCGGCGTTGCGCTGCATAGCTTCCGGGTAGGCTCCACCTCGCGGCTGATAGACATCGGCAAAATCCAGTGGTAAAACGCTGTGGATGACATCGTAATGATTGTCCTGCAGATGCCGCCTTGCCGCCCGCTGCAAGCGGGACAAAGACGTGCGTTTACCCGGTGTATCCCTGCAAAGGATGTGAACGTTGGGCCCGGTCGCGGTGCCTTTGGCGGCCAGGATGTGTACTTCCGGACCGAGCTTCGAAACTGCCTCGGCCAGCTCGCCGATAGACCGTTCCGCCCCCCCGAGCGAGGGGTCAAGCCTTTCTGTGATGATTGCGATTTTCCCTATCACGCCGCAATTATAGCCGAAGACCGTCATTGCGCAAACGGTGCCTGCCGGCCGTGTCTTTCATCGTGCCGGGCCATTCGAATCGCCCGCCTGAGAACCCTGCGTATGAGCGCCTTGTCCGTCTTGTTGAGTTTTCGCCGGCCCACGTATGCCAGGTAAAACCGCAACCGGTCTGTCCGCGTAAAATACCGGCCCGGCGCCGAATAAAACAGTTGGGCAATGTCCTTTATTCGATACCGCCGACGCAGCACGAGCGGCCTGAACGCCCTGGCCAGGTCTATCAGGTAAAATCGCCCCGAGCCGTCATAGAAAATGTGCGACAGGTACAGGTCGCGGTGACACCACCCGGCCGCGTGAAATTTCCTCACAAAACCCGCCAGCGCTGCGATAAAACTCCTGCGTTCTTGGAGCCGGCCCCTTTTCACATCCTCTGTAAAACAATCGGGCAGCCTGCGCTCCAGTGCTTGGGCGTTCGATATCCCGCGAGTGATGACGAAGCTTCTTTTCTCGCCGACCAACCCCCACTCCCAGCCGTACGCTATCGTTTGCGGTGTGCCGATACCGACAGCCTGCAGGTCCCTGGCGGTTTCGAACTCGCATTGCGCCAGGCTTTGCAACCGGCGGTGACAAATCCAGTTTTTCACCTGCACAATGATCGGCGCAGCCTCGTAACGTTTCAGGTAAGCGGTCACGAATGTGCCTTGCTGCTCTGAGCCGATGTGAAAGCTGATTCGGCTTCGGTGCTGCGCAAGGTCGGGCTTGCTCAGGTTCTGGCCGCCGCTGAAAGAAAACACACCATCCATATCGGTAAGGCCGAGCCGTTCAAGAGCGGCACGATACTCAGGGTCAATGAAAAAACCTTTCGACATTCTTTCAAGCGTTTGCGGCGGCATAGTCAGTGGTTACCGCGCATCTGTGCGGCGGTATCCTTTTGCAGCAGCTTCTCAGCCGCATCAAGTACCATTTCAACGCTGATGGAGCGCATACAAAGATGCTCGCTCATCGCGCAGGTCGGCTTCTGGCAGGGCACGCAAGGAGCGTCACCGACGATTTTGATTTCATCTTCCCAGCCTGTCTCAGTCCAGGCGGGGTCGTTCGGCCCGAATAGCGTAACGACCTTTCTGCCAAGGGCTATCGCAATGTGTCGTGGGCCGGTGTCGTTCGTTATCACCAGGCGAGCCTCTCCAAAAAGCGCCTTCAGTTCAGCCAGGCTTATCGGTCTTTCGCCGAGGTTGATAAGTTCGCTCTTGGCGGAATCGCATATCCTTCGTGCTATCTGTTTCTCGACGGGGTCATCAGCAACGGAAATGACCACCGTTGCGTCATACCGGCTTACGAGCCGGTCGGCGGTCGCGGCGAATCGCTTGGCCGGCCAGCGCTTGCTGGGACCAAACGCCCCCCCCGGCACAAGCACAACCAGCGGCCGGTGGTTATCCCTTATCTGGGGCAACTTCTCAAGCAGAGACCTCTTTGCTTCAAGGTCGACGGCCAGTTCAAGGGTCCTATCGTCCGTTTCCGCCCCCAGCAACGCCGCGAGCTGCAGGTAATAGTCGATCATCGAGATCGGCTTGTATTTTCCATCCGGAAGTCTCTGCGGCTGCAGCTTTTGTGTAAGAAACAACGAACGGCCCTGGCGAGCATAGCCGATTCGCTCTGGTATGCCGGCAAGAAAAGCGGTAAGCGCTGAACCAAACGAATTCTTCATCAGCACGCAACGGGTGAAAGCGCGTTGTCTTAAGGTCGCCGCGACGGAGAAGGGATTGCCGCTTCGCCGTGGCAGCCAGCCGTCGGTGAACCTGCACGGGTCAAGCACCTGCCGCACCACAGGCCTGGCGAAAAACGTGATATTTGCGTGTGGCAGGTGATTCCGCAATGCCCGCAGTGCCGGCACAGCCAGAATCGCATCGCCCATCGGCCCGGGTAGCCATACCAGAACACTCGATTGCTCGCTCACAGGTTTTTCCCGCCACCGTTACAACAATTATTATTTGCGGGTCTGCATAAGGTGAAATGTAAGCGACATCAACTGAAACAACACGGCAAAGCCGAGCGCGATAAGAACGCTTTCCGGCTTTCTGTTGACATCCAGCAGAAACCACACGCTAATCATCAGGCACAGCAGCACCACAATCTGCAGCACCTGCGCCGCCAGTCGCGCAAGCGAAAACTCACTGAACATTTCCTCTCGCCGCAGCATTCTTAACTGCTCAACTATCTCGGCAAGTAAATACTCTGTTCTGCCTCCGGCGGCTTCGGGCGGCGCGTCGCTGTCGCGGATGGTTCGTGACTGAGGAGCAAGTTGCTGCTGGTCATCTGTCTTGGCCTGAGGCGGCGAAGGTTCGTCGACGCGGGGTTCTTCAACGGCAGGCCCCTGCTGCAGCGGTTCTGCTTTTGCCTGTTCCGCCACCGAGGTCTCCTGCTGGCGGGGTACCGGCGTATTTTCCTCGCAGGGCTCGACGCTTTGCTCAACCGGCGCGGCCGCTTGCGTTTCCGATGGTTGCGGTGTGCTCGGCCGCGCACGGTGGTACTGCTTGATGATGTTGACCGCTTCCCTCAGACTTAGACACTTGTAGTCGGGAACAATGTCCCCGGGTCGAGGTGGTTCGTAGTATTGCCGCTTTGTCAACATTATGGTCTTGCAGCCCGCACGAAAGCCTGCTTCTACATCGCGTTGTTCGTCGCCTATCATCCAGCACTGCCCGAGCTCCAGTCCGAAATCCCTTGCCGCAGCCAGCAGCATTCCAGGCTGCGGTTTTCGCCAATCGCTGTCCTTCCTGTACTTCTTTACCGCCCCCTCGGGATGAAAAGGACAATAATAAATCCGGTCCAGAAATGCATCTTCCTTTGCCAGCAGTTCTTTGAGACGATTGTGAATCTTTTCCAGCGTGGGGACGCTGACGATACCTCTGGCAACCCCCGACTGGTTCGAAACCACTATAATTTTATAGCCGAGCTCCCTCAGCTCCCGCAAGGCCCTCGGCACACCCTCAAGCAGCTCAACCTGGTCAGGGTTGTTGATATAGCCGGGGTCTTTTATCAGTGTGCCGTCCCGGTCCAGGAATACTGCTTTGTCGGCCATATTGTCCCGCCAAACTTGCGAGGCTATTGTTCTGCAAAGTTTCGGTCGATCAGCTCGCAGATGATATGGTAGGCAAGTTGATGAATCTCCTGGCTGCGGGCCGTCGAGTCACTACCGGCGCACACGCACACGTCCGACAACCTCTCGAGAGCGCTGTCTTTTCTGCCCGTAAAAGCCAGCACCTTTGCGCCTTTGTTCTTTGCTGTCTCAGCGGCAGCCACAACGCTCGCGCTGCTGCCGCTGGTCGATATCGCCCAGAGTATATCGCCTTTCTCCACCAGGGCCTCGACCTGACGCTCGAAGACGTGCTCGTATCCAAAATCGTTGGCGACCGAAGTGATGGTGGACGTATCGGTTGTCAGCGCCACCGCCGGCAGAGGCCTTCGAGTCCGTCGAAATCGCCCCAAGAGTTCGCCCGCGATGTGCTGGGCATCGGCTGCCGAACCACCGTTGCCGCAAATATACACTCTGTGGCCCTGTTGCAAAGCCTCTATTATGGAACCCGCCCCCGCCGCAATATTTGCAACCGTCGATGCACCAATGCCGGCAACGACCTGCCGGTGTTGCTGTATAATCTGCTCCACTTGTGCCGACATCGTCCCGGGGTTCATCAGCTTGTCTTATGACTTGACTTTATTCGTTCAATCACCGAGGTCGTGCTCTTGCCCTCTACCAGCGGTGCCAAAACAACTTTGCCGCCGAGGCTCTCAACGAACTCCCGGCCCACCACGCCTTTCTCGGCCCAGTCCTGTCCTTTAACCAGTACGTTGGGCCTGACCTGCTTGATCAGCTCAAGGGGGTCCGGCTCATCGAAGATCGTCACGTAATCAACCGTTTCCAGCGCAGCCAGAACCGACGCACGGTCATTCTGATTGTTCACGGGCCGGCCGGGGCCTTTTATCTTCCTTACCGATTCGTCGCTGTTGAGACCAACCACCACAATCTGTCCCTGGTTCTTGCAAAACTTCAGAAACTCTATGTGGCCGCGATGAAGCACATCAAAACAGCCATTCGTGAACACTATCGTCTGCCCACGCCCTCGATGCCACTGAAGCCGGTCGATCAGCACATCCGGCTCACAAATCTTGCCGGCCTTGCTGCGGCTTTCAAGCACAATCTCACCGACGATCTCATCCAGGCTTACCGTCACAGCACCAAACTTTTCGACCTCAATCCCGCCGGCTATATTGGCAATCTGCACCGCCGTTTTATAGTCGCACCCCGATGCCAGGCACACCGCCAGCGCAGCCAGCACAATATCTCCGGCACCTGTAACGTCATAGACGCTGCGTTCTCTTGCCGGGATAAGCTCGCTTGTCTGCGGTGTTTCGAGGTAAGCTCCTTCCTTATCCAGTGTTATCACCACAGCCTCCAAGCCAAGTTCGCTGCGAAGTTGCCGTGCTGCTTTCGCCGCCGCCTGTTCGTCGTCTATCTCGAAGCCGACCACCTCGCCGGCTTCCCTGCGGTTCGGCGTGATGACGGTCGCCCCGGCGTACTTGCGATAATCGCGCTGAAAAGCCGGGTCCACCAGTATCTTCTTGCCCGCCTTGCCGGCAAGTTCTACCACCTGCCGGCAAACCGCGTCGCTCAAGACCGCCTTGTCATAATCCTGCAGGCAGACGATGTCCACCTGGCCAAGCCGGCAGCCGTAACGCTCCAAAAGAAACCGGTACTGCTGGCTGCTCAAGGGTTCACTGGACTCCTGGTCGATTCGCATTAGCTGCTGTCGGTGACGGTGTTGGGCCAGACCGATCAGCCGTCTTTTCGAGGTGGTCGGCCTTGTATCAAGAGCAAGCAGGTCGGAAGTGTCGATGCCCCGTTCGTCCAGCAGCTCTGTTAGCCGCCTGCCGTTGGCATCGGTCCCGATAACCCCGATGCAAAACACCTGCGCTCCCAGCTCCGCCAGGTCAGCCGCCACCGACGCTGCACCGCCGGGGCCCCACTGGGTGCTGCGTACCTTCAGCACCGGCACCGGTGCTTCCGGACTTATTCTCAGGGCATCGCCGTACGTGTAAATATCCAGCATAAAGTCGCCCACTACCAGAACACGCGGCGAGCCCAGATTCGTGACGGTTTTTATCAGGTCTTCATCCATCATCAACCCTTAAGCAAGATGCATTTTACCTTTGACAGCCGATTCTATCAAGGACCATAGCCGCTCGCTGCCGCTGACTAAACACAACTCGACTACCAGATACACCAGCTCGGGCTCCGCTTGGTGGTGCAGCGTCCTGATCTTGGTTGCGTCTTTTTCTGTTGTAACCAGCATATCCGCGCCCGCCTGTCGTGCTTTGCGCGCTACCTTGTCGATGCATCGCCGACTGTACCGGTGATGGTCGTCAAATACCATCGACCCCACCGGTTGGATACCGATCGCAGCGAGCGTATCGAAGAATGCCTGCGGGTTGCCTATCCCGCAAAAGGCGAACACCTTCCTCTTTTTAAGCTGCCCCAGCTCAATGTTGATCCCGGCCTTCGACCTGGCGCAAACCGGCTTGTGAACCGCCGTGGCGACGACCAGCGCCGGATTCAGTTGCAGCAGCTTCTTCTTGATTTGCTCGACCTGGTCGCTGTCAACCTGGTCACACCGCGTAATAACCACCGCCTGTGCACGTTTCAGCGCCGTCGCCGGCTCACGCAGCAACCCGCCCGGCAGCAGCCTGCCGTATCCGAACGGGCACGTCGCATCGATGGCTACTATGTCAAGGTCACGCCCCAGTCGGCGGTGTTGAAAACCGTCGTCCATCAACACGACTTCCGCATTGAACTTCTCGATAGCTTCCTTGGCGGCCGCAACACGATCAGGATTTACGATGACTTTTGCCCGGCCGGCCGCGCCAGCAAGAATGGCAGGCTCGTCGGAAAGCCGGTACTTGCCTGACTTGTAGCCCCTGGTGAGAATCACAAAGGCAAGACCCTTCTCAGCCAGCATTTTAGACAACCACAGCACCAGCGGCGTCTTGCCCGTACCACCGACCGTGATGTTGCCGATGCTGATGACGACCGGGGCTACATGGTCGCTTTTGAACCAGCCGCGGTCGTAACAAATGTTCCGTAAAGTCACCGCCGCGGCATACGGCCACGACAGCAACCTCAGCCCGAACCTGGCAACCGACGCAACTGGTCCACTTCTTGAGCCTGAGACAAGCTGGCGGTGTAGCTGCTGGTTCATAGGGCAGCTCCCTGAGTATGCAAAGAAGGTATTTGCAGCCGCGACGGGTCGATTTACTGTGCCTTATTTTGGCTTTCGATTTTCTCGATTATCGCGTCGGCCATCTCGCTGGTCCCCACGGCCGTCGGGTCGTTGCGGTCCGGCTTCATATCGTAGGTAACACGCCTGCCTTCTTCTATCACCGCCGCGACCGCGTTTTCGAGCCTGTCGGCCTCAGCTCTCTTGCCGATGTGACGCAGCATCATCACGCCGCTCAGTATCAGTGCCGTGGGATTGACCTTGTTTTGCCCCTTGTATTTCGGCGCGCTTCCGTGGGTTGCCTCGAATATAGCGGCATCGTCACCGATGTTCGCTCCCGGTGCGACTCCCAGGCCACCGACCAGGCCCGCGCACAGGTCGCTTATTATATCTCCGTAAAGATTGGGCAACACGATAACGTCGTACAGCTCGGGCTTTTGAATCAGTTGCATACACATATTGTCAACAATCCGGTCTTCGAACTCGATGTCGTCGTACTCGGCCGCAACCTTTCTGCTGACTTCCAGCCACAGCCCGTCGCTGAACTTCATTATGTTGGCCTTGTGAACCGACGTTACCTTCCGCCGGCCCATCTTCCGGGCATATTCAAACGCGAAACGCACTATCCTCTCCGTCGCGGCGGCCGAGATGGGCTTGATGCTGATGCCGGAATCGGGCCTTATCTTCCTGTCCCTGCGTTGATTAATCCACTCTATAAGCTCGAGGGTGTCGTCTTTGGACCTTTCAAATTCGATCCCCGCATACAGGTCTTCGGTATTCTCCCTCACCACCACAAGGTCCACATCGGCATACCTGCTTCGCACGCCCTTGTAGCTCTTGCAGGGCCGCAGGCACGCATATAAATCCAGACTCTGTCGCAGGTAAACGTTGATGCTGCGGTAGCCCGTTCCAACCGGCGTGGTTATCGGCGCCTTAAGTGCCACGCCCGTGTTCTTAACCGACTCTATCGTTTCCTGCGGAAGCGGCGTGCCAAGCCGCTCCATAACGTCCAGACCGGCTTCCTTGATATCCCACTCTATCTCCGCACCCGTTGCGTCGATGCACCTTCTGGCCGCATCTGCAATCTCGGGGCCGATTCCATCACCAGTTATTAGTGTTACCCGGATCATTTCTTTGCCTGCCAACCTTTCTCAAAGCCCCGTATGCTATACCACCCCCACATTACTGTCAACCAAAACACCCGGCGGCAGCCACCTGAAACAGATCCCTTGCCGATGATGTAGTACGTTGGCAGAATCAGTGGTTTGCGGTTCTTGGTGGTCGCCCCCGGAACAAAGACACACCGCAGATTTGCCCACCGCCTGGAACGACCCGAGCCACTGGATGTTCGGGTTTCCCGACAATTGAGCGGTCGGTTATCGGCAAATCCGGTAATTTCAGTAAGGATTTGCCGGCATCATCTGCCATGCCTGCAGCCGTTTTACCCTGGCCGAACCACCCCTGCAGAAAAGCGCCACACCGACGCTGTCGCTGCGGGTAGGATAGATACGCCGCATCACCGCCTGCCGGTCGTTCGCAAAGGCCTCCACAACGGACTTGTCCACGAACACCCTCAATTTCAACGGCTCGCCGGGTTTGAGTTCCAGCGGACCCGCTTCAACCTTCTTCGAGCCTTGGCCGAGGCTGGACCGGGTGGTATCTATCTTTAGCATATTATCGTTGGCATCGTAGAATACGAGGGTTTGCTCCTGGCCGTCGGGCGATACGCATACCTTCACGCCGGCGTGCTCGGCCCTGGAGGTGTCGATTTCAAGGTACAATTCGATGCTGTTGCCTCTGACGGTGCTCAGCGTCATATCGTGGCCGGCCTTTATGCTTAGATTGCCGAGTGTAACGGGATTGTATCGCAACGCGGCCAACTCCTTGGCGGGCCTCATCCGCAGGGTCTTATCGGCGCCCAGCCACAGCACCCGCGGCAGACTCAGCGTGCCGGACCAGCCGCTCGATTTTACCGTCTCCGCCTTTCTCCCATCGTGAATCCACGCCCACATAATACGCCGGCCCTTGTCGTCCAGCAGGCTCTCCGGCGCAAAGAAGGCTCGGTCCACCCAGCTCATACGTCCGTGCGTTTCTGGGTAGAAATGGTCGTCGGCGTATCGGCCTATGTAATACTGGCAGCCCCGGTTATGGCTGATAAAAAGCAGCATATGCCGATCGCTGGCCTTTGCCGACTCGGGGCCCGCCGGCAGCGGGAAAAAGTCGGGGCACATATTGTCCTCGTCGCTCTGGGTCCACTTGCGATTTGATTTGTAGAAGGGATGCAGGTATTTCCAGTTTACCAGGTCGTCGGAAACGAAAAGATACGTAGTGTCGCCGAGGTATTTCGCATTCTTTTGTCTCAGCCCGAATCGCTTCAGCACCAGCAGGTTGCCGGTCAGCATATAGTATCGACCCTTGTTGAACCATATAGCCGATGGGTCGGCCACACCGTAAATCACCTGTTCGTCTTTGGACGATTCGCTCTCGATGACGGCGTAGCCGGAACGCGTTTGGCGGATCACCGGATTGTGTGGGCTTTTGGTCCAGACGTTGAGTTCCCTGTCGGTGCTCGTGGCGATGCATACCCCCTGCTTGAGGCCCCAGTAAGTAATCGTGGGGATGCCCCGGCCGTCGACAAAGCAGCCTCCCGAAAAAATTCCGGTGTCACCCTCGCCCGGCTCGAGAGCCGTCGGGTGATGTCGCCAGTGCACCAGGTCGAGACTCGAAGCGTGTCCCCAGCAATGTCCTTTTTCATTCTGGAAGATGTAAAAAATGTGATAACGGCCGTTCCAGAATATGCAGGCGTTGATGTCGAACGGATCGCATCTTCCGCCCGGGCTGATAAAGTGATATCCCGGCCGGTAGCGGTCCCGCACCAGCTTTTCCCGCAAAGCCCGGCTGTACCTGATCATCTCTCCCAGTTCAAACAGCTCCCGGTCAACCTCGGTGGGATCACAGTAAAGCCTGTCCGCCGGTACGATCGTCGCTTGCCGCCCTTGCCACTGCCAGTAGACTTGAAGTTGCGCCTTGCCCGTCTGCGACACGTACTCCACCACCACCGGCACCAAACCTGCTTTATCAACAACCACCTTCCCCCGCCGAGCGTTCTTATCCTCAAGGCCGTCTATTACTACCTTGCCGGCAACCAGCAACCGGAGCCCGTCCACCGCCGTTGCCGTAAATGTTACCTCCCCCGCAACCGGAAAATCAATGTAGCCGGACCACCGCCCCGACCATGAGCTTCCTCTTGATTTGCCCCAATTCTTGTCGAGACTGTCAAGTATGTCTATGTAACCCACCGGATTGGTGAAATTGCGCCTGGCGAAAAACGTTCCGGCCAGGCCCGGCCTCAAATGTTCGTACCCCGAAGCTGCGCCGGCAAAGCTCACACTCCACAGGCAAACCATGAAAAACTTTCGAAAACTCATTACCGCGCATCCTTTACTCAAAAGACAAACGTATTACAGCCCAAAAAACTATCACGTATTCGGCCCGCCGTCCGCTGTTGTTTCATTACACTCGCTCCCACACAACTCGCCGGGCTTTTCTCTGCAACTGTTCAGCACGGTACAGCTCGCCTGTTTTCGCATCGCCTGCACCATAAATCACTGCCGGCATAGGCTGCTGGCTACTGGGTAAAACTTCGGTCGGCTTTACCCGCGGCACCGCGGTATTCAGCCGTCCTGGAAAAACTGGGCTTACCACCGGACCGGTAAACTCCGACGTACTGCAGGCGATGGCAGTACATCAGCCCACGGTACGACTAACACATCGCCGCCTGAAAGTCAACGTCCAGCGACAGCAAACGTATCCTTGAACCACTGCTCAACGGCAGGAAAAGGGCTGTTTTCGGCATACAGCCCCCGCTCGGGTCTTTCTGAAAAAAAATCGTCGCTTAGCCGACTCGGCCCTTGACAAGACCCCGCACTTTGTGTATATTATGAATGTTGCGAGTGCAAGTTCGGGCGGCTACGTCAACTTGTGCGATCCGCGGTAACGCAGTAATGGCACGTCGCAACAGGGAGCCAGGCTACAACAGGTAATAACCAAATGCCCCGGTCTCCCTTTTTTTATGCGCTGCATTGGCCGCCTGACCGTGAAAATCCTGCCCGCGGCATTGATATTATCCATCGCAGCCATTATTATCCGCCTTAACAACACGATTCTTAATATATGATTGGATAACCGGATGTCCGTACTGCCTAGAACCCAGCGCGCAATTCAACTGGTCGGGCCCGGCGAGCTTGTGCTGAACGAAAGCAAGCCCGTGCACCGCCCCGGGCCGTATCAATTGCTTTGCAGGGTCGAGGCGGCGGGACTGTGTTTCTCCGACCTGAAGCTGCTCAAGCAGTTCTCACGCCATGTCCGCAAAGGCCCTGTTGTCTCAGGCATCGCCCGGCGCATCCTCGACGAGGTACCAAGCTACGTACCTGCCGAAAGGCCCACGGTACCCGGCCACGAGGCCGTCGTTACGATAGCGGCCGTCGGCGAAGCCCTTGCAGGTTTCGCACCCGGCCAGAGATTTCTCGTCCAGACCGATTACCGCTGGTTGCCGACCGCCGGGGCAAACGCGGCGTTCGGCTATAACTTCGAAGGCGCCCTGCAGCAATATGTCCTGATGGACACGCGCGTTATCACCGACCCCACCGGCCGCTCAATGCTGTTGCCGGTGGGACAGCGGCTTTCGGCCTCGGCCGTCGCGATGGTCGAGCCGTGGGCCTGTGTCGAACACGCATATGCCCGCGCCGAACGCACAGGCATCACCGCAGCGGGGCAGTTGTTGATTGCGGCAGAGATGGAGCCACCGAAGGGTCTGACCGATCTATTCAAAGGCCCCGTCCGACCCGCGCAGGTAACCTGGCTGTCGCGCTTCGAACCACCTGATGGCCTGCCTTCGCCGATGGCACGAGTTGCTGAGCTTGCCTCGCTTCCGGACTGCAGCTTCGACGATATAATTTATCTTGGCCGCAACCGTCGAACGGTCGAGTTGCTTTTGGAGAAACTGGCTCCCGGCGGACTGTTGAACGTCGTGCTGTGCGGCGGCAATCTCACCGGCACCGTTAATCTGCCCGTCGGAAGGGTGCATTACGAAGGCATCCGAGTCACCGGTACAAAGGGTTGCGACCCCGCCTCTTCAATGCGGCACGTACCACCAAATGCCGAAATCCGTCGCGGCGACACCATTTGCATAATCGGCGCAGCCGGACCGATGGGAACAATGCACACCATCCGCTGCATCAGCAGTGGTATCGAGGGCGTCAGTGTATTTGCTGCCGACACCGACCGGCAGCGACTGGCCAGGCTCGGCGCCGTTGCCAAACCCCTGGCCGACCGCACCGGCGTGGGCTTCCAGGCCTACGACCCGAACCACGATGCTCCCGACGATGGCTTTGACTACATCGTGCTGATGGTGCCTCGGCCGGAGATGGTCGCCGCCGCCGTCGAGCAAGCAAGACGCGGCGCGATTATCAACATCTTCGCCGGCATAAGCACCGACACGGTAGCCGCAGTCGACCTGAACAGCTACATCGAGAAGCGGCTTTATTTCGTCGGCACCAGTGGCTCGGTCGTGGACGATATGGAAAAGCTGTTGAGCCGCCTCGAAAGCGGTGCACTGCAGACCAATCCCTGTGTCGCAGCCATAGCCGGACTTGATGGAGCCATCGATGGCCTGAAGGCCGTCGAAGACCACAGCATACCAGGCAAGATAATCGTATATCCCTCCTGTCGGGGCCTGCCGCTGACGCCACTGGAGCATCTCAACCAACGCCTGCCTGCCGTGGCCGATCGTCTCGAAAACGGCCTCTGGAGCGACGCGGCCGAAGATACGCTGCTGAGACTCTTCTCGAACAGCTCAGCTTGACCGGGCCGGGCTGTGGCAGCCGGCAAGAACAGGTGTCGGAAAAAATCAACCGCCTTTATCCCAGAAGGTCTCTTCCTTCGGCTGCAACGCCGGCCCCGCCTACGCTGCAAAGCCCCAGCTTCGACACCGAACCGCAACCGAAGCCAGGTGCTCGGTAACCCTGCCCCTTACCCATACCAGCCCCTCAACCTGGCATAGCTGCTGGTATTGTTCAATCTGCTCCGGCAGGAAAGTCACCTCGGCCAATCCCGAAAAATCCTCAAGGGTCACAAACCCCATCAATTTCCCTTCGCCGGTAACCGCCCGCCTGGCCGTCACAACATCGCCCGCAACCGCCACTTCTCTGTCGATGAACCTGCCCAGCCTCGCCGCCGGCACATACCCGCCGCCCGCCAGCAGGCTCGGATGCATACTGAACCCTATCCCCGTCAACTCCAGCTCCGCCTTCAATCGCTCCGCCCGGTTGTACCGTCGCAACTTCAGCCCATCGTCGTATATCTTGAACAACAACGGCTGGCGAGCATCACGCAGCGACGCTTCCGCCTCTCTCAACATCTGGTGTCGGCTGG
This sequence comes from uncultured Pirellulales bacterium, assembly GCA_964429265.1. GTDB lineage: Bacteria > Planctomycetota > Phycisphaerae > Sedimentisphaerales > Anaerobacaceae > CAYSBK01. Next base: position 4,112 of record CAYSBK010000001.1, on the reverse strand, counting down.
GTCCCAACCCGTCGCAGGCGCCGACGCGGACCAGGTCCTGCAGCTCGCTGCCGCGAAACCTCACCCGCCTTCGCAAATCCTCGAGGTCTGCGAACGGCCGCTCCTTTCGCCGGCTGATAATCTCGTCTATCGTGTTGTGACTGAGGCCCTTTATTATCCCCAGCCCGGCCCTTATGGCAGTACCTGCAAATCCATTGCCCCACGGCCGGGCACTGCCCCCACGCTGCAACTTCCATTCAAGCTCGCTTTCATTAACGTGCGGCCCCAGCACCTGCACCCCGTGCCTTTTCGCATCCCACACGTACACCCCCAGCGGATACATGCCCTGGTGATTGTTCAGCAGCGACGTGTAAAACTGCCACCGGTGATGCGCCTTCAGATATGCCGTCTGCCACGCAATGTTCGCATAGACCGTCGCGTGTGCCTTGCAGTAAGAATACGCCGCAAACCGCAGAATATGGTCCCAGATAACCTCCGCGCTGTGCCGGTCGATACCGGCGGATTCGGCTCGTGAATACACAAAATCCTTGTACTGCTTGTGCAGATGCGACGCCGAAACCTTCTTCGAAACCTCCGACCTGAACCTGTCGGCCTCGGCAACACTGTAGCCCGCAAGCTCCACCGCTATCCGCATCACGTCCTCCTGGTAAAGCATCACGCCGTACGTATCACCCAGCAACTCCTCCAGCCTCGGGTGCAGGTACCGAAATGGCTTTTTGTTCACGTGACGCTCAATGAACTCCGCCTTCATCCCGCCGGACGCCGGGCCGGGTCTTACCAGAGACAGGGCTGTCGCCACGTCCTTCTTGTTCCTTACCTTCAGCGCCCGCAGCAACTGCCTCATCGCCGGCGATTCGCACTGAAACACCCCAAGGCTGTCGCCGGCGCTGAGCATCCGGGCGGTCTTCTCGTCCGCCGGGTCAACGGCATCGACATCCAGCTTGTCCCCATTGTGCGTGATGATATTGACGGCACCATCCACCGTTGAAAGCGCCCTGTTGCCCAGCAAATCGATCTTGATCAGCCCGACCGCCTCGGCCGCATCTTTGTCGTACTGGGTGATGACAACGCCCTTGGCCGCACGCTCCAGCGGAGCAAGCTCGGCTATCGGCAAAGGTGTAATAACCATCCCCCCGCAGTGAACGCCGACCCCGCGCGGATACCCAAGTATTCTCCCGGCCAGCCCGTAAACCACCGCCGCCGCTGCTGCAGGCCGACTTTGCCCAACGAACTGGTTTATCCGTTCCCTGTCGAACCCGAGAAACCTGCCTGTGTCGCGGACGGCACTTCGGCGGCGGTACCTGTTGATGTTCGAAATCATCGCCACGTACTGCTGGCCCCAGTTTTCGTAGCAGAACCTTATCACCTCGTCACGCCTCCGCCAGCACAGGTCGATGTCGATGTCGGGACAATCCCGCCTGCCGGGGTTCATGAAACGCTCGAAGTAAAGCCCGTTCTTTATCGGGCAGACCCTCGTAAAACCCAGCACGTGCGCAACCAGCGACCCCGCCGCCGAGCCGCGAACATCCACAGGGATTCGCCGACGTTTTGCGTACTCCACTATCTGGTGCACCACCAGAAAGTAATCGCTGAACCGGTTCTCCCTGATAACGTTCAACTCATATTCAAGACGCTTGACAACTTCTTTTGTAACGGGGTTGTATTTCTCCGCCAGCCTGCGATGGCAAAGCCTGGATAGCTCAATGTGGCCGTCCCTGCCCGGCGGCAGCTTCGCCCTGGGCAAAAAGTATCCCCTGTCCAGCAGGTCAACGCTGCAGCGCCCGGCAATCTCCGCGGCGTTTTTCACCGCGTCGCCGAACCGCCCGTACCTGCCGGCAAGATCATCCACCCCCACAATCACATTGAAACTACTCTCATCCCGCCTGGTTGCACCGGCTCCGCTTAATCGCCTTATGCCCGCCAGCAGCCTGCCTGTCGTTACATCATCCTCCGTCACGCAGTCAAAAACACCACAGGCGACAGCCCTTACTTTCCGAAGCGGCGGCTGCTCCGCATCTGCTTCGTCCCGACACGGCCAGAAAAGACAATCGCTGCGAAAAACCCCTTTCAGCCGGTCCAGCAAACGCCGCTTGCCGCAGATACAGATTAACCCTTCGCTGTAGTCGCTCAGCCGCCCCACCAGCTCAAAATCCGGCTCCAGGTTCCGCGCCGTCACTATCCTGCAAAGGTTCCTGTAGCCGACCTCGTTCTCGGCAAGTAAGACAACCCGCCCCCTCTCGTCTACGATTTGAACGCCGATTATCGGTTTCACACCCGCTTTTCGGGCGGTCTTGCAGAAATCGACCACCCCGTACATCACGTTGACATCCGCCAGGGCCACTGCCTCGTACCCAAGCTCGCACGCCCTGCCGACCAGTCGCTGCACGGATACCGGCCCTCTCAAAAGGCTGTAATAGCTCCTTAATATCAATAATGCCGTATGCATAACCCGCCCGCTTTCGCAAACAACGAGCTGCGCTTCATTCCTGGCTTGCCGCAATCCTCATCAGGTCCGGATAAGCCCGCAAAAGCCCCGCCGGCACGGGTTGCTTACGCCCCGTCACCATAGCCTTCAGCTCCAGCGCGTTCGCAAGCTCCGCTCCGCGATAATGGTTGTTCGCAATAACCGTAAGTGATTCAAGCGCCTCGGATAAACGTTCTATCCGCCTCTTTATCCCGCCAAGCTCGTGTTCGTTGTAGTAATAGTTGTAGGTCTCATCCCGACCGGCCTTGCTGAACCACTTCTCGGCGTTTCTGCCGTGCAACCTGAAATACCCGTCCCTGCCTATCGTGCAGCACTGCATGTTGAACGAATTGGACGACAGCGGATAATCAAGATTGCACACGCTAACCCCCAACCCTTCCAGGAACTCCTGTCCCCGCTGGCTCTGCCACGACTTGTGACGCAGCTCAACCGTTACCTTGAACGAATCCGAGAAGAGCTTCACTATCTCCTCCAGCAGCCGACGGTTCTCCGGCGAATCCGCAAAATCATATCGAAACTGCGCCAGCAGGTGCCGCAGCTTGCCGGCCGCCAGCAAAGGCTCGAAGCCCTTGTGAAAATGCCTCACTATCTCCCGCTCGATCTTACCCTCGTGCGTGAAACTTCGGTGCAGCTTCGCGGTGAAAAAGAACGCCGCACGTTTCTTCGTCCTCTCCAGCCACGAACGCACAGTCCTCTCAAAAGGCGGACGATAAAACGTGTTGTTTATCTCGATGCAGTCCACGAATCGGCTGACGTACTCGAGTTGGTCGATCTTCGCGTCGGTGTAAACCACGTCCTTCCAGTCCGCATAAGACCAGCCCGCAACACCTATGTAAACCGGACATTTCATCTTCTCTATCAGCCTAAAGCTTCCGCAAAACGCCGACCACCTTCCCTATAATTCGAACCTCTCGTCTGCCGGGCCTTACGTAGATGGTCCTGTACCCCGCCGACCGGTTGGCCGGCACAAGGGCTATCCTGCCGCGGCGACGATACACCTTCTTCACCGTTGCCTCGTCGTCCAGCAAAACCACCGCAATCTGGCCGTTCTCGACCGCCGCCGCCGGCTTCACCGCCACTATATCCCCGTCCATAATCCCCTCGTCCACCATGCTGTCCCCGGAAACCCTCAGAAGGAAAATATCCCTGCCCCGACCAAAAAAATCCCCGATGTCCACGTATTGCTCGATATTCTCCTGGGCCAGGATCGGTTCACCGGCCGCCACTCGCCCCACCAACGCAACTCCCCCGCGACCCTTATGGCGCAGGTACCTCTCGGAAAGCCTTATCCCCCGATGGCCCGGCACGTTCACCACGTAGCCCTTGCGCCTCAGGTAGCTCACCAGTTGATACACCGCGTTCTGCGACAGCCCGAAATGCCGTGCAATCTCCCGCTGGCTGGGCGGCCGAGCCGCATCGAGCCGATCCTCGATAAACTCAAGCACCGCTTTTTGCTTTTCGGTCAAAGCCTCCATATCCACACCTGCGATTCTCATTACATCATATGGTAGTTTGACCATATGAACAAGGAAAAAATCACCGCCCAGCAAAAAATCTTTCGCCTCCCATCAACCCGCGGCCGTGTGGTATATCCTCTGCACTCGCGGCGCACCGTCCACCGGCTCGA